>DATBCV010000051.1:0-26318 GCA_036270275.1 Chthoniobacterales bacterium | reverse complement strand
TTCGTTTCGCGATGGACGGTTTGGAGCCGGCCCGTTCCATCGACATGAACGACCGCCGGGATTTGCTCCCGATATTTCGAGCGGACTTGGAAAACTTCCATCATGAACGGAACGTCATCGTCCGTTTCGAACCATTCCGCCACCGATTCGCGCAAGATCGACGGCGCAAAGGGGCGGAACGATTCGCGCCGTTTTATTTTCGCGTTGAGCACATCTTTGATTTCGGCTTTACGCGGGTCGGCGAGGATGGAGCGATTTCCGAGCGCGCGCGGGCCCCATTCCATTCGGCCTTGGAACCAACCGACGATTTTTCCGTCGGCAATCGCCTGCGCGGTTCGCTTGAACAGTTCTTCTTCGTCGCCAATGTAAGCAATCGCGCAGCCGGAATCCGCGAGCTGCTTTTTCTTCCAATCGATCAGCGCGTGGATCTCTTCCTCGCTCGCTGAGGGCCCAAGATAGGCGAAGATCAATTTGCGTTTCGATCGAATATCGTAGGTCGTGAGCGGGGCAAGATCGACATCTTCGCTTTCGCTCGCGGGTATCGCGATGTCCGCGGCTTTGTCGAGCTGCGATTGGACGTACGCCGCGGCGCCGATCGCGCCCCCGGCATCACCCGCCGCGGCCGGGCAATACATTTTCTTGAAGGGTGTGCGTCGATAAACTTTTCCGTTCGCGACCGAGTTCATCGCGCAACCTCCCGCGAGCGCGAGATGATCGGTCGGATGTTGTTTGTGAAGCGCGTGAAGCAACGCAAAGAACGCCTTCTCGTAGGTTGCCTGCACCGAACGCGCGATGTCTTTGTGTTTTTGTTCGAGCGGCTCGTCCGGTCTGCGCGCGGGACCGAGAAGATCGACCAGCGCCTGCCGGTAAAGCGTTCCAACTTCCGGCGCGCAATCTTGCCAACTGTAGGAAACATTCCCGACGTGGTGCCGGAAAAATTTCAGATTCAATCGAAAACTTCCGTCCGGCTGGATGCGAATGACTTCGCGGAGCGGTTCGAGATAATTCGGTTCGCCGTAAGGCGCCAGTCCCATCACTTTGTATTCGTCGCCGTAATGCGGGAAGCCGAGATATTGCGTAAGCGCCGAGTAAAAAATGCCTAACGAGTGCGGGAAATAAACGCGACTGTCGATCTTGACCTCGCTTCCCTGCCCGAATCCGAAGACGGTGCTGGCGAAATCTCCGAAACCGTCGACCGACATGCAGGCCGCTTCATTGAAACCGGAAACCAAATAGGCCGAGGCGAGATGCGCGAGATGATGCTCGACGTGATGCGTCTGGGCTTTGATCTCCGTGCCGTAAACTTGCTGAAGCGTTTCCTGAATGGACGCGGCGCTGCGCATGTTCTGAATTTTCTGCGCGACGAGCGTGGGATGCGGAAGGTGGGTCAGCCCAAAAAGAACGCGGCGCAAATTGTTCGCGCCCGGTTTGCGATTGATCGCAACGTGGTCGATCTCGCCGATCGAAAGCTTGGCCTCCTGCAAAACGTAATTGATCGCGCTGGTCGGAAGGCCGGCCCAATGCTTGATCCGCCGAAAACGTTCCTCCTCCGCCGCGGCGACGAGTTTGCCATCGACAAACAGACACGCGGCGGAATCGCCGTGGTATGCGTTTAATCCCAAGATTTTCATTTCAGCGGTAAACCTCTCGTCTGTGACCGATGGCTGAAATAGTCAGGGACCGAGATTCATGATCGACGATATACAGAATCCGATAATCCCCCACTCTGATTCGAAACTCTTCTCGCCCCTTCAAATGTTTCGCGCCAGCGGGAAAAGGATTTGCCTCCAATGATCGAATCGATCGCGCAATTCGGAGCTGATTATCAGTCGAAATCTTACCGAGCTCTTTCTCGGCTGAGCGCGCAACCGCGACGCGCCACTTCATGCCTCAATATTGAGATCTTTGAGCACCTCATCGAGCGGACGAGCTGGTTGGTCTCTCCGTTCGCTAAGCGTTATCAGGTCGAGAATATCTTCCCGCCATTCAGGATTTTCAGCGAGAGTCGCAAACACTCGTTCCCGTTCCTCCGCCGGCATCGCCTTCAATCCTTCGATGAATTCGGTGGCGCTCATGAGCTGAAGATATCCATGCTTGCGTTTTACATCAACCGCGCAACGGCGGCAGCTTATCGCGATACTTAAAAATGAGTGCCGGCAATTGCAGCGCGCTCAAATATCGCGGACCGTACAGCCGCGGCTGTCGAAGCAGGCGCAGAAACCAGCCGAGATAAAAACGGTCCGCCCACATCGGGATCGGCGGTTGATCACCGGTCAGGAATGCGAGCGCCGCGCCGATGCAATGAATGGCCGGACGCGCGCGCAGATTTTCCTTCAAGAAAAGCCCGAGCTTTTCCTGAACGCCGCCGCCGATTCCGACAACAACGTGCGCGGGCGGGTGATTGTCGATCTTGGCGACGAGCGCGGGATCGCGCACTTGTTTTTCATAGCGCGGTGCGACGTAAAAATCGGCCGTGCCGGTAAGATTCATTTTGCGCAACCACGCGATCGTCTTCTCGTGCGCGTGCTCGCTCGGAACGATCCAAAGCACGCGCTCGTCCGGATGTGACGCAAGTCGCGCAACCAAACGTTTTAGAAACTTCAAACCGGAAATGCGCTCAACGCTGCGTCCGGTGCGAACTTTCCACAACAACACCATCGCGCCGCTGTCCGCGATCGCCATGTCGGCAGAAGTCAACGCGCGCCGATAATCGTCGTCCTCACAAATTTTCACGAGCGCCGGCGCGGCAGGCACCACGAGCAGACCGCCGCTGCGCGACATTTCCTCGACCGCTTCATCAACGGTGCCATTGAAGAATTTGATGCCGAGGATTTGTTCGGAAGCGAACATCGTTATTTGTTGTTTGTTATTCGTGACACTTAGCCACGTTTGTTAGGATCGGGACATGAAAAAGGTTCCTCTGATTCGCACGTTTGAAGATTTGGACTGTTGGAAACATTGTCGAGCGCTCAGGCTGTTCGTGGCAGGACAAATCGTATCAGCGTTACCAAAGCACGAGCGGTACCGATTAGGAGATCAGGTGCTACGCGCGGCACGCTCAACCACCGCGAATATCGCTGAGGGTTACGGACGATTCCATCATCTCGACAACGCAAAATTTTGTAGCAACGCCAGGGGATCGTGTTGGGAAGTGCTCGATCATCTGATCACCGGCAAAGATGAAAATCTCTTGCCCGACGAGCTCGTTCAACAAGGTAGACAGTTGGTTTCCACGGCAGTGACAGTCATCAATGGTTACATGCGTTATCTAAAGCGTCCGAATAACCAATAACGAATAACGATGGTGTCCGATTCCGAATTCATGATGACGGCGGAGGAGATCCGCCTCAAAAAACGCAATCGTCGCCGGGTTCTCGTCGCGTTGATAATCCTGCTCGTCGTTATCGTTGCCGGAATTTTTGGCGCCCGGCCAACGCTGAACGCGATCAAAGCTTTTCAGGCGCGCCGGCACGCGGCCAGAGCGTTCGCTTATATACTGAGCGAAAATTGGATCGAGGCGCGCAAGGAAGCGAGCGCCGCGTATCAGTTGCGTCCCACCGAGCCGCAAGCGATTCGAGCAGTGGCACGATTTCTTTCGCGCACGCGGCAATCGGATGCGCTTGAGTTTTGGAAACAACTCGAGGATTTGGCGCCACTGACGCGCGAAGATCGACAAGACGAAGCGGCGATCGCACTGGCGCTGGGCGAAATCTCGCGCGCGGAAAGCGCGGTTCACGCAATGCGGGATTCAAATCAAATTGACGCGGCGGGTTGGATTCTCTCCGCGCAATTGTCGATCCAAAAAGGCGCGGCCGAAGAGGCGGCGAGCGCATTACGAAAAGTTTCCGATGATCCGAACGCGACCGAGCTTCAGCAATTGCAAGGCGCGCTCCTCCAACTTTCGCTGGCGAGTGGATCAACCGGGAGCAACGAACGCATAACAGATGCCTGGTCGCGCATTGAAAAAATTGCGCGCGGACAAAGCGCGGCCGCACGGGACGCGCTGGTGTTGCTCGCGCAACGTTCAGTCGCGCCTTCACCTGATGGCGGCCGGCCGATCGCGATGACGACGGAGGAAATTCGCAGCGCGCTCGAAAATCATCCGCTCTCGAAAGCGCCGCAAAAACTTCTCGCGCTCGATTTGCAGGAACATGTCGATCGTTCGCATCACGACGAGCGGATCGCCAAAGCAATTGCGGAATTCAGAGATGGCGACGCGTCCGATCTTCTCGCGCTCGCGACGTGGCTCAATTCGAAAAAGGAATTCGGTAAAATGCTGGAAGCGATTCCGCTCGAGAAAGCACTCGTGAGTCGCGATGTTTTTTTGCAATACCTCGACGCGCTCGGCGGACTCGATCGTTGGAGTGAAGTGAAACAAATTTTACTGAACGATCGCTACCCGCTCGATGCGGTGGCGCAGCACATGTATCTCGCCCGTTGCAGCGCGCAGCTCGGCGAAAAAGCGGCCGCGGAAAATAATTGGCAGCGCGCGTTCGAATCGGCGAGCGACGATTCGGGCAAGTTGCTTTCGTTAGGCGATTACGCGGAGAAAAACGGGAATGTCGATCTTGCGCAGCGGGCTTACGAAAGGGCAACGCAACAAGCGCCGAAGTTGCGGCCGGCGCAAGCGGGGCGGTTGCGGATGGTGCAACGCAGCGGCGACACGAAAAAAATTCACGACGTGCTCGCGGACATGTTGAAGATGTGGCCGAACGACGCGGCGTTGCAGAACGACGAAGGCTATTTGCGGCTGCTGCTCACGCCGCCCACGCAAGTTATCGGTGCCGGAACCAGTTTAGTTTCGCCCAATTCCAGCGTCGAGGAGCTTGCCGACGTCGCGCAAAAGCTCGTCGAGAAAAATCCACGCTCGTTGCCGCATCGAACATTTCTCGCGCTCGCGCGCTTGAAACAAAACCGCGCGGCGGACGCGCTCGCGCTTTACGACAACGTGCAAGTCGCGCCAAACGCGCTCACGCCATCCGCGCTCACTGTTCACGCCGTTGTCATCGCCGCGAACGGCCGGGCCGAAGAAGCACAAACCGAATCGCGTTACATCAAACTCGATCAGCTCCTGCCCGAAGAACGCACGCTGCTCGACGGCCTGCCGTACGATTGAAGCCTTAGATTAACCGCAGAGAACACAGAGAATCGCGGAGTGACGGAATCGATTCGCATTTTCTTTGCATTCTCTCGGCGAACTCTGCGATCTCGGCGGTAAACTCTGCCCGGTTTCACTCAGCTTGTTCCGTAAAAACCTCTCTTTGTGTCACTTCGAATCTGGCAAGAATATGAGGTTTTTCCTCGCTTTTTGAATTGACCTTTGAGGCGCCGCCTGATCTGATTCTGCCCCGGCGAGGGGCCGTAATGGACGCCGAAGTTTAACCCACCAAAAAGTATTTCACCGACGCCCTCTCCCCTCCTCCGTCCCCCCTCAACTCGCACCCTCAACTTCCCATTTTGATGCCTCCTAGAATCGACCCTTACGCAAACAAAACGCACCGGCGGATCGACATCGCGCTGATCGTCCTCACCCTGGCGATGATGCTCATTGCCTTCCGCGTCTTCGCGCACGAGCGGGCGAACCACAACTTGCCCGCACCGCAAGCGCAGGAAATCGCGCATAAGTAATGAAAGCGCGTTTTTTGATTTCTATTTCAGCGTTCCTAATCTGCGTCGTGTCAGTCACGACGCTGCGCGCGCAATCGATCGCCGGCAACCGTCTTTCGGGTAACACCCCTAACGGCTGGGGCAAAGGCGGCAAACCAAAACCAACCCCAACGCCAAGCCCGATTCCGGGCGACCCTAACTATACCCGGACGACAAGCAACACCGCTGGCACTGCCGATCAATGGAGCGCGGGAACTAACTGGGATGCTACACCTACCAGCGGGGCTACTACGCAATTAGTTTTCGGTAACGGCGCAGCGCTTGCAGCAGGCGCAACGATTTTCACTAACAATGATCTCGTTGGAAACTTTCAGCTGAATATTCTGAATTTTACTTACGCCGGACCCGCAAGCGGTGCTGCACCCACAGTGACAATCTCCGGTAGTCCCTTGGAGTTTGTTAGCAATGGCGCGACAACGCCAACGATGACTTTTAATGCGACCGGGACCGTAAAACCCGTTGTAACGATCACGAATGATATCGTGCTGACTAATAATTTGACTCTCACAGCAACGACCAACGGCACGCTTTCGGGGACAATTAGCGGAGCTGGTAGCCTAAATAAGCTTGGTACTAGTACCCTGACGTTAAGTGGGCCAAACACATTTAGCGGGGGCGTTATATGGGGCAGCGCAACCACTCAAAGCTCCGCTGGACTCCTTAGTATCGGAAGCAGCTCGGTGGGCGGACCTGGTAACATCACAAGCGGTCCCTTAGGAACAGGAACGCTCACGGTGAGAAACAACGGTGCAGCAAGCACCAGTTTCATTCAAAGTACCGACAGCACAACGCGCACAATTTCAAACGCAATCCTGTTCGGGGGTACCGGAATTAATTTTAACACAGGCGGCACCGGCGATCTGATTTTCGATGGCACAATGAATCTAGCGAGTGGCGGCCGTACGTTTAATATCAACAATACTAACACCACGTTCTCGAACACAATTTCCGGCGTGGCCGGTGGCACCCTTACCAAAGGCGGTACGGGGACGCTCATTCTATCCAAAGCAACTGGAAATACGTACACTGCTGGAACTTCGCTAAGCGCTGGGAGCATCAACGTGCAAAACACTAGCGGTTCTGCTACCGGCAGTGGCGCATTTAATTTCACAAACGCTGCGGCAACAACGGCAACATTGCTGAGTGGCGCGGGAACGACTGGAATTATCACAGGACTGGTGACAACAGCCAATACTGACAGCACGATCACACCCGGCGGAGTCGGCACAGTGGGCGCGCTTACTTTGAGCGGCGGCTTGACTGCTACGTCTGGTGCCACATTCAAGTTTGATCTTGGGGCGACGAACAATTCCGATTTGATTAGTTTAAGCAGCGGGGTTTTCACGGCTCCGACTGCGAGCAATAGCGGATTGCTCAAGATCAGCTTCGGTGCGCTGAGCGGTGTTCAATCCGGAGCAACGTACAAGTTGTTCAGTTACGGTTCCCAGACCAATCTCGACGCGGGTGATTTTTCGGTAATCAATTCTCCGGCCTTCGCCGGTGCGATGTTCACCGTTACCGGCAGCGAAGTTGACGTGACATTCACCGCGGTTCCGGAGCCAAGCACTTATGCGGCGGCGGCGTTAGCGTTTGCGGCGCTTTGCTACAATCAGCGGCGGCGTTTCAAGCAGCTGTTGAAGCGCGCGTAAGATTGCGGCTGAGACAGCCGCCGCTACAACCAAATCAGCGTTTGCTTAAAGCTGGCGCGGCTAGATTGACCGCCAAGACCTTGCCGGCGTAATGGAAATCGACTGCGCCGTCGCGAATTTTTCCCACGCGCAAAAAAACGTTTCCGTCCGGCGTCGACAATTGCACGGACGCGCCTTCACTGACGAGCGCGCCGTTCACGACCGCGATTGGCGTCCGGCCGAGCGCGATCGAACTAACGTGCAGCATGTTGTCGGTCACGATCGGCTGCGCGACGGCGGGGGCAGCGGACTGCGGCAAACCGGTAGCGACCCACGCGGCGCCTGCCTGCCGATGCAGCTCTCTAATTAAGTACCCGGAACCGCCAACGACGAACGCAGTCAGCAGAGTCAGGCCGGCGACGAAGTTGACCTGACCGATGCTGATAAACGCGGCGAGCCTTTCGCCTCGAGGGCGAGCAAGGAGAAGCATAAGGCCCGTTTTAGCCAGTCGCATGCCATAGCGAGCGGAAGTGCACGTGTGACATGCGTCGAGAAAGATCGACATCCACGCGTACTGCGCGATTCAGGAATACAACGGCAAGAATCTTGAAAAACTCTGCCGCTGAGACAGCGGCCTCTACAGCCAGCGCGACGTCGCATATTTTCTCGCCACTCGTCACTTGTCACTCGTCACTTTCACGGCAGAGTGCCGCCTATGCCGTACAAAGACATCACGCCGCCGAAAGGCGAAAAGATTACTCGCGATCAACGCTTAAACGTTCCCGATAATCCGATTATCCCGTTCATTCGCGGTGATGGGACCGGCCCTGACATTTGGGCGGCAAGCGTGCGCGTGTTCGATGCCGCGGTGGAAAAAGCGTTCGGCGGCAAAAAGAAAATTTCCTGGTTCGAAGTGTTCGCGGGACAAGCGGCCAAGGATAAGTTCGACAATTGGCTGCCGGACGACACCGTAGCAGCATTTCGCGAATATCTCGTTGGCATTAAAGGTCCTCTCACGACTCCGGTCGGCGGCGGGATTCGCTCCTTGAACGTCGCGCTGCGGCAACTTCTCGATCTTTATGTTTGCTTACGGCCGGTGCAATGGTTCGCCGGCGTCCCCTCGCCTGTTCGACGGCCGGGCAAAGTCGACATGGTGATTTTTCGCGAAAATACCGAAGACATTTATGCCGGCATTGAGTACGCTGCCGGTACGCCTGAGGCGCAAAAGATTCTCGGTTTCTTCCAAAAGGAATTTCCAAAAGATTTCGAGAAGATCCGATTCGGCACGAAGGACAAGGCGAAGGAATTTTGGGACCGTGTCGGTGCAAAAGATTTTCCGACAGATGTGCGCGTCGGTCTTGGACTCAAGCCGGTCAGCTATTCAGGAACGGTGCGCCTTGTACACAGCGCGATCAGTTACGCGATCCTGATGAAACGCAAAAGCGTCACGCTCGTGCACAAAGGCAACATCATGAAGTTCACCGAAGGCGCATTTCGAGATTGGGGTTATGAAGTCGCGAAGAACTTTTTCGGCGCGGAGGAATTCGACGGCGGGCCGTGGTGCAAAATTCCGGAAGGCAAACCTGGCGGCGGAATTGTGATCAAGGACGCGATCGCAGATATCACATTGCAACAAGTGCTCACCCGTCCGGAAGATTTCGACGTTATCGCAACCTTGAATTTGAATGGCGATTACTTGAGCGACGCGCTCGCGGCGCAGGTCGGCGGAATCGGCATCGCGCCCGGCGGCAACATGAATTACATCACTGGCCACGCCGTTTTCGAAGCGACTCATGGCACCGCGCCGAAATACGCGAACCAGGACAAGGTAAATCCCGGCTCGGTGATTCTGTCCGGCGAAATGATGTTCCGTTACATGGGCTGGACCGAAGCGGCCGATCTCATCATTAAAGGAATGAACGGCGCGATCGCGAGCAAACGCGTGACCTACGATTTCGCGCGATTGATGGACGGCGCGACCGAGATCAAGTGCAGCGAGTTTGGCGACAATGTGATTGAGCACATGTAGCCCGCGGCGAAGCCGCAGGAATGTCGAAGTTTGCTTCCATCGGAACCGTCACCTTGGCAGCATAAATTTGCCGCTGATTTTCAAGCAGTTAGCGACAAAAGATCGACATACGATATTTTCCCGTTGCACGCGTAAGACAATTTGCGACAATCGGGCGCGTCCAAAACCCCCGTCTGATTCGATTCAGCCCAATGTGCAAATGAACCCCTTCTCCCCCGACTTACGCTTTCTCATCGCTTGTCCGAAACGCGTCTACTTACTCGTTTTGATTCTCACCGGAACATTGGCGAGCATTCAGCCAGTGGTCGCTGGTTCCGCGTCAAGTTTGCCGCTCGATCGAAGCAACGAACCGACAAATGCCGCCGGCGTACCCGTGCTGGATACCAACCACTGCCCAATTACCTACGATCGCAAGACGCTCGAACAACTGTTGCCGGCGCCAAGCACTACCGCACCGGTTGAGGCCGCTCAGGGTTGGTCGGGAACATGGAAACATACGAGAAGTGCATCAACCGCAGCAAGCGGGGCGAACACACAAAAGCCATTCTGGGAATACGCGATTTGGGGTTCGGGTATTGGCGCGAGCAATATCGCGATCGGCCCGACGCCGTTGGGCGGAGGCGTGCCCGAAATCATTATCGGCGGCAGTTCGCTCGGTTATTTTTGGGGAAACGATTTCTGGCAGTCGGTGCGCTACAATGCGCAGACCGGCAATTACGATCAGGTCTTTGTCAGCCCTATTTATTCGCCGTTGCCCGGCAATAATACGGTAACGATCAGCCGAATCCTGTTGGGCAATATAGCCGGTGACGCAACGCCGGAAATCATTGTCATGTTACAGGATGGCCGCATCTTTGCCTACGACTTCAATACAAAAGAACAGATAGGTGAACTAGATACCGGCGTACCCGGATTTGCGGGGTTAAATTTGACTGACGTCACTGGTGATGGCTACGCGGACATGATAATCACGACGCCGAATGATTTGTACGTAGCTGATGGTCCGACCGGACAATTGCTCTGGTCCCTTGCCGGAGTTGGCGGTTACGAAGTCGTAGTTGGGCAAATGGATCTCGACCCTAGTCTGGAGATTGCGACAACCAGCGGGAATGTGATCGACGTGGCGACGCGCGCCGTCCAGTGGACGCGCAGTAGTGGATTTGGTTCTTATCTAGCACTGGCGCCATTGTCAGGACACTCGTATCAGCAATTAATTGCTGCCCAAGCATGGGATGTAATCTACAGCTACGATATCGCGTTGCAGTTACCCCTTTGGTCGATAAGTAATTTTAACACTGCGGCAATTCAGGTTGCTGACGTCGATAATGATGGAACGCCGGAGTTACTGATTGGCGATGCGCAATGGGGCAGTTTGCACGTGCATGATTTGTCGACCCAGGCAATGAAGTGGCAGATCCAAAATCCTGAGCACGGCATTACCAGCATCGCCGTTCGCGATGTGGACGGCGATGGAGTTGTTGATGTGTTATGGGGTGCAGGCTATAGCGACACGGGACCCGACTATTTGTACGTCGGCAAGACAACGGCACCGCAGGCGATCAAATGGCAAAGCATTGACCTTGAAGGTCCGTTTCTCGGTCCTCTAATCGGCGATCTCGACGGTGATGGTAAACTGGAACTCGTTGTCTGTTCCGATTATTCCGACGCAACCTATGGCAGTGGACGTATCCTCGTTTTCGATTTGGCTACTCTGACGTTGCGTGGAATCTCGCAGGCTGTGGTAAATAACCACGCGTGGAACGGCGTTAACGCTCTCAAGCTGTCTGATGTCGATGGCGACGGTAAGATGAAGATTGTCGTCGCGGCCGAGGACTTTTACGATGGCGCCGCTGAGATTTATCGCTTCGATTCTTCAAACGCGTTTACTCGAACGTGGACAAATGCTACGCGCCCATCAGGTTCGCCTTTCAGCTTTGTTGAAGTCGCGGACCTCGACGGCAACGGCACCAAAAAAGTAATCGTAACGAATTACGGCGCGACGACCGGCTCCGACGGCGTCTATGTGTATGTTTACGATTATCCATCCGGTGTTCAGTCGTGGCGGTCGGTTGATCTGTGGAGCGGCTCGTTCGGAGGTACGAATGGATTGGTTGTTCAGGACCTCGATGGTAATGGTAGCCTCGAAATCGCGACCGTGGTCGGCACCAGCGATCTATATACTTGGGATGGTCCCAGCCGCCAGTTACACAGCCTAGTGCAAAGCACAGGGTTCGCTTTGGTAACAAGTCGAACAAATCCATCGCAATTGGTTGGGGCCGAGGCAAACGGCAATGTGCATTTTTGGCAATACGCGAGCGATCACTACACTGAGAGCTTTGTTCAACAAATTGGGACAGCCGCCCCATATGGCCTCAGTTTCGGCAACGATGGCTCACTTTGGATAGGCACTGGAAGCGTCATTGCCCTTCGTCCCCCGCCTTTCAATAGCACCAGCTGGGAAAGCCCAGCACTCGGCTATCATGTCGGTCGATTTGTCGCGACGGATGTTCGCGGCGGCCAGAACCGTGTCTTCACTTCCTCCGACAATGCCGTTTTTGGTTTCGTCTACACTGCCTCATCGCCGACACCAACTCCGACGCCAACGGCAACTCCGACTCCAACCCCAACCGCCACACCGACACCAACACCATTACCCACTGTCGCCACACCGACAATCTCGCCGAATGGCGGCAGGTTTAAAAAGAAAGTCACCGTTACCATGTCGTGCGCTACGAGTGGTGCGACGATCTACTATACAACCGACGGAAGCGATCCCACGAGATCCTCAAGTGTTTATCCGACGACGACGGGCAAGAAGAAAACTAAATTCAAAGGCATCGTAGTCACGGGGAAAGGCCAGCACACCGTCAAAGCGATGGCGATCGCAAACGGATACAACGACAGCGCGATCGCCGCTGCTAACTTCACCATTAATTAGTGACTGCGGTGCGACATGAAAGTAAGCATGTCGAGGTAAGCGGGGTGTTGAACGAATAGACACGGCAGTGCTGTTTCCGTTAGAGTCGCCGATCTATGCGCACACGTTTTCTAGTTGCCGCCGGTCTCGTTTTCGTTGTTGCCACTTCGTTCGCGCAGAAGCGAAACGTCACCGAAAAAGATTTGTGGGACTTCGTTTGGGTCGGTGATCCGCAGATTTCGCCGGATGGTTCGCGCGTGGCGTTTGTCCGCGTGACCGTTAACGAAAAGAAGGAAGGCTACAACACTTCGATCTGGGTCGTGCCGACGGCGGGCGGCGAGGAACCGCATCAATTGACCAAGGGCGAACACGATTCGACACCGCGTTGGTCGCCGGATGGAAAATTTCTCCTCTTCGTGCGGGCAACGGAAAAGGACGGAAAGCCTGAGGAACCTCAGTTGTCGATCTTGTCGATGGCGGGCGGCGATTCGTTTTCGTTTACCGATCTGCCCAAAGGCGCGGGCAATCCGGTTTGGTCGCCCGATGGAAAAACGATCGCCTTCACAAGCGAAACGAACCCGGAAGATCTGGCGAAACAGGAAAAGAAAAAGAAGAAGGAAGAGGAATTAAAGAAAGCAGTCCGTGGAATCTCGCCCAGCGCATCGCCGCAAAGCGCAAAATCTCCAGGCGAAAAGTCTCCGACCAAGCCGGTCGAAGATGAGGCGGCCAAGAAAGCAGAATCGGAATCGGAACACGAAAGCGACGTTCGCGTAATCACGCGCGCGGTCTATCGCGAGGACAATGAGGGTTATGCCGATCCGAAACATCCGGCGCACATCTGGACAATTCCCGCGCCGCGGAACGCCGATGAAAAAGTTCAACCGAAGCAATTAACTTCCGGCCGATTCGAGGAAGGCAACATCGTTTGGTCGAAAGACGGCGCGCTGATTTATTTCATTTCGCTTCATGTCGATGAGCCGTACTACGATCGACCGAAGAGCGAGCTCTATTCAATTCCCGCGAATGGCGGCAACGCGACAAAACTGAACACGATCGATATGGACGTGGGCGGACTTTCGCTCAGTCCTGATGGTAAACAGCTTGCCTTTGTCGCGTCGATCACTCAGCCGGTTAATTCCTACACCCAACCTGATCTGTGGATTGTCGATCTTACGGCCGATGCCAAGCCGCGAAATCTCACGGAGAAATTCGATTTCGACGTTGGCAATGGACCATTCGGTGACAATGCGCCGCCGCGGGCAGGCGGACATAATCAACCGATCTGGACGGCAGATGGAAAAAGTTTGATCGATGTTTACGGAAAGCAAGGCAAAGCGATCCTTGCATCGTTCGACGCCACAAGCGGAGCAGTCACCGATCTGTTAGGTGGCAATCAAGCCGTGTTGCAAGTTCGCGCTTCCAAAGACACCTCGAAACTCGCTTGCACAATCTCCACCCCGACGCGCATCACGGATTTGTTTGTTTTGGATCGACCCGCCTTCGCTGAAGCTACGGCGGGCAGGCAATCGACGAATAGCGAGCCGAAGCAGATCACAGATCTGAACAAAGAGCTCTTTTCAAAACTGAACCTGACTGAGCCGGAAGAAATTTCCTACAAAAGTTTCGACGGCAAAACGATTCAAGCGTGGGTGCAGAAGCCGCCAGGCTTCAATCCGGCAACAAAATATCCGCTAATCCTTAATATTCATGGCGGACCGCACGCCGCTTACGGCTCCATCTTCGAGCACGAATTCCAATGGATGGCCGCGAAAGGTTACGTCGTTCTTTATCCGAATCCGCGTGGATCGACAACCTACGGCCAGGATTTTGGAAACGTGATTCAATATCATTATCCGGGGGACGATTTTAAGGATTTGATGGCGGGCGTTGATGAAGTAATCAAGCGCGGATACGTCGATGAGAAAAAACTTGGCGTGACGGGTGGAAGCGGCGGCGGTTTACTCACGAATTGGGTGGTGGGTCAAACGCCGCGATTCGCCGCAGCGGTCGCGCAACGAGACATCGCGAGCTGGGCGCATTGGTGGTACACCGCGGATTTCACTTTGTTCCAGCCGCTTTGGTTCAAAGGCCCGCCGTTCGAGCAGGAAGAGGATTTCAAAGCGCGGTCGCCGATCACCTACATCAAGGATGTAAAAACACCGATGATGTTTATTTTGGGCGAAGTGGATTACCGCACACCGCCCAGCGCGGGCGGGGAAGAAATGTTCCGCGCGCTGAAGTTTCGAAAAATTCCCACCGTAATGGTGCGCTTTCCTAACGAATCGCACGAACTCTCGCGCTCCGGGCAGCCGTGGCATCGCGTCGAACGTTTGCAGCACATCGTCGGCTGGTTCGACAAATGGTTGATGGGCGTTGCCAAGCCGGAATACGACGTCGCGCCCGATCAACCAGCGCCGAAAAAAGACGCGACGAAGAAGCCGCCGACAGACTAGTATCTCGGAATGGGCAGCTCATCGCTCTGGCAGCGATTCCAGCAACATTTTCTGCGCTACGACGATCTCGGTTTTTCGATCGACATCAGCCGGATGAAATTTCCGGGCGATTTCTTCGACAAAATGGCACCGAAGATCGACAAGGCGTTCGCGGCGATGCGCGATTTGGAAGCGGGCGGCATCGCGAATCCGGACGAACGCAGGATGGTTGGGCATTATTGGCTGCGCAAACCACAGCTCGCTCCGAACGCCGAGCTGCGCGCGCAAATTGAAAAGACAAACGCGCGGATCAAACAATTCGCCGCGGATGTGCACGACGGCAAAATCAAAACCGGAAAGGGCGATAAGTTCGCGCACGTTGTTTCAATTGGCATCGGCGGCTCCGCGCTCGGGCCGGAGTTCATCGCCGACGCACTCGGAACAGCCGGCGATCCGATGGACATTTACTTTTTCGATAACACCGACCCCGACGGCTTCGATCGTGTCTTCGCCAAGATCGACAACGACCTTGCGCGCACACTTATCGTAACGATTTCTAAATCGGGCGGCACCAAAGAGACGCGGAACGGGATGTTGGAAGCCGAAGCGCGGTTCAAAGCAGCCGGCTTGGATTTTTCCAAACACGCCGTTGCGATTACCGGCGAAGGAAGCGATCTCGACAAGGTCGCCGAGAAAAATGGATGGCTCGCGCGATTTCCGATGTGGGATTGGGTCGGCGGACGAACGTCGGTTATGAGCGCGGTTGGTTTGGTCCCAATGGCGTTGCAAGGTTTCGACATTGAAACTTTTCTCGCAGGCGCGGCGGCGATGGATGAAAAGACGCGCGCGCCGGATTTCCGCCAGAACGCGGCGATGCTGCTGGCATTGATGTGGTTTTACATTGGCAACGGGCGCGGGGAAAAAGACATGGTGGTGTTGCCGTACAAAGATCGGCTGCTGCTCTTTAGCCGCTATCTGCAACAGCTGGTGATGGAGTCGTTAGGCAAGGAAAAAGATCTCGACGGAAATACCGTTCATCAAGGAATCGCTGTTTACGGAAACAAAGGCTCTACCGATCAACATGCTTATGTGCAGCAGTTGCGCGATGGAGTTTTGAATTTCTTCGTGACGTTCATCGAGGTCGCAAAAGATCGACATACACCGTCATTCGAGGTCGAGCCCGGCGTGACGAGCGGCGACTATCTCCATGGGTTTCTCCGTGGAACGCGCGCCGCGCTTTACGAGAAGAATCGCGAATCGATTACGGTCGGCATTCGTGACGCAGATGCGTTTAATATCGGAGCCTTGATCGCTCTGTATGAGCGCGCGGTGGGATTTTACGGATCGCTCGTCAACGTCAACGCATATCATCAGCCTGGAGTCGAAGCGGGAAAAAAAGCGGCCACACGCTTGCTCGAGTTGCAGGCGGCGGCGCGCGCGAAGCTTTCGCGCGAAGGAAAAACGGCCGAAGAAATAGCGCGCGCGATCGACGCAGATCCGGAAGACCTGTTTCACGCGCTCACGCATCTTGCGAGCAACGACCCGCGCGTGCAAAGTTCGAAAGGTGAAAATCCGTCCGAGGACAAGTTTTCCCTTGCGGAATAGGTATTGCTCGGTCTCGAATTAAGGCATGGCAGCTTCTTCGCACGAACCGGATAACGAATCGCTTTCGGTGCAGTGGCCGGACATTGTGAAATTCCTTCGGCAACTGAGTCACGACATTCGAAATAATCTGAACGCCGTCGAATTGCAGTCCGCGTTTCTGGCGGAGCTCGCGGCCGACGACGAAATGAAAGCCGAGGTGCAACGATTGCGCGAAATGATCTCCTCGGTTGGAACGGGTTTGCAGCGCGTGACCGCGGGCCTCGCCCAAACCAAACCGACCCCAATTTCCTACCCGGCCGCGGATTTCGTTGAAGACTTGAGACAAAAAATAACCAAGGAGATTCCCGATCACGCGAGCAAAGTGAAATGGGACGTGCAGGTGAAGGATGCAAAATTGGAAATCGATCCGCAGCTTGCGCATCAAGCGTTGCTCGAGCTTTTCATGAATGCCTTTCAACACGAGCGCAACGCGCGCGCGATTGAAGCGAAGGCGTGGATCGACAACGGGCGTTTTGTGTTGGAATTGCGCGAGGCGAAGGCGCTCTTCGAACGGTCGACGGAGAATTGGGGGCGAGAGCCGTTGCGAAACGTGAGCCAAGGACATTACGGCCTCGGATTAAACCGCACTCGTTCAATCTTGGAAGCGCACGGCGGCGAGCTGTGCGCCGAGTTCGATCGCAAAGGATCGACATTGATCACGACCGTGACGCTGCCGGCGCAAAACGCTTGATGAAAGAGCGCGGCCGCATTCTGATCATTGACGATGAGCGGCCGATTTTGCTGACGCTCGAGGCGTTGCTGACGCGACACGGCTACGAAATTGAAGCGGCAAGCACGGCGGCAGCGGGATTGAAAGCGCTAAAGAACAAAGCGGCCTCGCTCGTTCTGCTCGATCTGCAATTGCCCGACGCGCAGGGATTGGAAATGCTGGACCAGATCAAGACCGAGCGACCGGAAACGCAGGTGATTATTTTGACCGCGCACGACACGTTGAACAACGCGATCGAATCGATCAAGCGCGGTGCGTTTCATTTTATCAGCAAACCTTACGCGCCGGAGGAATTGCTGAGCCTGGTAGAAAAGGCGCTCGAAAAACAATCGCTCCTCAAAGAAACGCAAACCTTGCGCAAGAAAACCGAGGAGCTCGAGAAGCGGCTCGAGATCGCGGAAACGCGCTTTACTCCGATTTTCAAAAGCAAATCGATGCAGGAGATCGAGGAATTGATCAACGCGATGGCGCCTTCGGAAGCGAACGTGTTGATCACCGGCGAAAGCGGCGTTGGCAAGGAAGTAATTGCAAACATGGTGCATCAACGAAGCCGCCGCTCGGAGCGGCCGATGGTGAAGCTGAATTGCGCGGCGTTCCCTCAAACAATGATCGAGGGCGAGCTCTTCGGTTACGTCAAAGGATCGTTCACCGGCGCGACGAATGATTTTCCGGGAATGATCGCCGAAGCGGACAAGAGCACGCTTTTTCTGGATGAGATTTCGGATATGCCTATCGATTTGCAGACGCGATTTCTGCGCGTCTTACAAGAGCGCGAATATCGCCCGCTCGGAAGCACGCGCGTTCTGAAGGCTAATTTTCGCGTGATCGCGGCGACGAACCGCGCGATCCCGCAAGCGCTCGCCGAAAATCGTTTGCGCTCGGATTTGTATTATCGACTGAACACTTTTCAGATTGAAGTGCCGCCGTTGCGGGAGCGGAAGCAAGACATTCCGCCGCTCGTCACGTTTTTCGTAAAACAATTCGCGACGCAGCTTGGCAAATCGGAGCCCGAGATTTCGCCGGAGGCTTTTCAGAAGCTGCTCGATTACTCGTGGCCGGGAAATGTTCGCGAATTGCAAAACGCGATGGAGTACGCCGTCGTGCTCGCGCGCAATAACACCGTGACCGTGAAAGAACTGCCTAACGAATTGCAATTGCCTTCCGCGCTGCAGAAGATCGATCGCGCCGCGGCGGCGCAGGGTGGCGTGCAAAGTTTGGACGACATTGAGCGGGTCACAATCCTTCAGGCGCTCGCGCAATGTCATGGCAACAAGAAGAAAGCGGCCGCCCTGCTCGGCATTCAGCGCCCCACCCTCTACAACAAGCTCAAGCGCTACGCAATCGAGCTCTGAAGTTATTTGGGGTTTTCGCTTTTAGATTTTAGATTCATCTAAGATCGACAATGGCGGACTCGCGACATCTTGAGAAGGTCCTGGCGCACGCCGAGGACCAGCTTGTTGTCGAAGGAAAACAACGGCCAAGCGACGTTCTTTCGAGCTACAAAAAATTTCTCAAGCTCGAGGAACATCGGCTGCGATTGAAGCATCAGGCCGGTGGCGGCGGCCGGGAAATATGCGCGCGGCGGGCCGAGCTCGTCGACGTTATTTTGAAACACGTATTCAACGCCGCGGCCAACTCGGTCGGCGGCGAGAAGGGCGCGCTTGCTTTAGTCGCGCTCGGCGGTTACGGCCGGGGAGAGCTCAATCCCTTTAGCGATGTGGATGTAATGCTCCTGCACGCCGAGAGCGGCGGAAGAATTTTGCCGTACGTCCAGGAAATGGCGGAGCAGATTTTATATTTGCTTTGGGACGTCGGTTTCAAAGTCGGGCACTCGACGCGCTCGGTGAAAGAAGCGCTCGCCCAGGCAAACCGCGACATGCTTACGAAAACCGCGATGCTTGAATCGCGTTTCCTCGCGGGCGAACGCGAGCTTGCGCGCGAATTTCGAGATCAGTTCCGCGCCAAATGTGTGCTCGGTTTCGAACGGGAATACGTCGAAGCCCGCATGCACGATCAGGAAACGCGCCATCGAAAATTCGGGGACAGCGTTTACATGCAGGAACCGAACATCAAGAACGGCTGCGGCGGCCTCCGCGATTATCAAAATCTGCTTTGGATGTCGTACTTCAAGGAAGGCGTGCTCACGACAACGCATCTTGTCGGTCGCGATTGGCTGAGCGAATCGGACCAGCGCCGAATTGAAAATGCGTACGATTTTCTCCTGCGCTTGCGGACCGATCTCCATTACTTTTCCAAGCGCGCGGCGGACGTGCTTCATCTGAATCTGCAGGAAGAGATCGCGCGGCGGCTGCGTTACCGCGAGAAAGGTGGACAGCGCGCGAGTGAAGCGTTGATGCGCGATTACTACAAACACACTCGCAACATTTTTCGCGTGACCGAGCGGATCACCGAACAATTCGCGAGCGGTTATGCGACCCGGGGCACACGCACGCTTTTCAGTTTCTTGCCGGTGCGCGGCAGCGCTCAGACGCAGATCGGATCGTTCGTCATTCGTTACGGTCAACTGCACACAAATCAGCGTGATTTATTCAAGATCGATTCGCTCGAAATGATGCGGGCATTCGAGCTCGCGCAGCAACACAATGTCGATCTTAGCCCCGAGCTGGAGGATTTAATCAGCCGTTCGCTGCGCCAGATCACCCGTACATATCGTTACGCAAAATCGCCGCGCGAAATCTTCATGTCGATCTTGTCTCGCAAAGGCGAGGTTGGCCGAACCTTGCGTTTGATGCATCGGGTTGATTTTCTTGGACGCTACCTTCCGGAGTTCGGGCAATTGACCTGTCTCGTGCAGCACGAGTTTTTTCATCGCTATACCGCAGACGAGCACACGCTCCTTTGCATCGACAAGTTGGACGCGCTCATGCGCACCGACAATCCGAAGCTCATTGCGTATCGCCGGTTGTTCGAAAATTTGGACGAGCCGTTCGTCCTTTATCTCGCTTTGCTTCTGCATGACACCGGCCGCGCAGTTGGGGCACGCCCGCATTCCGAAGCGAGCGCACTCTTTGCCCGCGGCGTGGCGAAACGTCTGCAATTGTCTTCCGAGCAGCGGAAGGCTCTCATCCTTCTGGTCGATCATCACGTGACGCTGTCTAATATTGCGCAACAGCGAAACCTGGACGATCCCGCGACGATTGTGGAATTTGCCAGCATCGTCCGAAATCAAAAAAAACTGCACGCGCTCATGCTGCTGACGCTTGCCGATGGACAAGGCACGAGCGGTCAAAGCTGGTCCGACTGGAAAGAAACGCTCGTCTGGCAGCTCTTTCACGCGACCTCGAACTACTTGGTCGACCAGAAAGCTTATCTCGAGCAAACGCGCATTGAGCGCGAGATCTTGCAACAAGCCGTGGCCGCGCAACTCCCGCCCGATTTCAGCGACGAAATCGAAGCGCACTTCGACTTCATGCCCGACAATTATTTTCGCGCATCAAAAGTGCACGACATCGTCCATGATCTTCAATTGTTCCGAACATTTTTCGAGAATGCATCGGGCAAGGAAGAGCGCGCGCTGTCGCCCGCGGTGACGTGGGAAGCTTTTCTGGAATTGGCCCAGAGCATTGTTTGTTTTTGCACCTGGGACCGCGAAGACCTGCTCGCGAAAATCGCGGGATCGTTTTCGGTTGTGCCGCTGAATATTTTAAGCGCGGATATTTATTCACGTGAAGACCACACCGTGCTCGCAATCTTCCGCGTGTCCGACATGAAAGAACGCGCGGTGAACGAGGCGAAGGATCGCGAAATCGTGGAAAGCACGCTTCAGCGCGCGTTGGAAGTGGAGACGTTCGAGTTTACGCCACAGCTCGAAGAGGCCCGCCGCAAAATTCATTATCGACGTTTGCATGAGTTGGAATTTCCAACTGCGATCACGATCGACAATAAAGCGCATCCGGTTTACACGCTGATTCAGATCGAGACGCCGGACCGGGTCGGCTTGCTTTACGATTTGCTCACGGCGCTTGGACGCGAAGGCACCGACATCGTGCTTTCGCGCATCAGCACGCAAAAAGGCGCGGCGGTCGACACGTTTTATCTCACGGACAACGCGACCGGCACAAAAATTACCGATTCAAATCGAATCGCGGGTCTGCAACGCCGTTTGCGCGCGGCCATCTTGAGCGGCGCGGCGCGCTGAGCGCAGTTCTCAGAATCATTGGCGAATAAAAAGAGGACGACTATCGTCTTCGAGATCGAATGAATGCGCTGATTCTCGCCGCCGGTTACGCGACGCGGCTTCATCCTCTGACTTTGAACAAGGCGAAACCGCTGCTCGAGGTTGGCGGCAAACCGATCGTTGAATGGCTCTTCGACAATCTTCTTACCGTGCCGGATCTCGAAACGGTTTATGTGGTCACAAACAGTAAGTTCGCGGACGATTTTCAGAACTGGGTCGACCGCTATCAAGATCGACATCGTGCGTTTCAAATCAAAATCGTCAACGACGGATCGACCAGTGATGACGATAAGCTCGGAGCGATCGGCGATATTAATCTCGTCCTGACCAGAGAAGAGTTGGCGAAAGACGACTTAGTCGTTATCGCCGGCGACAATTTATTCGAGCAGCCGCTGAACGAGTTCGTGAAGAGCGCGAAAAATTCCTTCGCCACAGTCGCAGTGCATAACGTTGGCGATCTCGAGGCGATGAAAAAATACGGCACCGTGACGATTGATGACAAAGGAGTCATCACCAGTTTCGAAGAGAAACCTGACAAGCCGAAGAGCACGCTCGCCGCGGTCGCGCTTTATTATTATTCGCGGGAGGCGTTGCCATTGTTTACGACCTATCTCGCCGCCGGAAACAATCCGGACCAGCCCGGGCGATTTTTGCAATGGCTCTACACGCGAAAGCCGGTGAACACTTTCGAGATCAAAGGTCGCTGGCTCGACATCGGCAGCAAAGAAACGCTCGAGAACGCCGACAAGATTTTTGCGGCGCTGTAGAGGCCGCTGTCCCCAGCGGCAACACTGCAGTGCCGCCGAGACGGCGGCCGCTACAGAATATTGTCGAGCTACTCTACTTCCGCCGGCCTTCGTCGAATTCGATCAAGTCGAAGTAAGTGCGAATATCTTTTCGCCCCACGCCGCCAGCCTCTTTGAGAAAGTGAGTGAAGCGCGCTTTTTTAGCCGCGGTATCGGGATGGCGCGAAATCATCGCCTGGTTCCAATGATCTATTTCTTCGGGCGAATGCTTTGCCGCGCGTTGCTCGACCCATTGAAGAATTTCGTCGTCCTTTTCCAGACGATGCACAGCTTCTTCAAACTCGTCGCCGTCGATTTTCAGAAAGCTCAGCAAATGTTTATCAAAGCCGACGGTTTTGTAATTGTAGCCGTCGAGCAAACCTTTACGGCTGAGCTTCGCTTTGTCGATCAACCGCGGCAGATGAACGTAGCTGCCAAGTTTTTCGTACGGACTGCGCGGGTGCAGTCGTCGCATGAGATGCATCAGGTGGCGTGCGCGGGCTGAGCGCCGCCGAGCGGAACGTCGGATTCCTTTTTCTTCTCCGGCGCTTTCGCGTCCGGCAAAAGTTCGCCTTGGGTGAGATTTGCCTGACCAATCATCAATTGCCCGGAAAACAATCCGCCTTTTTCAATCGCGATTGATTTTGCCGTCACGTTTCCTTCGAGCGAACCGCCTTTACGAATTGTAACCGCTCCGGTGGCGATAATTTCTCCCGACATGCGGCCTTTGATGTCGATGTTCGTGGCGCGCACGCGGCGGAAACATTGAATCTCCGATTTGCGCTCAACGATGATGTTTTGCGCGGCAATCCGGCCGGGGATCTTGCCGACGAGATTGATGGTCATCGAATCTTCGCACTCGAGATTTCCGCGCAGCTTTCCTTCCACGACCGCGCAACGGCATATCACGCTCGTACTGCTGAGATCGCCCTTGTTACTAAGATGCAAGTCGCCACGAGTGCGGATGGTGCGGCTGAAGCTGGTGGTGATTTTGTAGTCGCGCAGATCGATATGCGCGCTGCAACCGGGACAATTAGTGGAGGTCGCCTGATCGCTGACTTCGTGTTTGCGTTTGCATTCGAAACACGAAACGAGGCGATTGCGTTGGCGGTTCCAAATTCCCTCGAGTTTTTTGTGGAGACGAACTTCTTCCGGCGCCGCGGTGGAATCGTCTTTAAGTTTTAGGCCCGGCTTTGGCGCGGATGGTGAAAAGGAACGGCCGCATTGCCGGCAAATCGTCGTCTTCGCCGCAACGTATTCCATCTGCTTAAAGCCACAGTGCGGGCATTCCACACTGGCCTTAGCAGGCGACGACTTGATCACTCGATCAGAAGGCGGAGGTCAAAATTTAAGCGCGAGCGAACGCTGGTTTTGCAGGCTCGTCGTTCCGACTAACTTCCGGGCGGCTCGATGCAGCTTTGACGCTCATCCCGCTGGAGACTTCCGACTTGCCGATGAAGGTGGCGCCTTCCTCAATGATAAGGCGCGCCGCTTTCAGATCGCCTTGGAGCGTGCATTTCGATTTCAGCTCGCATCGCTCGGTCACGGTGATGTTTCCCTGGACCTTGCCGTAAATGGTGATGGACTTCGTTTTAATCTCCGCGCGAATGTCCGCATTTTCCCCGACCGTCAACGCCCCATCGGAATTGATGTCGCCCTCGACTTTACCATCGATCAGAAGTTCCTTCTGGAACTTGATCGTGCCTTTGATTTCGACGTCGCTGGAAAGGACGTCTTTGCCGGAATGTTCAGCCATAAACTTTTTGTAATCGTTTGTTGATGATAATCTTGGTTGGTCGCTGTAAGCGGGACGGTTGGAATCCTCACCCCCCGAGCTCAGCGACCCTTCTCCGATCGACGAGATCGTTTTCTGCGGGATGAATTTTTTCAACACACGCCATTATTGTAACGGTTATTCACATTGTCAACGGCTGCGGGCGAGAAAACCCCGTTTTTCACAATTTATCTGCAAAACGGAACAATTTTGTCGCCCCATTTTGGCCGGAAAATACGAAATCGGACGGCGCCTGACTCGCTGCACGATCCAACTGCCGGCCAATCGAGCGCTCAGGCACGGGCGCATCGAGTAACTCGACGCAGTTTCGGCCGAGCCGGTCCCAATCGTAGGCGAATATCCATTGCGCTTGATGGCGACGAAGAATTTCGCGCGCGGTCTGCGGATCGTCGGTCGCGAAGAATTGCGCGCTGTCGATGATTCCCGCCAAAGATTCATGAGAGCTTCCGGCGATCGCAGGTTGGCCCGACCAATAGGAGATCGCGGGCGAGAGCCACCACGGAGCGACGAATGGTTGTTTACGGCTCGAACGAATCATGATCGCCAGCTCGCGAACCTGCTGCGCTTCAAAACGGCGCTCCATTTGCCGCGCCAGTGTAGATTCGTTAGGCCAAAGTTGCCCGTCCCAAAATTGCAGGATCGGTAAGATCGACAATATGAACGCGCTCCAAACTATTACGCGCGATTTGATTGGCGTGAGCAAGCTCGGCAACGCGACGGCAAAGATCAGAACAAAAAAGTAACTCCAGCGCGCTTGCCAGATTGTTAGCAGAAAAGTGGCGACGAGCAGGACGAGCACGACGGGCGGCGCGGTTTTGCGACGAATTGAAAGCGCAATAAAAATCGGCGCGATGACAACGAGGTAACCGGCCCAAACAAACCAAATGCGACTGAGAAGAGAAATGTGGCCGAGCTCGCCAATCGTTCGCGACCAGTTTTGGAGTTGCGCGCCGGAGTGAAGCGCCGACAACGAAGGAACACGTTGCTCGACGAGAAGTGCGATCGCTATCACGGCGGTGAAAACGATCCAGCCGATTCGGCGATGCGCACCAAACAAGAGATGTCGATCTTTCGTTAGGCCAACGAGCAGCAGCAGTGTCAGGAGAATTAGCGGCTCGTAAAATGAAACCCAGAGCGCGAGCGCCCACGAGACTCCGCTGACGATGCTCCACTTTCGCGACGGCTCAGTTTGCCGGCTCCACTCGGCACAGATTGCAATCGCGATTAAAACAATGAGCAGCGATTGATGATCTGGCCGCCCTAACTCGGTTCCGTGAACAAGAATCGGGCTGACCCCGTAGAGAATGAGCGCCATCCAGCGATAGCGAAGATTAAACCGGCGCGACCACCACCAAAGAAACGCGCCACCGATGAGGGCAAGCAATGGCGAAACGATTGCCCCGCCCAAAGCGAGCGGCTGAGAAGTAAACCGCCCGAGCAAGATCGACAATGTTACGATGAGATAATCCAGCGGCACGGTCGTGTGGGACGTTGTGCCTTGCGGAAAGTTTTCGAAATCGTGGTGGCGAACGATCAAGCCCGGATGTTCCGCACACATTTGCGCGCGCGTCATGCGCGCGTAGCAATCAGCGTCGGCGAAATAAATATTTCCGGCGACAAAAACGTCCTGATAATTCGCGCAGCGCGTCGCGAGGATGAGCGCACTAAGAATCGCGATCTCAACCGCAGCGAGAACAAATCGACGCACAAGATCGACAATCGCAAATCCGAAATAGAAAATCGAAAATGAAATTGGGCCCGCCTGGATTCGAACCAGGGACCAAGGGATTATGAGTCCCCTGCTCTAACCGCTGAGCTACAGGCCCTCGGATTTTCGAAAGTAGAACACAATCATTCAGCTCTGACCAATCTCGAAGTGGCCGCTAAATTTTTGCCAAAGGGCACAACCGATAAATCCGCGTCATCCGATTCTGAAATAAAAAATCTGTTCGCTTATGAATACGACCCCTCAGTTCATAAAAACTTTCCTATTACTTACGGCGATCGCTTTGGGCGGTGCCGGTTCGCTTCGCGCTCAAGACATGCGCCCGGCGCTGGTCGGCAACGGACCCAAATCGCTCGTTAATTTGATCAACGGCCGCCACGTAATGGAGCGCGGCCTGCAACACGGCGCACTTTATTTCGTGGCGCGAATCGATCCGAATGGTTTCCCGTCCTATTCAAAAATTTGGGGTGAGACGGATAAAATCAAACCGTTACGCGATGAGGTCCGCGAACGCCTGGCTGAAGCGCGATTTATTCCCGCCGTCTACAATCACTACAACGTGTACGCGTGGATGTACGGCACCATTGCGTTCACCTCTAGCGACGGAAAACCGCACCTACGGGTGTTTGCGAACCAGGAACTTTCAGAATTGGAAAAGGAGAGTGATTTTATTGCGCCGCAGCAGATTTGGCTGCCCGGAAAAAATTACGATTACGCGAAATGGAAAGACCCATTTGGATCGTGGTGGTCTGGAGGTCAGCCCGGTT
>DATBCV010000050.1:0-30134 GCA_036270275.1 Chthoniobacterales bacterium | reverse complement strand
GGATGCCGCCGGGTTTGAAGGGCGAGCTGGTGTCGAAGGGGATGGCGTTTTTGTTCACGGTGATGCCGGCGCGATCGAGCGTTTCCTGCGCGTCTTTGCCGTTCAAGTCTTTCGGGCGAAGATCGACAAGCATGAGGTGATTGTCGGTGCCGCCGGAAGTAATTCGGTAACCGTGTTTCGTTAGGCCGGCGGCGAGCGCTTTCGCGTTGATCACGACTTGTCGTTGATAATCGCGGAAGCCCGGTTGCAGCGCTTCATGAAAGCAAACCGCTTTCGCGGCGATGACGTGCATGAGCGGTCCGCCTTGAACGCCCGGGAAAACGGTCGCGTCGATCTGTTTCGCGAAATCCTGCGTGCACATGACGATTCCGCCGCGCGGGCCGCGCAAACTTTTGTGCGTGGTCGTGGTGACGAATTGCGCGTGGGGAATCGGACTCGGATGCACGCCGCCGGCAACGAGCCCGGCAATGTGCGCCATGTCGATGAACAAGAGCGCGCCAACTGAATCGGCGATTTTTCTGAGCCGCGGAAAATCAATGATGCGCGGATAAGCGGACGCGCCGGCGGTGATCATTGCGGGACGAACTTCTTCAGCCTGCTTTTGCAGCGAATCGTAATCGATCGTCTCCGTTTTTTCCGAAACGCCGTATTGCGAGACGTTGTAGAACTTGCCGGAGAAATTTGCGGGATGTCCGTGCGTGAGATGGCCGCCGTGCGCGAGATTCATCGCGAGAATTTTGTCGCCCGGTTTCAGGACCGAAAAATAAACCTCCATGTTCGCTTGCGCGCCGCTGTGCGGCTGCACGTTCACGTGCTCGCAACCGAAAAGGAGCTTCGCGCGATCGATCGCAAGTTGTTCGGCGGTGTCGACATTCTCACAGCCGCCGTACCAACGTTTTTTCGGATAACCTTCGGCGTACTTGTTGGTCAAGCACGAGCCTTGCGCTTCCATGACCGCGCGGGTGGTAAAATTTTCCGACGCGATGAGCTCTATATTTTCGCGCTGCCGTTTTTCTTCGGCGCGAATGGCGTCGTAAATTTCCGGATCGGTTTTGCGCAGAGCTTCCATCGAACTGCCGCCGTACGATGTCGATCCGCCACTGGATTGGGCGGGACGAGGAGCATCGCTCATTGAGTACGAAGATATTCCGCGGTTGCGCGTCGCACCAGGAGGAACGAGCTCGCTCTGCTCGACGAACGCGAGAACACTCGGCAGCGCATTCTTGATCGTGTGGGCGCAGGTTTCATAGACATCGCGGCCCATGCCGATCGGGTCCGGCACGTCACGCCAACAAGTTGAGCCGGCCTCTTCGAATTCGCGGATCAAAAAAGTTTTCTCGGCGCCATGCGGGAACAACATGTGGATTGTTTCCAAATGCGTACCGGTCATCGCGAAAATATGCGTCGCGCGATCGACCAAGTCGTGCGTGAGCGGTTGACTGCGCAGGTCGCTAATATCGACGCCTTCAACTTCGCAAACCTGGACCGCGTAAAGACTCGGCGGTTGCCCACGAACGGCGTGCACACCGGCGGAGGCGACTTCGATGTCTTTGCGATTCCCAATCAGCCGGCGAAACAAACCCTCCGCGATTGGGCTGCGACAAATATTTCCGGTGCAAACAAAGAGAACGCTTTTCACGGTGGCCGTCGCGCTTGCGAACGCGAAGACAATTTAAACCTAACCGCTTAATTGTCGATCTTGAGCTGGCGAATATTGTTCTAACCAATGCTCACGAAGGAAAAAAAGTCGAAAGTCAGGGGCTATTACCGACGCGCCTGGATCAGCGACGATTATTTCGATCTGATCGTGTGGTACGAGCCGAGCAACGCCATTCATGGGTTTCAGCTCTGCTATGGAAAGCCTGAAGTCGAACGTGCATTGACTTCGTTGAAGGACCGCGGGTTTAGCCATTCGAAGATCGATAGCGGCGAAGATGATCCGGAGGCAAATAGAACGCCGATCCTGTTGCCTGACGGATCGTTTCCTTCAACGGAGGTCAGCCGCGAGTTTCGCCTGCGTTCGGAACGATTGCCGAAGTCGCTGCGCAACTTCGTGCTCGCGAAATTAAAACAATTCGTCGCGAAATAGAAAGTCGAGCGGCTCGACGCAGTTGACCGGTAAGCCTCCGCGTCTTAGGACAGCCGAAATGAAACCGGTTTTTCAGTTGGCGATCTTCTGCGGGACTGCGGCGCTGTTTCCCGCATTTAGTTGCCTCGCTCAGGATTCGGACGAAGATGAAGTGATCAAAGGTCCGCAGTTTCCGCGGAATTTCATCGTCCCGAAGTCGAGCGTCTCACCGGATGGCCGTTACGGCGTGCTCGCGCCGGCGGACTGGGACCATTACGACGAGAACGGGAAGCCGCAGAACAAACTGGTGGAGATAAAGAGCGGACGCGTGCTGGCGACGATCAACGCCGAGACCGGCCTCGTTCACATGAATCATGGCGGCATTCTGCCCGCACAATGGTCGGCCGATAACTCATATTTAATTTGGACGGTCGACGGCAAGTGGTCCTTCCGCGCGCTCGTCTTGCTCAAGATCGACAATGGCGAGGTGAAATGGCAGCGCGATTTGTTGAAGGAGATGCAGCGCGAAATTCTGGCGCGGACGGGTAAAGCTGCGCCGCAGAAATATGCGGCGGCAAAAAAGGAGAACGCGGGCAACGGAAGCGCGTATCCCGACGGTTTCACGATCAGCGTGAAAGTTGGCGGAGAAGAAAATGCTCCGATCACATTTCCGCTGGCGTTGCATGCGGAGCTCGAATCGAACCCGAAGGCCATCGAAGATTATCCCAAGAGTGCGAATGTGACCGCAGAGATAGACGCGACGATGGATTCCAATGGCAAACTCGCGGTGAAGGAGTTCCACCTCGGGCTTCGTAACCCAGAGTAAATTTTTCGTGCGCTCGATTTGGAAAAAAATCCGGTACCGCTTGGAGTGGCTTGGACTGTTAGCGGCGTCGAAGCTGGTGCCGCTGTTGCCGCGGAAAGCTTGCACGCAGCTCGCGAACGCGCTCGGTGAAGCGATGTCGATCCTGGACCGGCACGGCCGCGAAGTGGCGCTGAGCAATCTCGAGGTCGCGTTCGGCGATGAGCTGCTTCCGGAACAGCGCGAGGAGATCGTGCGCGAATCGTTTCAACATTTCGCGCGGACGATGCTCGATCTTTTATGGAGCCCGCGCGTCACGGCCGAGAACTTTCGCGATTATATCGAGGTCGAAAATATCGAGGAGACGCAACGGTGCGGACCGGAGCGCTCGTTGCTGTGCGCGTGTTATCACTACAGCAATTTCGAGTGGCTCAGCTTGGCGAGTGGCTTTCTAGATCTTCGCGGGACGATCATCTCGCAGGAATTCAAGAACTCACTGCTCGATCCGATTTTTAGAAAGCTGCGACAGCAGTCGGGACACGAATTGATTCCGCGCCAGGGCGGGATCGTGAAACTCTACAAAGTTTTGCGGCGGAAAGGGCGGACGGCGTTGCTTGTCGATCTTACCTTGCATCCGAAGATGCCGTCGGTCGTAACCGATTGTTTCGGTTTGAAAACCAACGTGACTTCGGCGCACGCGTGGCTGAACGAACAGACTGGCGTGCCGATTATTCCGGCGCACACCGAACCGCTACCGAACGGGCGATATCGAGTGGTGTTTCATCCAAGGATCGAGACCGCGGGGAGAGATTATCAGGAGATCGCGCAAGCGTGTTGGGATTCCTTCGAACCGTACGTGCGCAGCAACCCCGCGCCGTGGCTTTGGATGTACAAACATTGGCGTTACAAACCGGCGAATGCGGACCGGCCTTATCCGTTCTATGCGCGTTCGCACAGCCGGTTCGACAAACGGATCGCAGGCCTGCCGGAAAACAAACCGAAGCCCGCGAAGATGCAGCGTTGACAAAAGGGCAGCCTGCTTTTCAAGTACGCCCATGAAATTTCTTTCCCGTTTAACATTTCTGACCGTCCCGGTCGCGCTGGCATTTCTCACCGGTTGCGCCACCGGGGGCTTTGGCACTGCATCGCGAGGCCGCGCTTATCACGTCGTCGCTTACAAGCCACACAATCCGGAAAACGTGCGCGTGAAACTTTCGACCGGCTCGCAAACCGTTTACGTGATGGAAGGCGATCGATTGTTAATGGCGGCGCAGGCGAACGTCGGCCGCGCGGGCGCGGGAACGCCGCACGGACATTTTCATATCGAGGCCAAGAACAAAACCAAACGGCGCGTGAGCGAACCGGACGCGGGTTATCCGATGGCGTATTGGTGCGAATTCGCGCCGGCTTACGGATTTCATGAAGGATTTGTCTGGTCTTCGCCCCGGACGCACGGTTGTGTGCGATTGCATCGCGAAGCGGCCGCCCGTCTTTTTGCGCTCGTTCGAATCGGAACTCCGGTCGATATCGAAAGCTCGCTGCCCGAGGACGACAAGTACGGGAAGAACGTGATGCGCATCGATCAAAGCAAGGATCCCGACCCGCCGCGTTCACTGTTGATGTCGTCGGAGTGGTTCAAGGATCCGCCGGGACCGTTGTTGGTCGATCAATAACCATTTCGCAGGCGGTGATTAGCGGCTGAAAAGCAGCCGTAACGTGTTAAAGTTGTCGCTCGAACAGTGAGCACGAACACGAACCTGATTTCCAGCGGCACGACCGCGCGCGAGAAAGTGAATCTGCGCACGCCGGACGTGATGGCCGCGGTGCAGGAACAGGTCGAGCAGCATTACCGCAGCGACATTGTCGACAAAGTGCGCCGGCAAGGTGGGATCATCAAAGTCGGCGAAACCACGGTGCGGCTGGCGAAGCAATTCGGCTTCTGTTACGGCGTCGAGCGCGCGATCGATCTTGCTTACGCCGCGCGCAAAGTTTTTAAAGAGCGTAGGCTCTTCATCGTCGGTGAGATCATTCACAATCCGGAGGTAAATCATCAGATCGCGTCGCTCGGCATCAAAAATCTCACCGGCCGCAACAAACAAGCCGACATTGCCGATCTTCAACCGGACGACATTGTCATCGTGCCCGCGTTTGGAACCGAATTGTCGATCTTGCAGCAAATCAAAGAGCGCGGCTGTCAGATTGTCGATACCACTTGCGGCGACGTGATGAGCGTGTGGAAGCGCGTTCGCAAATACGCGAGCGAATCGGTGACCTCCATCATTCATGGCAAAGCCGAGCACGAAGAAACCAAGGCGACCAGCTCGCGCGCGCTCGGCGACGGCAAAGGACATTATCTTGTCGTGCTCACGCTCGCCGACACTGATTACGTTTGTAACTACATTCGTAACGGCGGCGATAAGAGTGAGTTCCTCGAAAAGTTCAAAGGCGCGTATTCGCCGGGATTCGATCCCGATGTGCATTTGAAAACGGTCGGCGTGGCGAATCAAACGACGATGTTGCGCGGCGAGACCGAGGAAGTGCAGCGTCGCGTGCGGCAGGCGATTGTCGATCGTGATGGCGCGGAGGAAGCCGAGAGAAAATTTCGCTTCTTCGATACGATCTGCGGCGCGACACAGGAACGCCAGGACGCGTTGCGCGAACTGCTCAACGAGAAAATGGACCTCTTGCTCGTGGTCGGCGGCTACAACAGCTCGAACACTTCGCATCTCGCGGAGATGGGCGAGGAGAAACTACCGACTTACTTCGTGCTCAATTCATCGCGGTTGGTTTCGCGAACCGAGATCAAGCATTACAATTTGCACGAGAAACGCGAGGTGGTTTCGCATTTCTGGCTGCCGCCGGGTCCGGCCGTCGTCGGGATCACCGCCGGCGCATCGTGTCCGAACAATTTGATCGAAGAAACGCTCATCCGTTTGTTCGAATTGCGCGGGATCCCGCGCGAACAGCTCGAGCTCGCCGCGTAAGATCGACATCTTCTGTAGTGGCGCTCTGTGAGCGCTGAAAAGAAAATCGGCGGTCATAGACCGCCGCTACAATGTCGCCGCGCGAAATAAAGTTGTATGGCACGGGCAATTTGGAAAGGCAGCATCAGTTTTGGTTTAGTAAACATTCCGATCGGTCTGTATCCGGCGACGCGGAAAGAGGAATTGAAGTTCCGCCTATTGCGAAAGACCGATTTGAGCCCGGTCAATTACAAACGCGTCGCGGAAAAGGACGGCAAAGAAGTTCCCTGGAACGAGATCGTCAAAGGCTACGAGTACGAAAAGGGGAAATATATCGTGCTCAAGGAAGAGGATTTTCAGCGCGTCGATCTGGAAGCGACTCAGACGGTCGACATCCAGGACTTTGTCAATCAGGACGAGATCGACCCGATTTTTTTCTACAAGCCGTACTATTTAGAACCGCAAAAGGGTGGCGACAAAGCTTACGCGTTGTTGCGCGACACTTTGAAGGAGAAAAAGAAAGTCGGGATCGCGAAGGTGATCATTAAGACCCGTGAATATTTGGCGGGCGTGAAACCGGAAGAGAACGCGCTCGTGCTCGAGTTGATGCATTTCGCGGACGAGCTGGTTGACACGAGTCAGCTGCACATCCCCAAAAACGTCGAAGTCGGAAAGCGCGAACTGCAAATGGCGAGCGCTTTGGTCGAGAGCATGAGCGCAAAATGGAATCCCGAGAAATACAAAGACGATTACCGCGAAAAATTGATGGAGGTCATCGAAGAAAAAGTCGAGGCGGGCGGAAAAGAGATTGAAGAGAAACCGAAGAAAGCGCCGAAGCCGACCAAGGTCATCGATCTGGTGAAGGTTTTGCAGCAGAGTCTGGAGCAAAGCGGCAAAGCAAAATCAAAACCGGCCAAACGCGTCGCGAAACATCCGCAGCGTCACAAAAAAGCTGCGTAGCCGTAGCGGCGGTCTAAGGCCGTCGTCCCGAAATATTTTCCGCGCCGGCTGCAGTCTTGCACTCAAGATCGACATCGTGCAGCCTTGCCGGCCTATGAACACGCTCAATCGCTTTGCGGATCCGGTGTTTTGCATCACTCGGCTGATTGTTGGTTTGCTCTTCGCCTGTCACGGTGGGCAAAAAATTCTGGGGTTCCCACCGGGCGGTCATGGTGCACCGGAAGGAGCGATGATGCTGCTCGGCGCCTGGATTGAGTTGGCCGGTGGACTCCTGGTTGCGTTCGGGTTTTTAACTCGTTTGGCTGCGTTCCTGGCTGCCGGAGAAATGGCTGTCGCCTACTTCATGGTTCATGCGCAGGGCGGGTTTTTCCCCATCCTAAATCATGGGGAACTGGCAGTGTTCTATTGCTGGTTCTTTTTCTTCACCATCTTTTACGGCCCGGGCAGATGGAGCATCGACGCATTGATATTCAATCGCGCGTCTGCCAGTACCGCAAGCGCGACTTAACGAAGATCGACATCCTGTTCACGATGAAGCGTTTTATTTTCGCGCTCGCATTTGTTTTCATCACCCAATCGCTGCGGGCAGAAGAATACAAAGACTTCGGCAAAGACCGGCTGAATAATTCGCCGCGCCATGCCGAATGGGTCGATCTCAAAGCGGGCGACCGCACGATCAAAGCATTCGTCGTTTATCCCGAGCGCAAACAGAAGACGCCCGTCGTGATTGTCATTCAGGAAATTTTCGGAGTAACCGATTGGTTGCGCAGTTTGTGCGACGAGCTCGCCGAAAACGGCGTGATCGCGATCGCGCCCGACTTCCTGAATGGTCAAAAATTCGAGGATGCGGACGGCGCGGTGAAGGCGGTTTCGGCGGTGACGCCCGAACAGGCCAAGGCCGTTCTCGATTCAACTTCGGATTACGCGCTCACAAAGGTTCCGTCCGGCAATGGAACGCTGGCGGTCTGCGGGTTTTGTCGCGGTGGAGGGTGGGCGTTCAACTACGCGAGCGAAAATCCGAAATTGAAAGCGGCGTATTCGTTTTACGGAAACGCGCTCGATGATCCGGCGAAGATCGCGAGGATCGCGTGTCCAGTATACGGATTTTACGGCGAGAACGACGAGCGCGTGAACGCGACGATTCCGAAAGCCGAGGAGTTAATGAAAGCTGCTGGCAAGAAATACGAACCGGTGATTTACAAAGGAGCCGGCCACGGTTTCATGCGTTCGGGCGAGCCGAACAATCCGGCCAAGCGCGAGGGCGACGCGAAAGCCCGCGATGAAGCTTGGGCACGCTGGAAAACGTTGCTGAAACAACTGCCCTGATTTGGAATTCGAATTGCAGCCGGTTCTGACCGGGAAATTGATCGAGCTGCGCCCGCTGAAGCCGGTCGACTTTGACGAACTGTTTCGCGCGGCGAGCGATCCGCTGATTTGGGAACAACATCCGGAGAGCGATCGCTACACGCGCGAAGTGTTTGAAAAATATTTTGCCGGAGCGCTCGAATCGAAAGGCGCCTTCGCGATTGTCGATCTTAAGACCGGCCAGATCATCGGCAGCTCGCGCTATTACGGTTTCGATTCTGAAAAGAGCGAAATCGAGATCGGCTGGACTTTCCTCGAGCGGCACTTTTGGGGCGGGGAATACAATCGCGAGTTGAAAGCGCTCATGTTGAAACACGCGTTTCGGTTTGTCGATCGGGTGGTGTTTGTCGTTGGCGAAAACAATTTTCGATCGCAAAAAGCGCTGGAAAAGATCGGCGCAAAATTTCTGCGGCGAGAAAATCGCGACGGCCGGCCCAATGTCATATTTAGAATCGACCGCTAATCATTTTCCGCTCATTAACTCATTCAACAACGGCTGTGCGTCGTAAACATTTCTCAGTGCTTCGCTGATGGCGGCGGAATCGACACTGACGGCGCGCGCTTGCTTGTCCGAGTAAATGCAATCGAGCACGAGCGATTGAATGTTGCCGTCGAAAATGATCCCGACGAATTCGTTATTCTTGTTCACGACCGGGCTGCCGCTGTTGCCGCCGATGATGTCCGCGTCGTTCACGAAATTGAACGGCGTGTTCGGATTCAATTTCGATTTGCGATCGAGCCAGCGTTTCGGAATGTCGAACGGCGGCTCGTTCTTGTGCTCGGCGCCGCGCTGATAAAGCCCGGCGATGTTCGTGAGCGCTGGAATTTGTTTTCCGCGCTCCTCATAGCCTTTCACCGTCCCGTAGGAAAGGCGCAGGGTAAACGTCGCGTCCGGATAAGTGCTGGTGCCCTGGGCGGCGAAACGCGCTTTCGCGATCTCGGAATAGGCTTGTTGTTTGATCTCCTCCTGCGCTTCAAAAACTTTCCGCGCATCGCGGGCCGGACCATCGACAATTCGCGCAAGCTCAATCATCGGATCTTTCGCTGCCGAAACCGCGGCCGCGCCGCCCGCGTAAAGTCGTTTTCTAAGATCGACATCTTTCAGTTTCGAATTCGTCACTAACTCCGCCGCGCGATCGATCGGCGATTTCCCGGCGAGGACTTGCTTGACGAGCGGATCGTCCGCGCCGAAGCGCGTCGTCATATCGGTGAGCGAATCAGTAAGCATGACGATTTCGAAATCGTCGTAGACCGGCTGGGATGAGAAGAGCTCGAGCTCGAGTGATTCCCTGTAGCTGTCGCGAAATTCCGGAAACCGTTCGCCATTTGGCTTAGTCAACTCGTCCCCATGACGCAACAGGCGTCGCGCGTATTGAAAAAGCGTACTGTAAAACGCGCGGGGCGAGCGATAGCTGGCCTGCGGCGCGCCGCGGAATTGCTCGAAGTATTCGTAGACGGGCAAGACTTTGGCGGTTGCGTCCTGCGCCTGTTTAATTTTTTCATACAACGCGGTCACGTCCGCCGCATCGGTGAGTTTCTTTTGCCGATCTTCAATGGCGCGCCAGATTTCCGCGTCGAGCAACGCCGCGAGATAACCATCGTAACGCTTTCGATTGTTCTCCACGCTGCGAACTTCGTGCTGCGCGCGGCGTTTATTTTCGAATGAGCGCGCTGCCCACGAATGCAGGAAGGTTTCGCGGCGATAATACATGCTCATCAGATAAGGAAGCTCGTCGTTGCGCAGCTCCGCGATCTCGCTCACCGCAAGAGCGCGGTCCGTTCGACCGGGATTGCCGCTGACAAAGGTCAACTCGCCGTCAGCCGGGCCTTTCGTGTTCCACTTGAGATAATGCTCGATCTTCGCCGGCTGTCCGCTTTCGTACGCGCGAAAAATGCAGATATCGAGGTCGTAACGCGGATATTCAAAGTTGTCGGGATCGCCGCCGTAGAACGCGATCTGTTCTTCCGGCGCGAACACCAATCGCACGTCGTCATAACGTTTGTAACGATACAGGTGATATTGGCCGCCCTGATAAAGCGTGACTACGTCCGAGCGCAGCCCCGTTTTTTCGCGCGATTCTTTTTCGATTTGCGCGATCGCGTTGCCGCGCGCTTTGGTCGCGTCGTCCGGCGACATGTTCGCTTGCACCGCCGATTTCACCCGATCGGTCACGTCTTCGATCGACATCAGCACGTTGAGCTCGAGATCGGTCGCTTTCGCTTCTTCCTTTTGCGATTTCGCGTAGAAACCATCGCGGACGTAGTTGTTCTTCTCGCTCGAAATTTTCTGAAGCGTGTCGAGACCTACGTGATGGTTCGTGATGCACAGCCCGTTCGGCGAAACGAACGAGCCGCTGCCGCCGGAATTAAATCGCACACTTGCTTTTTGCAGATGCTCGAGCCATTGCGGCGCTGGCTCGAAATTGTATTTCTCCTTAAACTGTTTGAGCGGCGGATTGTTGAACAACCACATCCCCTCATCGCCGAACGCGTGATCGCTTAGTCCAACAAACAAGATCGACAACAAAACGAAAAACTTGCGCATTCGCCAGCATAACCGCCTCGCAAAATGCGACAAGTCAGGTTAATGCTTTCGAACACGGACCAATGCCGGAATCGTCGTCGCGCCAAGAAGAAGAATCGCGATCAAAGCGAGAAAGAATTCCGCAACCGTTAGCGTGGCTGCTCCTAATCTCGCTAGTCCATGGACCATCGGTCATTGAGACCGCGGCGAGTGTTTGATGGTTACAAAATTCGTCGCGGTGGACATGGCAGGGCAGTCAGCGCACGATTGAGCCCGTGTTTGAAATAGAACGCCGAACGGTTGAGCGTCTGGATTTTATTGTGGCCGGTGCGCAGAAGTCAGGCACGACCGCACTTCATTATTTTCTGAAGCGACATCCGCAAATAACCTTGCCAGACCGGGAGGAGATGCATTTCTTTGACAATGAAGAGATTTTTTCGCGCCCGCCGATCGATTATGATTTGCTGCATCGACATTTTCCGCGACGCCTAAGATCGACATCGGTTGTTGGTGAAGTTACGCCGAGTTATTTGTATTGGCCGCGGGCAATCGAACGAATTCACATTTACAATCCGCGGATAAAGCTGGTCATCGTGCTGCGGAATCCGATTGATCGCGCATTTGCCCATTGGAACATGCAGCGGTTCAAGGAGCGCGAGCCGCTCGATTTTCTGGACGCGCTCAGAGAGGAGCGAAAACGCATTGTAGAGCTGGCACCGATCGACGCACGCCGCTTTGCGTATGTAGATCGCGGCTTTTATTCCACGCAACTCGATCGCGTGTTCAAATTTTTTCCGCGCGAGCACGTTCACATCGTGAAGTTCGAGAACTTCCGGGACAAAAAGCAGGAGACGCTCGCCTCGATCTTCGATTTCCTCCGGGTGAAGCGAATTCGAAATATTCGAGATAAAGATCGGAACGTTGTGCCTTACCAGCGCGGCATGCGGCCCGACGAAAGAGAATATCTTTTCGGAGTTTTTTCGGGAGAAATCGCGCAGCTCGAGCAAATGCTCGATTGGGATTTGTCGGACTGGACATAGCGACGATTGACCTAAATCACTTTAAATCTCGGCCGGACATTCGGATTCTTGGCAAGCAGCGCTTTCGAGCGAAAAAGTCGCGCGCCTTCCAAGAGAAAAAATTCGCGCAGTTCGCGCGTAAAAAAGGAAGAACCGTCCGGACGCGGATTGAAGTCGAGGAGCAATCGACCGTTCTCGTTCAGAAGATTTGCGCGCACATCTTCGACAAAAAATTTCCAATCGGCGGGCGACCATTCAACGCCGTTCCGCATTTTACCGATCCGGTGAAAACAAATCCGGTGCGCGGTCACGACGTCGAACTTTTTTCCAAAATCGCGCAGCGGCGTTTGCCGTTCGATTCGTCCAATCACGCGCGGCACGTCGAGCAGTTTCGTCGTCGCGCCAAAGAGCGGCTCGCTATCGATGTCGAATCCGAGCACGTCATGACCAAAATGTTTGCAGACGTAGAGAAAATATCCGGCGCCACAACCGAGATCGAGAATGCGCAGCGGCGGCGCGCGATCGAGCCAAAGGTCCTGCGCGCGCTCGACGTTGATGTCGATCCAATAAACGATGTCTTCGAAACGATTGATCTGCGGCGAGCCCGGGCGATACGGATAATGATTACGCAAGTCTTTGAATTGAAGCCAATCGATGTCGGCCAAAATCTCGCTCTTATTCACCGGATGCAGGGCGCGGCTGAGATGCTCCGAGGCGCTCGCGAAAAGTTCGCGCGAAAAAAGTTTGCGGAGCTTGCGTGAGAATCTCATTGCGGCGAGCTAACGCTGCGCGTAAATGACGGACTTTGCTGGTCGGCGACATCAGATGCAACAGGCGAAACGAATTCTTCTCATCGGGCTCGGGCGCTGGGGCGCGAACCATCTTCGCGTCCTGCAATCGATGCCGGTCGAGCTTTTTGTCGCCGATGTCGATCTTGCCCGGCTGAACGCGAGCGGCCTTCCCCAGAGTCATTGCACCGCCGATCCGCGTTCGCTTTTTCCAATCATCGACGCGGCGGTGGTCGTCACGCCCGCGCAATCGCATTTCGAGCTGTGTCGCGATTTGCTCGAAGGGGGCAAGGACGTTTTCGTGGAAAAACCGATCACGTTGAAATCCGCGGAGGCGCGGGAATTGACGCAGATCGCGAAACGCAACGGACTCATCGTGCAGGTCGGCCACATCTTCCGATTCGATCCGGCCTCGGTTTGGATGCGCGACGCCATTAAGGAAGGCCGATTCGGCGAAATCAAAATGCTCCGTGCACGCTTCAGCGGATTCAAACGTCCGCGCCAGGACACCGGGGTGACGTTCGCGGACGGAATTCATTTCATTGATCTCTTCCAATTTCTCCTCGGCACTTCACCGCGGCGCGTGCACGCGATCATGAAAAATTTCCTCGGACGCGAAGGCGAGATGGACGATGAATCGCTCATCGCCTTGGAATACGCCGGCGCCGCCGGCGCGCACATCATCGCCACGATCGAAGCCGGCTATCATTTGCCCGGAAAAATGCGAGAGCTCACGATCGCCGGAAAAAATTCGTCCGCGGTCTGCGATTACAACGTCGCGCAGTACAAAATCAAAACGTTCGAGAATCAGCACGTAGCAGCCGTCACCGGCGAGATCAAAGCGAGCGAAGGCGCGGTTCGTCAGCTCGAATTTCCGCCCGAAGAACCGTTGCGGGCAGAGCTCGTCGCATTCTTGGATTCAATCGTAACCCGCACGGCGCCGCTGGTCGATGGGGCGGACGGAGCGGAAGCGGTGCGCGTTGTCGAAGCGGCGATGGAATCGGCCCGCACCGGAAAGTGGATCGACATCAACTGAACGCGCGCGTGAGTGAGATGAAAAAAATTCCGCTGTCGAAAGTTTTTGTGGACGACGAGGTGCGCGAAGCCGCGCTGCGCGCGATCAATTCCGGCTGGTACATTCTTGCGAAAGAATGTGAAGCGTTCGAAGCGGAGCTGGCTGCTTACGTTGGAACTAAGGAAGCGGTGCTTTGTTCGAATTGGACGAGCGGCGCCTTGATGTTGCATCACGCGATGGGCGTTGGTCCGGGCGATGAGATCCTCGTCCCTTCGCACACTGCGTTTCCGTCAATCGAGCCAATGATTCATCGCGGCGCGAAGCCGATCTTCATCGACATCGACGAAACCTATTGCATCGATGTCGATCAACTCGAAGGGGCGATGAGCGCGCGCACGGTTGGAATTCTCCCTGTACATATTTACGGGCATCCCGCGAACATGGACGGAATTTTTCTCGCCGCGAAAAAGCACGGTCTCTGGGTGGTGGAAGATTGCGCGCAGGCTTTCGGCGCGGAGTATCGCGGAAAGCGCGTCGGCTCCATTGCGGGGGCGGGCGCGTTCTCGTTTTTTCCATCGAAAAATCTCACGGTCATGGGCGATGGCGGCTGCATCACCACAAACGATTCTTCGCTCGCCGGCAAATTGCGGGTGCTGCGCGATCACGGCCGCAGCTCAAAGTACATTCACGATTTTGTCGGTTACAATTTTCGCTTCAATGAAGTGCAGGCCGCGATCGGCCGGGTGGAGCTGCGCAACATCGACAAGTTGAACGATCATCGCCGCGAAATCGCCGCGCGCTACAACGACCGGCTTGAAGGAATTGTCCGAATCCCGCCCGAACGGCCATGGGCAAAGCACGTTTATCATATGTACGTGATTCAGACTCAACGGAGGGACGAGCTGGCCGCGTTCTTGAAAGAGAAGGGCATCGGAACCGGAATTCATTACCCGGTCCCGAACCATCAACAGCCGGCGATGATGAAGATGTATCGCGATTTGCCGCGCTTGCCGCGAACGGAAGAAGCGGTGAACGAAATTCTCTCGCTGCCGATCTACGGCGAGCTGCCGCTGGAAGATGTCGATCTTGTCTGCGACGCAATCGCGGAATTTTTTGGCAAAAAATGACGGCGCCGGAGTTGAGCGTTGTCATTCCGTGTCATAACGAAGCGGAAAATCTGCGGCCGCTGCTAGCGGCGATTCACACCGCGCTTGATCCGCTCGCTGTGAATTACGAAGTCGTGATCACAGACGATTGCAGCAGCGACGGTTCGTGGCGCGTTCTGCAGGAACTGAGCGCGAACGATCCGCGATTGCGCGCGCAACGTTTCAAATTCAATTGCGGCGAATCAGCGGCGAGCTGGGCCGGAATGCAGATCGCGCGCGGCCGCTACATCGCCACGCTGGATGCCGATCTTCAGAACGACCCGAAGGATTTGCCGGCGATGTTGAAAGCCCTGCGCGACTTTGACTGTGTTTGCGGAACGCGAGTGGAGACACGCGGAGAAGGGGACAGTTGGCTCAGGATCGCCTCCTCGCGGATCGCGAATTGGGTCCGCAACAAATTGTCCGGTGAAAATATTTCCGATGCCGGCTGCACTTATCGCGTGTTCAAACGCGAATGCATTTCGGAAGTGAAATTTTTTAACGGTGCGCATCGGTTTCTCCCGACGCTGATCAAGCTCGAAGGCTTCACCGTTACGGAAGTGCCGGTTTCGAACAATCCGCGTCACGCCGGGCAAAGTCATTACGGAGTTTGGAACCGCTTGTTCAAATCTTTTCGCGATTTGCTTGCCGTGCGCTGGATGAAATCGCGAAGATTGCGTTACGAAATTGCTGAATCGCTCAACAACCCATGAATACTTCAATTTTTATCGCCGCCACTTGGATTGGCCGGGAGCACCGCTTTCTCGGCATGGACTGGAACTATCTCGTGATCCTCGGCCTGATCGGCACTCTGACCTTTTCGATGCGTTTCATCGTGCAATGGTGGACGTCCGAGCGACAGGGCGAAAGTGTCATCCCGGTTTCGTTTTGGTATTGGAGCATCGCGGGCAGCGTCATCATGTTTATGTATTTTCTTTTGCGGCGCGATCCGGTCGGCGTCATCGCATACTTACCGAACTCGATCATTTACATTCGCAATCTGATGCTAATCCGGAGACGCAAGCTGGCTTACACCGCGGCCACGCCTTCGCAACATCCGCGTGAAGACGAATAGGAATCATGGGCAAAAAAGATCCGCGGATCGACAGTTACATTAAAAAAGCGCAACCGTTCGCGCGTCCGATCCTCAAACACTTGCGCAAGCTTGTGCACCGCGCCTGCCCGGATGTGGAAGAAAAAATAAAATGGCGGATGCCGTTCTTCGATCGCAAAGGCACGATTTGTTTCATTGCCGCGTTCAAGGAGCACGCCGCGTTCGGCTTTTGGAAAGGTAAATTGCTTTTCGGGAAAGAGAACGAAGGCGCGATGGGGCATTTCGGGCGGATCACGTCGATGAAAGATTTGCCGAATGACAAGCAGCTCATTGGCCACATCAGAAAGGCAGCGGAGTTAAACCAGCGCGGCACGCAGAAGAAACGAACGCCGCGAGGAAAGCAGAGCGTTCGCGTTCCGGCCGATTTGAAGGCAGCGCTCTCGAAGAATTCGAAAGCGCGAGAGACATTCGAGAATTTCAGCTACAGCCACAAAAAAGAATATGTCGAGTGGATTAGCGGTGCGAAGCGCGACGAAACCCGACAGCGTCGATTACGAACGGCGATCCAGTGGCTCAATCAGGGCAAGCCGCAAAACTGGCGATACCTGTAAGCAGCTACACCGCGTTGTCGACGAAGCGCGCGAGATCTTCGGGCAACTCCGCCGTCCATTCGTTTTCGTTCTTGATCGCGAGCTTCGCGGAATGCAGCGCGTGGCGCGGCAGGAGCAACTCGCGTTCGAGTTTCTGCGTCCATCCTGTCTCGATAAATTCCAAATAAAGTTTTTCGTCGGGTCCGTAAATCTTGTCGCCAACGACCGGATGACCGAGCGACGCGAGATGCACGCGAATTTGATGGGTCCGCCCCGTTTTCGGAGTTGCGCGGATTAGGGCGAACCGCTCTCCGTTCGATGTCGATCTTGTAAAGCGCCGCTCAACGCGAAATTCCGTGATCGCTTCTGCGCCTTTGCGATGGATCATTTGTTTCAGCCAAATCGCGGACGGTTCGTGTTTTCCTTGTCGATCCATCGGCGCATCGACGATTTTCGTTTCCCAATCCGGCCGGCCCCAGACAAGCGCGAGATATTCTTTGTGCAGATGTCGATCTTGCATTAGCAAACCAAATCGTCGCGCGGCCGCGGAAGTTTTAGCCACCAGAACAATTCCGCTCGTCTCGCGATCAAGACGGTTGACGATTGAAACCTGGCCGCCGTTGGCGATCTCGAACGCGAGCAGGCCGCGCAATTCTTTCCAAAGAGTTGGCCGTTGGTCCGGTTTCGTCGGATGCGTCAGCAAAAACGCCGGCTTATCGACTACGATGTAATCGGTCGTCTCATCAATAATTTTGAAGCGCGGCGGGATTGTTTGCATCGAACCAAGAGCAGTGCTGATTCTCACTCCGATAATTCTTTGTGGCGTGATTGGCGCCGTCGTCGGGTACATTTTCCGGTTTCGCATTCAATTGCGGCGACTGGCAACGGTCGCGGCTGCGCTCACGATTTTCTTCGTTCTCGAAATTACGTCGGGCACGTTAACGAGCAAGAACTCGCTGGGCGAGAATGTGCGCGAGCAAATTTCGCTCTTTCTGCCGTTTCTATTTCTCTACCTGTTGCCGACCGCGTTTGGCTCGTTCTTAGTCGCGCGCCGCTACCGGATTTGGTCGCAGTAAAGGCGGTTGCGCCGGGCCCAAGATGGCGATCTTCGGGGGCAATGACTTGACCTGGCTGGCAAAACCGCTTTACCTAAACGGCTCACTTTGAAAAAGCAGAGCTCTAGCGTGGATCTCAAAGACATCAAAGCCATCATCGATTTGATGAAGAAGAACGACCTCTCGGTCTTCGAAATGGAGAAAGATGGCTTCCGGCTGAAATTACAAAAGGGATTGGCCGATCAGCCACTCATGATGACGACCAGCGCCGGTCCCGGCGCGCCCGGGCCAGTTGCAAATGGTCCAACAACCGCTGCCGCGGCGCCGACTCCAGCGCCGGCCGAAACCGGCGCGCCGACGCGAGATATTGTTTCCCCGATGGTCGGAACTTTTTATCGCGCCGGATCGCCCGACGCCGCGCCATTTGTCGATGTTGGAAGCAAAATCACCGAGGACACGGTGGTTTGCATCATCGAGGCGATGAAAGTGATGAACGAGATCAAAGCGGAAACGAGCGGAGTCATCGCCGAAGTGGTGGCCGAAAACAGCAAGCCTGTGCAATTCGGCCAGGCCCTTTTCCGCGTGCGCTAATCGAAAACGCGACGCACCGCGGAACGCATGTTCGAAAAAGTCCTGATCGCAAATCGCGGTGAAATCGCGCTCCGCGTCATCCGCGCTTGCAAAGAGCTCGGGATTCGCACGCTCGCAGTTTACTCCGATGCGGATGTCGATTCGCTTCACGTTCAGCTCGCGGACGAAGCGATCTGCATCGGCGCCGCGCCAAGCTCGGATAGTTATTTAAAGATCGATCGAATCCTGAGCGCGGCCGAGGTCGGCGATGTCGATGCGATTCATCCCGGCTACGGATTTCTCGCCGAGAACGCGCATTTCGCGGAAGTGGTCGAGAGTTGCAAAATTAAATTCATCGGCCCGCCGCCGAACGTGATTCAAAAAATGGGCGACAAAGATCTCGCCCGCGCCTGCGCGCGCAAAGCCGGCGTGCCGGTCACGCCTGGGAGTGATGGCGTGGTCGCGGACGAGAAAGAGGCGGCGAAGGTTGCGAAGAAAATCGGTTTTCCGGTGATGATCAAAGCCGTTGCGGGCGGCGGCGGTCGTGGGATGCGTGCGGCGCGAAACGAATCGAGTTTGATCCAGGGTTTTCACGCGGCGCGGCTCGAAGCGGAAAAGGCATTCGGCAATGGCGACGTTTACATCGAGAAGCTGATCCTGAACCCGCACCACATCGAATTTCAGATCGTCGCGGACAGTCACGGCCACGTGGTGCAGCTCGGCGAGCGCGATTGTTCGATTCAACGACGCAACCAAAAGGTGATCGAAGAATGTCCTTCGCCATTTTTAACGCCCGGCCTGCGCAAGAAAATGGCGAACGCCGCGGTCAAACTGGCGAAGGCAATCGGTTACGTAAACGCGGGGACGATCGAGTTTCTCGTCGATGACGATCGGCATTTTTATTTCATGGAGATGAACACGCGGATTCAGGTCGAGCACACCATTACCGAAGAGGTTTACGGTTGCGATTTGGTGAAGGAACAAATCCGCATCGCGGCGGGCGAACGGCTTTCGCCGCACGTCGAGCACGCCACTGCCCGTTTGCACGCGATCCAATGCCGCATCAACGCGGAGGATCCGGGAAACAATTTTCAACCTTCGCCTGGTCGCATCGCTTTCTATTATGCACCCGGCGGTCGCGGCGTTCGGATCGATTCGCACGCTTACACCGGCTACATCGTTCCGCCCTATTACGATTCAATGATCGGGAAGATCATCACCGTCGGCGCGTCACGCGAATCGTGCATCGACCGCATGCGGCGCGCTCTCGACGAATATTACGTGACCGGAATCAAAACGACCGTGCCGTTTCATGCCGCGATCATGCGCAGTGGCGAATTTCGCGCCGGCAAATACGACACCGGTTTTGTCGAGCGTGTGATGAGCGCCGAGAATTTCCAACTTGTCCCGCCGCCGGTCCGCTTGCACGAATAGAGCGTGCGCGATCTCAACGACTGCCGGCTCTACGGATTTATTGACTTGAATTACGTCGCCGTGAGAGATGCCGAGCGTGTCACGCAATCCATGATCGACGGCGGGGTCGATCTTATCCAACTCCGCGCGAAAAAATCTTCCGCCACGGAGATTGTCGATCTTGCCGGCAAAATACACGCGCTCACTTTCGCCGCGGGAGTTCCGTTGATCGTGAACGATCATGCGGAGGTCGCAACGAAAGTTTCAGTGGAAGGCGTGCATGTCGGTCAGGAGGATGATTCGATTTCGATTGCGCGGGAGAAAGCAGGACGGCCGATCATTATTGGAAAATCGACACACAGTTTGGAACAAGCGACCGACGCGCAGAACGACGGTGCGGATTACATTGGGTTCGGACCAATTTTTGCCACCCCAACCAAGCCGGACTACAAACCGATCGGCCTCGACGATATCAGGCCGGTGCACGACCGAGTTCAGCTTCCGATTTTTTGCATCGGCGGAATCAAGATCGACAATCTGGGCGAAGTGCTGGCCGCGGGCGCGAAGCGCGTCGCAATTGTTTCGGGTTTGCTCAAGGCCGCGGACATCGCGAAATATATCCGCGCCTGCAAAGCTTCGTTAAATCCGGAAACATGAATTCACTGCTGAAATTTTCGCTCACCCGTCGCTTTCTGCGCCGCCCTCTCCCTGAGGGAGAGGGTAGGGTGAGGGCAGTCTGATTTAGCTATGTCTTTATTGGTTCTAGGATCAATCGCGCTCGACACCGTGAAGACGCCAGTCGAAGAACACGCCGACTTGTTAGGCGGCTCCGCTTCCTACGCGGCGGCAGCCGCGAGTTATTTCTCGCCAGTCCAGCTCGTCGGCGTGGTCGGCAGCGATTTTCCGCAAAGCGAATTCGAGTTTTGGAAATCCCGCAAGATCGACACTGCCGGAGTGCAGCGGGTGGAAGGAAAAACTTTTCGCTGGTCGGGCGAATACGCGTGGGACATGAACACGCGCGAGACGCGTTCGACCGAGCTTAACGTGTTCGAGCATTTCGAGCCGAAATTGCCGGAAGCTTATCGCCAAACGGATTTCGCTTTGCTCGCGAACATCGCGCCCGCGCTCCAATCCCACGTGCTCGAACAAATGGCGAAGCCGCGGTTCGTGGTTGCCGACACGATGAATCTCTGGATTGAAACCACGCGCAAAGATCTCGATGCTCTCCTGCCGAAGGTCGATCTTCTCATTTTGAACGACAGCGAGGCACGCGAGATGATGAAGGAGACCAGTCTCATCAAAGCCGGGCGCGCGATCCGAAAACTCGGCCCGCGTTACGTCGCGATCAAAAAAGGCGAGCACGGCGCGTTGTTGTTCGGCGAGAACGAATTCTTCAGCTGCGGCGCATATCCGTTGGAAGACATTCACGATCCAACCGGAGCAGGCGACACTTTTGCCGGCGGCATGGCCGGTTATCTGGCGGGAACAACCGGCGGTAAAATCACCTTCAGCAATCTGCGCAAAGCGATGATTTACGGAAGCGTGCTCGCCAGCTTTTGCGTGGAATCATTCAGCCTCGATCGTCTCCGCGATTTAACGATGGAGGAGATCAACGAGCGCTATGAAGCATTCAAGCTTATGACCCAGTTCGAAATGGCAGAATGAAAATCGGCAGGCTCGCGCTGATTGGAATCGCGCTGCTCCAGCTGGCGATTGTCGATCTTGGCGCGCACGGTCAGTGGACAACGCTGACGAATTGCCGCTACCAACCGAACGCGGCAAATGATGGCGACAGCTTTCATGTCGTGGCCGGCAACAAGAAATATTTGTTTCGACTCTATTTTGTCGATGCGCCTGAAACCGATGGTTCGTTAGGCGATCGAATCGACGAGCAGGCGAAATATTTTGGAATCATCCCGCAGCACACAATTCAAGTTGGCAAGCTCGCGACGGAATTTACGAAAGAGAAGCTCTCCGGCAATTTCACCGTGCGCACTTGTTTTCAGGACGCGCTCGGTCGCAGCAAGATGGAACGTTTCTACGCGATTGTGCAGACGCCGAGCGGCGATTTGGCCGAACAACTGATCGAAAATGGGCTGGCGCGAATCCACGGCGCCAGCGCGAACGCGATTGGATTGCCCCCGGGGAAAACGGAATGGCGGAAGCTTGAGCGCCTTGAAAAAACGGCAAAAGCGGAGCGCGTCGGCGGCTGGGGCGTGAATTACGGACGAATGCTGGTCCGATCCGAAACGGCTAAGACGCGCGCGCCAGTCGATCCGTTCGAGGATTTTTTTCATCCCGAGCGAGCCGCGCAAAAGGTCGCGGCGGCGAGCTCAGCGCCTAACGACTCCAAAAAATCAGATTCCTTTGACGGTTTTTTCATCCAGCCACTCCGACGCCCGGTCCGACCGCTGCAAGATCGACATCTTTCAGCGTGCGCCTCTCGATCAACGTTCCACAGAAGCTTGACGTGAACACCGCGACTGAAGAGCAACTCGACGCGTTGCCAAGCATCGGACCAGCGCTCGCCGGAAAAATTATCGCCGCGCGACCATTCAAATCCGCCGACGACTTGCGCCACGTCAAAGGAATTGGCGATATTCGTTACGCAAAGATCCGGCCTTATTTTCAGTAGCCGGGAAAAACAAGCAGCTCCGAATCAAGACGACCGGCGGCCCCGCAAGTAGCTCGCGGTCGCGTCCTCTTAGAAAATCCTAAATAGAGGATGATGTGCCCGCGCGCGATCATGTTGCACCCAGCTAACTCGGCGCTGCAGCCAACCGCTGGCGGCGTGAAAAGTAGAAGTAATATGGATGCCTAACGAGCGAGCCTTTTGTATTGACCGACGTCGGCCAAACGTCTAAAACGGCGACGCTATGAAAAAGTCCATTGCCTTAACTGTTGCTGTTTTAACCTTCATTGGCCTAACGCAGATTGCTGTCGCTGGTCCTCAAGCGTTTTCTGGAAAGGAAACGAAGGAGATAGCGCCGGCACCGGCGCCGGAGTGTGACTGGACCGGGTTCTATGTCGGTGCAATCGCCGGTTACGCCAGAGGCGACATGAACTGGAGGGACGTGGACTTCGATAGCCCAATGAATCCTCCTGAGACCATCGTAAACAATGACCAAAGCGGTTTTATTGGCGGTGGAGAACTGGGTTTCAATTACCAATGGCATTGGGTTGTTCTCGGAATTGAAGGCACGTTCGCCTACTCGGACCTCCAGCAGCATCATCAGGAAAACGCAAAGTCCTCGCCGGACACCTTTGACACCCGTAGCGATTGGCAGGGTACCGTTAGCGGTCGGCTTGGTTTTGCCTGGAATAATTTGCTCTTTTTCGCCAAAGGCGGTGGCGCGTTTGTGCAACAGCGGTACACGTGGCTGCACAATGAGACATTCAGCAATGAAGTCGATACCTTTAAGAGTGATGAAACGCGTGCCAGCGCGCTAGTCGGGGGCGGTATCGAATACAGGATTAACTGTCGTTGGTCGGTCAAAGCCGAGTATGACCATTATTTCCTCGGCACAGACACCATCACTGGTCCTCGTACTGATGATGGGCTAATAGAGAAGGAAAGTTACGACACAACGTTGAACCAGGACGTCGTCTTGGTAGGCGTCAACTATAAATTCTGGAGATTCCATTGATTAAATTGACGCGACCGTGCCCTAGCATCGTTGCGTTAAGTTAGGAAAATAGACGCCGCTTCTACGCTGTTTCATTGGAAGCGGCGTCTTTCTTTGTAAGCGCATCCCAGGACGGCAATATCCGAGCCGGACGGGCATTACGAAACAAACGAGATGACCGCGCTTTTTACTTTATTGGCAAGCCGTGTCCTCTTAGACTGACTGACTGCGCTTTCTGATGCAGAACCCGGAACAACGAACCTTCATCGGATTAGAAGTAGTCGCAGCGGTTTGGCAGGCACTTCGCGCAGGTAGCGATTAGCCACGGTACATCAACGTGTGTTAGGTGTAGTCGCACGATAAATTGGCGTGACATAGCGGGCGGGGAAGTTCCACACTGCGCGACCGCCCCGATGGCCGCACGCACAAACGCAAATAACAACGGGTCCTGCGACGTGCCGGCTTGCAGCACGCCGCAATGGCGGAAATTGCGCGGTTATGCCTTCGATCCCGTGCTTTCGCAGCAATTCGAGACGGCGGGGATCAACGAGATCGTTTTCAAAGTTCCATGGGAAGAGCTCGAACCCGGACCGGTGGGCGAATACGTCGAGGTCGTCGATTACGATCCGGCAAGCTCGGCGTTTTATGATCCGGTGGATTTGGATGAGGCGTCGATCGTCGGCGGGGACGGACTCGATCCGGAAGAGAGCAATCCGCAATTTCATCAGCAATTCGTTTACGCGGTCGCGATGACGACGCTACGGAATTTCGAGAGCGCGCTCGGGCGCAAAGTTTTCTGGACGCGGCGCGACGAAAAGAAACCGGCCGGCAAATGGGAAACGTTCGTGCCGCGGCTCCGGATTTATCCGCACGCCTTTCGGGCCGCGAACGCGTTTTACAGTCCCGACCGAAAAGCGCTTCTGTTCGGTTATTTTCCGGCATCGACGAATCCGGCCGGCGTGCAATTGCCCGGCGGAATGGTTTTCACCTGTCTCTCGCACGACATCATCGCGCACGAGACGACGCATTCGCTGCTCGACACGGTGCTGCCGCGTTATCTCGATTCGACGAATCCCGACGTGCTCGCGTTTCACGAAGGGTTCGCGGACATCGTGGCGCTATTTCAGCACTTCAGTTTTCCGGAAGTGTTGCATCATCAAATCGCGAAGACGCGCGGCGATCTGGCGAGCCAGAGTCTTCTTGGCGAGCTGGCGCAACAGTTTGGACAAGCGAGCGGTTTGTATGGCGGATTGCGCGAAGCGATCGGGCGTCCCGACGAAAAAGGAAAATGGATGCCGCTCGAACCGGATCCGGCGGCGTACGAACAGACGTCTGAGCCGCACGAGCGCGGCGCGCTATTGGTCGCAGCGCTTTTTGACGCCTACATCGCGATGTATCGAGCGCGGGTCGCCGACTTGATGCGAATCGCCACCGGCGGGTCGGGAGTTTTGCCGGCGGGCGCGTTGCCGGCCGATCTCATCAATCGCCTCGCCAAAGAAGCCGCGCGCTCGGCCCAGCATCTTTTGACGATGTGTATCCGCGCTCTCGATTATTGTCCGCCGGTCGACATTACCTTCGGCGATTATTTGCGCGCGCTCATCACAGCAGATGTCGATCTTGTCCCGGAAGACGAACATCATTATCGCGTCGCGATCATCGAGGCGTTCCGGCGACGCGGACTTTACCCGCGGGATTTGCGGACACTTTCAGAACAATCGTTGCACTGGCCGTCCGGCGAGCAGCTCGATGATGACGGCCGAAAAGCGATTTCGCTCCTGGCGGACCGTCTCCGACCTTTGGCCGAGCGCAGTCATTATCATGAGCCGAGAGAGACAACGTTCGAATTCCTGCGCGAATTCCGAGCCGAGATCCACGATTTGATCCGGCCGCGGATCGGCAAAAAAGTTTTGGGCAATCTGGAGGAGATCACCGGCCTGCTCTTGAGTCCGCGCAAAAAGAAGCTGGATGGACTCGAGATTTCGAAAACCGGCGGTTATCAATTCGAAGTGCACTCCGTCCGGCCGGTGCGGCGACACGGACCCGGCGGGGAAGAGGTGGACAACATCGTGCTCGGCATTACGCAGCGGCGCTCGGTGGAACGGAACGGCACTTGGTACAACATGCTCGGTGGTTGCACGCTGCTTCTCGATCTCGACACGCTGAGTTTGCGTTACGCGATTCGCAAACCAATCGCCGATCCGAAACGGCTCGAGGCGTTTCAGCGTTACATCGACGGCGACACATCTTCCGCGGCAGTCGGCCTGACGAAAAGCAGCGAGCCGATCGCGCGTCTTCATTTGAATGCGGTGCTGTAATTGCAATGCCGAAGAAAAAGAAAAAACAAAATGGAAACGTGGCGGTGGTCCCGAAGCCGGCGAAGGTGCGAATCCGCACTTATCGGCACGGGCTGGGTGATTGCCATCTATTGAGTTTCGTCAAAGCGGACGAATCGCGGTTTCACATGTTGATCGATTGCGGCGTGGTGAATCGAACGCCTGATCCCGGTCCGTTGATGAAGCGAGTGGCGGAGGACATCGTGCGCGAAACGGGCGGCGTGCTCGACGTGGTGGTGGCGACGCATCAGCACACCGATCATCTGTCGGGATTCAGACAGGCCGCGGACGAGTTCAACAACAAGCTCAAGATGAAACGGCTTTGGCTCGCCTGGACGGAGGACCCGTCGAATCCGCTCGGCAAAAAGATTCAACGGCAGCTTGTTAAAAAACTGGCGGCGATCAGGGAAGCGGCGCAGAAATTGAGACGAGTAGCTCCGGCTGACGCAGCGGAAATCAACACCGTTCTGGATTTTTTTGGGCCCGCCGCCGGGGACGCTTCCTCGACCCAGGCGATTTTAGATTCGCTGCAGAAGCGAAACGAAACCGAGATCGCTTATCACGATCCGGGCGATGGTTTTGTCGTGCCCGGCTTGCCGAATGTTCGCGTTTACGTGCTTGGGCCGCCGACGGACCCGATTCAGCTTAAGATGGTCAATCCGCGTAAATCGAAACGCGACGCTTATGAGATGGCCGAGATCGCGTCCGACATGTTGGGATTGGTCGACGCGCTTGGCCACGAAGGGGGCGAGGAGCCGCCCGAGTTGAGTTACCCGTTCGAAGCCTGGTATCGCCGCCCCGCGAGCACGATGAAGCGGAACAAGTTTTACAAGGAGCATTATTTTCGCAAAGGCGAGGGCTGGCGAAAGATCGACAATGATTGGCTCCAAGCCGCGGAAACGCTGGCGCTCGCGCTGAATAATTTCACAAACAACACCAGTCTCGCGCTCGCGTTCGAGTTCATCGATTCCGGTGAGGTGCTGCTCTTTCCAGGCGACGCGCAAATCGGAAGCTGGCTGACGTGGAGCGATCTCACGTGGAAAGTCGCCGATGGGAATGGCGAGAAACGCAACGTGAAAGTGGCCGATCTTTTTCCGCGCGTCGTTTTCTACAAAGGTTCGCATCACGCGAGCTACAACGGCACGTTGACTGGTTACACCGACGGCGTCGGGCTCGAAGAAATGACGCATCGCGACTTGGTTTGCGTCGTCCCGGTCGACCGCGCGATGTCGAAGAAAATGGGATGGGACCGGACGCTGCCGTGGGCACCGTTGTTACAACATTTGAAAGAAAAGACGCGCGGCCGCCTGGTCTTAACAGACCGCGCCGAAATTCCGCCAACACCGGAAACATTGGACGTCAAACTTTCCAACACCGAGCGCGAACGTTTCGCAAAACAAGTTTTCGTCACTGACGATCACGTCGATTACGTGCTTTGAAAGCGAGCGAACGGGTCAGCGAGAAGCGCACCCGTGAAGATTCGAACTTCAAACCTTCTGATCCGTAGTCAGATGCTCTATCCAGTTGAGCTACGGGTGCTCGAAAAGAAGAGCCGCTAATTTGCGGAGGAAGGCCAGGCCGTCAACACGGACTGCCGAATTCAAGATTGACGGCTCAAGATTATTTGTAGGAAAATTTCAAAAGGAAATCTGTCGGGCGCGAAACGACAGCGGATCTGCTCGATAGAAATTTCGTTGGGATCGGCAGCGAACTAAAATGCGTTTTTATCTTGGAGCATGGCCATGAAATCAAACAACTCGTCCAAAAAGTCAGCGAAGATCGACAATCGAATCAGCCGCAGAAGTTTTATCGGCACAACGGCCGCAGGCAGCGCCGCTTTGCTCACGGGAGGCCTGGCATCGCTGCTGAAATCGAGCGCCAGCGCGGGCACAAATTTCCCGTTCGTCGAAATGACGATCCCGCAACTGCAAGCCGCAATGGCGGCGGGTCAGCTCAGCGCCAAGGATTTGGTGCAAAGTTATCTGCAGCGCATTCAGCAACTGAATCCAACCTTGCACGCAGTGATCGAGACCAATCCCAACGCCATCGCGATTGCGAACAGTCTCGATCAAGAGCGCAAATCCGGGCATGTGCGCGGTCCGTTACATGGCATTCCGATTTTGGTGAAAGACAACATCGCAACGGCCGAAGGAATGCAGACGACGGCCGGCTCGCTCGCGCTTTACAACAGCAGAGTTCCCGGTGACGCGCCGCTGATTCAAAAACTGCGCGCGGCCGGCGCCATCATTCTCGGCAAAACCAATCTCGGCGAATGGGCAAACTTTCGAGGATTCGACAACGTCTATCCGCTAGCGGTCGGTTGGAGTGCGCGCGGCGGCGACACAAAGAATGCTTACGATTTGAGTTACACTTCCTGGGGCTCGAGTTCCGGTTCGGGAGCGGCGGCGGCCGCGAACTTGTGCGCCGCTGCAGTCGGCACCGAGACGGACGGATCAATCACCGGTCCTTCCGCCGTGGAAAACATTTTCGGATTGAAGCCGACGCTCGGACTCATTTCACAGGATGGAATTGTCCCAATCAGTCACCAGCAGGACACGGCCGGGCCGATGGCGCGCAGCGTTAGCGACGTCGCGATTTTGCTCGGCGTGATGCAGTCTCCGCAAACCGATTACAAACCGCTCCTTCATCGTGGCGCTCTCGCCGGAAAACGGATCGGCCGCGATACGCGCTATTTCGATTACAGCTATTACGGCAGCGGAATTCCTGGAGACGAACAAAGCGTCGCTTTCGCGGAGTATGCGTTGCAGGTGATGCAAAGTCTCGGTGCGACAATTGTCGATACCGACACGGGCGACGTTTTTGCCTACACGGACGACGAGTTCACCGCGCTTCTCTACGAATTCAGAGCGCAGATCGCCGATTACCTGCAAACGTTGAGCAAGACGAACATGCGCACGCTGGCGGACCTGATCGCCTTCGACAACGCGCATTGTCCGCAGGAGTTGGTCTATTATGGACAGGAAGTCTTCGAGCTCGCGGACCAGCTCCCAGGCTATCCGAACGATCCGACTTACGTCGCGGCTCGTACTCACGCGACGAATGCGGCGCGGGCGGGAATCGATAATGCGTTGGCGTCACAACATCTTGATGCCATCGTCGCGCCGCATCTAACGAATTCGACCGGCCCTGCGGTCGCAGGTTATCCGAACTTCTCGATGCCTGTCGGTGTCCGCTCTTCGGGACGACCCGCCGGCATGCTGATGTACAGCACGGCGTTTCGCGAATCGCAATTGATCGCCATGGCCTACGATCTCGAACAAGAGCTGCACGCGCGGCAACAACCGCAATTCCTAGGAGCGATCACGCCAATCCCGAACGCCGGTTTGTGCAGCAAGCCGCATCAGCCGCAAGGAAAAGCGCATTTGCCGCACGGCAGGATCTTCTAAGAGAAAACGCCCAACGTTTACATCCAACGCCCAACGTCCAATTCAGAAGGCGGCGACTGAATTCGATGTTGGGCGTTCGGCGTTGGACGTTGGGCGTTTCTTCTGCTTCTTGTCCGCGTGACGTTTTTTCTCGGCGGCGGCTTTGCCGCGAAATATTTGCACGGCGGCGGAAATTTTTCCGTGCCGCTGCAATGGATGCTCGGACTGCGCCGATTAAAACTGGACGCGATCTGGCTCGAGCATCTGCCGAGCGAAGGAAATCCGGCTGATGACGAACGCAAGATCGACAATTTCCGCCGGCAATTGCGCGCGCATGGACTCGCGGGCCGTTATTGTTTGCTCTATCACAAAAAACCGGAGAGCAATCACGATCTCGACGCGCTGGAGTGCATCGGAATGTCGAAGCGCGAGTTGATCGATCGACTCGCCGGCCCGAACACATTGCTCAATCTCAGTTACTCGCTGCACCCGCCGCTGCTCTTGCAATTCGAGCGGCGGATCTTCTGCGATCTCGACCCAAGCGAGATCATTTACTGGATGACGCGAATGGAAATGGGGCAATCGACGCACCACGCATTCTGGACGATTGGGCTGAACATCAACGCGCCGGATTGCAAACTCTTGAAGATGTCGCCCTCGAAATTGCCCGGCATGGAGCTGAGTGCGGTGCAGCCGAACAAAATTCCGTGGAAAACATTTTATCCCCTGGTCGATACGAAATTGTATCAGCCGCGCCAGCGGCCGCGCTCGCCGAAGTTCACCACCATCGGTCAATGGTATTGGGGTGGGGCGGTGGAAGTGGACGGCGATTTCCCTGACCTTTCCAAAAAATACGCCTTCGAAAAATATCTCGATCTTCCGAAGCTCGTGCCGAAAGCGAAATTCGAGCTCGCGATGCACATGAGCGCCGATGATCCGGACCGCGAACATTTGAAACAGCGCGGCTGGCGTATTGTCGATCCTCACCGCGTCGCGATGACGCCAAGAAAATATCGAAGGTATATCGCGAGCGCGCTTGGCGAATTCACGGTGATCAAAGGCGTGGATGTTAGTTGGAGAACAGGGTGGCTGAGCGATCGAGCGGCGGCCGTCCTTGCAACCGGCCGGCCGGTGATTACCGAGGACAGCGGTGCTGCGAAATATCTGCCGCGCGAGAGCGGCTTTTACTTTGTTCGCGATGTGACCGCAGCGGCCGGCGCGGTTGAGGATGTGCTAGGGAACTGGGGCCGGCGCTCACGCGAAGCCCGCCGCTGCGCCCTGGAAGTTTTCGATTCGGTCAAAAATCTGCGGAAAATTCTCGATCTTTGACGGGCACGTTTTGGCGTTTGCAAAACCAATTTCGGGTGTTACTCGTTCTCCGGTTATGGCCGACTTGATCAAAGCGCCGGAGTTGAAAGAGCGTATGAAGCGGGTCCCGGAATGGGAGCTGGAGAAGAA
>DATBCV010000049.1:0-3042 GCA_036270275.1 Chthoniobacterales bacterium | reverse complement strand
CTCGCCATGATCCTTTTCGGCATTCCCGACCTCCGCTATTTCGCCGCGAACGATCTGCGGTTCCTGAAGCAATTCGCATGAAGTTCTCGGTTAACTGGCTGCGGGAATTTGTGGAGCTGCCGGCGAATGTCGACGAGCTGGCGGAATTGCTCACGATGGGCGGCGTCGAAATCGAGGGGATCGAAAAGCGCGGCGCGAATTTCGAAAAAGTCGTAGTCGCACAGATCAACGCCTCCGAGCAACATCCCAATGCGGATCGGCTCAGTGTTTGCCAGGTCGATGACGGCAGCGGCCAGCCGCGCCAGATTGTTTGCGGCGCGAAGAATTATAAGGTTGGCGACAAAGTTCCGCTCGCGTTGCCGGGCGCCGTCCTCGCTGGTGATATAAAAATCAAACCGAGCAAGCTGCGCGGCGTCGAGTCGGAGGGAATGCTTTGCAGTCCGAGCGAGCTCGGCCTCTCGGAAGATAGTGACGGTCTTCTCATTCTTTCGCCCGACACAAAAATCGGAGAGCCGATCGCGTCTCTATTTCCGGAAGACACGATCCTCGACGTCGAGATCACGCCGAACCGGGGCGATCTGCTAAGCCATTTCGGCTTGGCGCGAGATATCGCGGCCCTGGTAGGGTCATCGCGCCGCGATGACCGTGGACGGCGCAGCGCGCCGTCCCTACCTTGGGCCGGCTCCATCGAGATTTCGGCGCCTGACCAATGCCCGTTCATTTCGTTTCGCAGAATCGACAACGTGAAAGTCGGGCCGAGCCCAGATTGGTTGCGCGCGAAAATTGAAAGCGTCGGCATTCGTTCGATCAACAACATCGTCGACATCTCAAACTTCGTGATGGTTGAGCTGGGCCAGCCAACCCACGCGTTCGACGCCGACAAATTAAAAGGCGCAATCAACGTCCGCCTGGCGCGGGATGGCGAAAAATTTCTCGCGCTCGATGGAAAAACTTATGTGCTCAAGCCGGAAAATCTCGTCATCGCCGATCAGGAACGCGCGGTCGGTCTCGCGGGAGTGATGGGCGGCGAAGAAACGGGCGTCAGCGACACGACGAAAAACATTTTGCTCGAAGCCGCCTGGTTTTTGCCGGCGAGCGTGCGGCGCACGGCCCGCAATCTGAATTTGCCGAGCGACGCCAGTTATCGGTTCGAACGGCGCGTCGATCCGGGCATGGTTCTCGCCGCGTCAAATCGGGCGGCGGAATTGATGCGCGAAATCGCGGACGCGAAACCAGCCGCGGAAATCGCGACCGCGGGAAAACTTCCCTCGCCCCCGTCGGAGGTTGCGTTGCGTTATGCGCACGTTGACGAACTAATCGGCATTTCAATCCTTCCGACCCGCGTCGACGAAATTCTGCGGCGCTTTGGACTGCAGCCAGCCAGTTCGAGCAAAGAGCAAAGTTCGTGGAAAATCCCGAGCCATCGATTCGATCTTCAACGCGACGTCGATTTGATTGAAGAAATCCTCCGCGCCTTCGGGATCGCGAACGTGCCGCTCCGATATCGCAGCAGCTTCACGACCGAATCAGAGGCGGACCGGAATCACGATTTCGAAGCAACGGTGCGTTCGCATTTGGTGGGACGCGGACTCAGTGAAGCTCGGACTTCGAAACTGATCTCCAAGCGAGCGGCGTCGCTCGAAGGCGCCGTCGAATTGCGTAATCCGCTAAGTGAAGATCACGCCGCGCTCCGGAAGAGTTTCTTTTCGCCGCTGCTCGATGTTTTGGAGCGCAACGTTCTGGCCGGCGCCGAGCGGGTGGCGATGTTCGAACTTGGGCGCGTTTTCCTTCCGCCGGATGGAAAAGAAGAACGGCGCCTCGCCGTTGTGCTCTGGGGAAAACTCGCACCCGGAACTCATTGGCGGTCGCAAGACAGGAGCTTTGATTATTTCGATCTCAAAGGTGTGATCGAATCGGTGATTGGTCCCGCCACTTTCAAGCGGGCGGAACATCCTGATCTGGTTCTGGCCGTGGAAATCTTCTCGAACGAGCAACGCGTCGGTTTTGCCGGCCAGGTTTCATCCGATCGCACGAAGACACTCAATTCCACGCGTCCCGTTTTGTTCGCCGAATTGAATCTCCAAGCCCATTCCGCCGGCGCTCCGACCTTTCGCGAGATCGATAAATTTCCCGCCATCACTCGCGACATCGCGATGATTGTTCCGGAAAATTTAGCGCACGAAAAAATTCTGACGACGATCCTGACGGCGAACGAACCGCTCTTGGCGAGCGTGGACCTGTTCGATGTTTTCGGCGGAGAACAAGCAAAAAATTTCGGCGCGGAAAAAAAGTCGATGGCATATGCGTTGACATATCGGGACAAAACTCGCACACTGACAAACGAAGAGATCACCGTGGTCCACGCGAAGATTCGCGAGCGGTTGCAACGGGAATTGGGCGTGGAACTCAGGGAGTAGTTCTTTGACAGGCGGCCGGGAGTTTTCCATTGAGGGTTGGGATGGAAACCAGAGTTTTCCGCTCAACTCTCAACCGAGAACTTTCGACCAATTTACCCTGCGGTGTTCGAGATTACAGGTGTGATTCCCGAACCGATATTTCATTAGCTAAGGAGGCTGAGGCGCGCTGTGGAAGATGACATGCCTTAATTGGAAGTCAGACGCTCTCGTGCCGGTCGTCCGCCCGTTACCGAAAGGGAACGGGAGATCCGCCTAAACGGCATTTGCGGGGTAATATTTTAAGCCCGGGCTGCAAAGCGGCCCGGGCTTTCTCTTGCTCTTGCTCGTAATCGTAATCGAATAAGAATTAAAAACTCGATCACGAGCACGATTACGAAGGGAAGCACTCGGAAAAAATTACCCATGAAAGTTCAAACAGTTCTTTTTCTCGCTGTCAGTGCATTGCTTGCGGCTCCAGAGGCGAAGGCCGTCACGCCCGCGATGGCCGATCTTGTCATCGAAAAAACCACGCAAACTTCCGCGACTTTTTGGAGCGTGAAGGTGAAGAACATCGGCCAACACGATTCTGCGCCGACAACATTGAAAATGGTCGCGACGCCGGGCGGATCTTATTCGTGCCCGGTCG
>DATBCV010000048.1:0-12942 GCA_036270275.1 Chthoniobacterales bacterium | reverse complement strand
TTAACATGTTCAATCCACAGAACGTGATTAAGAGAGGCGAAACCCACGGCGCATTATACTTTGGTTGCATCATTGCCCCGAACGGCGTTCCGGAACATGGGAACATTTGGGGAAACACGGATGAAACCAAAGCGTTGAGAGACGAGCTTCGGATAAAATTATCCCAGTGTCGTTTCATCCCCGCCATGTACAACCATCGCAATGTCTATTGCTGGTTTCAGGGAACACTCGCCTTCAGCATGACTGATGGAAAACCGCACGTTCGAATCTTTGCGAATCAGCAACTGTCCGAACTCCAAAAAGAAAGCGATTTCATTACACCGCAGATCATTTCGGTTCCTGGCCACATTTATGACTTCACCAAAGTGAAAGATCCCTTTGGAGGATGGGCGACGGCAGACAAGCCAGTTGTCGCCGACATGAGCCTGAGCGTGGATGCTACGGGAAAGGTGACAGACATTCATCTGAAAAAGGTGACCCCGCCCGATCAGCAAAAGTATGCCGATACAGCCGTGGAAACCTTGAGACAGCGAACGTTTCTACCCGCGTATCGCAACGGAAAACCGGTCGATTCCACAACCGATTTCAGATATTACTTCGTGCCGGCCTATCACAGTCTGCAGTGAATGAAGACTCAGTTCTTCGATTCCAAGAGCCCGACAATCGTTTGTTCCAAGACGGCCGCGGACACAGGTTTCTTGAGATAAGCATCGCCCGCCACAGAGAGCGCGGCCTCCTGTTCCTCGTCGCTCGCGTAAGCGGAATAATAAACTGCCGGCGCGTCCGGCTGGAGTTCTTTGATTTTCTGGCAGAGCTCGATCCCGCTCCCATCGGGCAAGCGCACATCCAAGATCGAAAGATCGAATTTGAATTCCTTCGCTAGCTCCAATGCTTCCGCGTTTGTTCCCGCAGTTGCAACGACGTATCCGAATTCCTGCAACGAAGCCGAAATCAATAACCGAATGTCAGGATCGTCGTCGACGTGGAGGATGCGCGCCTTCATCGCTGCTCTTCCAGCAGCCAACGGGCCAGATCATCAGTGCAGTGTCATTGGGCCGAAAGAATTTTTCCGCTTACTTCACCGAATCCGACGCGAAAACCGTCCCCGTCACACCAACCGGTGATCGACAATGTGTCGCCATCCTCCAGCCATTTGCGCGTCTCTCCGTCCGGCAGCTTCAACGGATTCGCACCGCGCCAGGTCAGCTCGAGCATGCAGCCGCGAGATTCTTCGCTTTCGCCGCTGATCGTTCCGCTCGCGAGCAAATCGCCGGGCTCCAGGTTGCAGCCGCCGACGGTGTGATGCGCCAATTGTTGCGCAACGCTCCAGTAAAGATTTTGAAAATTGGTGCGCGTGATTGTGCACGGCTCTTTCAGCTGCGCGCTTTGAAGCCGCGCTTCGAGTTTAATGTCGAAGGTGAAGTCCGATGTCGATCTTAGATACGGCAACGGCTCGGGATCTTGTTTCGGCAGCGGCTTTCGAAACGGCTCGAGCGCTTCCATCGTCACGACCCAGGGCGAAATGCTGGTGCAGAAATTCTTCGCGAGAAACGGACCGAGCGGTTGATATTCCCAAGCCTGAATATCGCGCGCGCTCCAATCGTTCATTAAGACGAAACCGAAGATGTGATCGGCCGCCTGATCGATCGGCACCGGTCGGCCTAACGAGTTACCGGGACCGATCAAAAATGCCATCTCGAGTTCGTAGTCGAAACTTTTACTCGGTCCAAAAACCGGTGACGGCGCGTCCGGCGGTTTCATTTGTCCTTTCGGCCGACGCACGTCTGTTCCGCTGACGACAATCGAACTTGCGCGGCCGTGATACGCGACTGGAAGCCATTTCCAATTCGGCATCAGGGCATTCTCCGGCCCGCGCAACATTGTGCCGACGTTGTGCGCGTGATGATACGAAGAATAAAAGTCGGTGTAGTTCCCGATCTTCATCGGCAATTGCATCACGACATCGGATTGCCGGTGAAACACGCGCTCGCGGAGTTTCTTATCATCACGCACCGTGGGCGTGTCAGCTGCCAGAAGCTTCTGCAAAGTCTGGCGAACTTTTTTCCAAGCGGGTCGACCGAGCGCGAGAAAGACATTCAACGAATCGCGCGCGAACAATTGTCGATCTTGCAAATCCGGAAAATTTCCCGTCTCTTGCAACACTGAAAGATCGACAACGTAATCGCCAAGCGCGACGCCAATACGCGGGTTTGCATTGCCTGGCCTGAAAACCCCGAAGGGCAAATTCTCCAGTGGAAAATGCGAATCGCTTGCCACTTCGATAAATGAACGCAAAGCCATGGTTAGGATTTAACCACGAAGATCATGAAGAACACGAAGAGTTCTTTGATTTCCATCGCTTCGCCGGCTTCGTGATCTTCGTGCCCTTCGTGGTGAATTAAAGAAGTCCCAGTGCACGCAAGTCTTCGCGCGGCTCATCGAAGCTGCAACTGCCGAACGAAGTCACGAATTTTCGGCGCGCTTTGATTCGGTCGAGCGTGATCTCCCAATCGCGCCACGCAAAAACCGTGTCGTGAAATTCGAACGATTGGGCGCGCTGGTCCTCGAGCATCTCGACGGTTTGCGCTTCGTCCCAATGATGTTCGGCTGAAAGCACACCCGCGCCGAGGACGTTGAGAAATCCGTGCATCTCGGTTTTAACTTCATCGCGAAATTGCCGGATCGGATGATGCAGACCGGCGGTGAATTTCATCGGCACCTGGTGTTTCGTCGAAGCAAGAATCGCCCGCGTGATTTGCACAGAGCTTAGAAAAGAATCAGCCGTCACTCCGCCGGTGCGCAATTTGTAACCAAAGGCCGGCTGCTTCGCGCGCGCGATGAGGGTGATCGCTTTTTCGGCCGATTTGGCGGGCGCTTCCCAGAAGCATTGCAATTTCAAATTCGCGACCGTTGCAGCAGCTTCAGTCAAGCCGGCAAGATCGACATCCTGTGGCAGGAGCATCTCTAACTGCGAGATCGAGACAAGCTGAGGATGCGCTTGTTGCAGCGAACCAATCGCTTCGGCGGCATTTTTGAGTTCCGGCAGGAATGCTTTTGCGTTTTCAGTCTTCGGACCGAGCGCGGAAATGCGAAGCGGATGATGTTGATCGAACTGCGACAGGAGCGGCGGAACATTTCCAAACTTTGAAACGGGGAGGACAAAAGCGGAGAGCATCCACGATTCTGGCGAGCGAACGTAACCGGCCTGATTTTTTATCGCCGGGTCAAGTTCGAGGCTGCAGGGCGGAAACATTCCGGCGTAATCGATGGAGCGCGCGAGCAGAGCGCGCAATGAGGCGGCGGCGGGCATGGCCTAAACTGAACAGCCAGACCCAAGCTTTAGTCAACCAAGTTTAGCCAACCCTCAGTGCGCTAGGGGTTAACCGGTGACGCGAATGGCCCAAAATTGAGGCCAGACAGGACTCGACTTTTTCCGCCCACAATAATATAAGGGACGCCCGAAATTTGTATGTCCGGGAATAACCAGTTCCGCGCATAGAAGAGTTCGCCTTTCCCATGGCCGAAATCCAACCAGTCTCGCGCGACCGCCGCGTCGTGTGCGCTTGCGGTGAAAAAGAGTACACCGTCCGCGACGCGATCGATGCGGCGATTTTTCGAAATGAATTGGTTTCTGTCTGGAAAGAGTTCCTTTGCAAAATCAACGCCGAAGCGCGCGCACATGAGTCCGAGCTGGAGCTAAATGATGAAGCGGTTGACGAGATGGCGGAGCTGTTTCGTTACGAGCACGATCTGATTACCGCCGAAGAAACGGAGCGCTGGCTCGAACAACGCGCGCTCACCTTGGAAGATTTCAGCGATTATGTTTCGCGGAAATATTGGCGGAGCGCAGTGGAAGGCGCGGCCGCGGATGATGTCGATCTTGTCTCCGCGGACGAGGAGCTGCGAGATCTTTTTACAATTGAGCTGATCTTCGCGAGTGAGGTCGATCGCCTGGCAAAGCAATTAATGTGGCGATTGGCCGCGCGCGCCGCGAACGACCAGACGCCGAAAGAATTGGTCGACTCAGAGCGGGAGAAATTCTTCGAGCGGGTTCAGATCACGCCCGCGAATGCCGGCGATTGGCTGGCGCAGATCGCGCGCGACGAAGAGTGGCTGAATGAAATGTGCGGGATCGAAGCTGCGTATCGCGCGGTTTGCGAACAACTGCTCACGCCGCAATCGCGCCAGAAACAACTCGCACTTCAGCGCATGCCATTGACTCATTTTTCAGCCGAAGCGATTCAGGTGGAATCGGCGGACGCGGCGAAAGAGGCCATGTTGTGCATGCGCCAGGACGGGATTTCGATGGAAGAAGTGGCCAGCGAAGCCCGTTATCCGCATCGCCGGATAACTTTCCGGCACGAAGACGTGCCTCCGGACTTGCAGCACAAATTTTGGAGCGCAGGCCCGGGGGATCTCCTGGACCCGATCGCGCACGCAGATGGATTCGAGATTTTTCGGATCATCGCGAAAGCAGAGCCGGACTTGAACGACTCGATTGTGCAGGAGCGGATCGATCAGCGTCTGCTCGAACAACATTTCTCTCACCTCGTTCACGAACACGTTCAAACGCGTTTGGAAGAGTCGCCGCAATGAAAACGCAGGACATTGAAATGGTCAGGCGGTCCTCCGCGTTCCGGTTCCTTTCGGACGAACATTTCGCGGCGCTGGAGCCGTTATTGCAAGAGGAGCATTATGATTTCGGCGATTCGATCGTTAAACAAGACGATCCGGCGGACGCATTTTATATTCTGACTCGCGGTCGCGCTCGCGCGATCAAAGTGACAGCGCAAGGCGAAGAGATCCCGCTCGGAGTTTTAAAGCCTGGCAATAGTTTTGGAGAAGCCGCGCTCGCGGAAGGTGGAAAACGCGCCGCAACGGTGCGCTGCAGCACAAGTGTCGATGTCTTGCGGATCGATCGAAACGATTTCCTTTCGCTCGTCGCCGAAGTGCCGGAGCTCAGGCATTACATCGAGATGATTGGCCGCAATCGCGCGGTGCAAAGTTTTCTCTACCAATTTACGAACTTCGGGCGCCTTCCCGCGCTCGCGCTCCGGAGCATGATCGACAAAATGATGCCGGTCGGTTTTACGAAAGGCAGCCTCATTATCCGCGAAGGCGATCCGGCCGGGCCGCTTTACGTGATCGAAAAAGGCCGGGCGCGCGCCTTCAGCGGCGGCAACGGGAACGGGCGGCAGTTGAATCTCGCGTTTTACCGCGAAGGCGATTTTTTTGGCGAGCTTTCGGCGATCAACGACGCGCCGCGCGCGGCTTCAGTCGAAGCATTCACGGACTGTCAGCTTTTCTCGCTCGCGCCGGATGCGGTGCGCGATTTGCGCACTCGATTTCCAGAATTCGACAAATTGGTCACCGAGCGGCTGGCGCTTTACCAGGCAAAAAGTGAAGCGCGAATCCCGCTCGATTTCACCGAGGAGCAACTCCCGGCGGAAACGCGACGCTCGGACAAAACCGAATTGGATGGCGAGGAAGCGGCGGTTGAAGCCGACGACAAAGAAGAGCCTTTCGCCGATGAAGAAGGCCATTTCCGAAAACGCGCCGAACCAATTCGCAAGTTCGAGCACATTCCGCAAATCGACGAGATGGATTGCGGCGCGGCGAGTCTGGGAATGATTTGCCGTCACTTCGGACGCAAAGTCAGTCTCGCGCGGATCCGTCAGCTTTGTCACACCGCGACGGACGGAACAAGTTTGAAGGCGCTGGTGCGCGCGGCAACAGAGCTCGGTCTCGCCGCGCGCGCGTTAAAAGTTTCCGTCCGCAACCTGCCGATGATGCCGTTGCCGGCGATTGTGCATTGGGAAGGCAATCACTGGATTGTCCTCTACGATGTCGATCCTCAATTCGTGCGAGTCGCGGATCCGGCGCTTGGATTGGTCAAAATTCCGCGACAAGAATTCGAATCGAATTGGACCGGTTACGCCGCGCTGTTCGATTACACAATCGCGTTCGAGCAAGCGCCTGAGAGCAAACCGGCGCTGACTTGGATCCTTCCATTCCTTGCGCGTTTTAAAAAAATCCTGCTGCAAGTATTCGGGCTCGCAGTGGCAGTCAGCATTTTGCAGCTTGTCTTTCCCGTCTTCACGCAAATGGTCGTCGACAAGGTCATTGTCGAAAACGATCTCGGCCTGCTCCGCACAATTCTCATCGGAATGCTGGCGGCAGTTGGATTCGTTCAGCTTGCAACACTTGCTCAGGAATATTTACTCGCGTTCGCCGCCGTCCGCCTCGACGCCGCGTTGCTCGATTTCTTGAGTCGAAGGTTGCTCTCATTGCCGATGAGCTACTTCACGAGCCGCCGAACCGGCGATATTCAAAGGCGACTCGCGGGCGCGCAGCAAATTCGACAATTCGCGGTGCAACAAGGAATCGGCTCCGTCCTGGCGCTGATCTATCTCGTCGGTGCGCTTATCCTGATGGCGATTTACAGCCCCTTGCTCATGCTCGCTTTTCTTACCACCACTCCGCTCTACGTCGGTCTCATGTTTTTTTCGGTGAAAGTGCTGCGCCCGTTGTTTGCCGGCGTTGAAGAAAGCCAGGGCAAATACAGCTCGCATCAGATCGACGCGATCAAAGGCATCGAGGCAGTGAAAGCGGCGTCGGCGGAGACCGCGTTCCGCGACGCGATGTTGGCGGAGTTCCTTTCGGTCTCGAAAAAAATGTTTCGCGCCAGCTTTATCGTCATGTCCTACGACAGTGTCCTGCAAACGATCGGGATGCTTTCGACCGCGATTTTTCTCTGGGTCGGCGCACATCAGGTAATCTCGGGCCACTTGAGCGTCGGCGGATTTGTCGCGTTCAGCTCGTTGACCGCGATGGCCTACGCCGGAATTCTGAAAACGCTCGGCGTTTGGGACAATCTGCAATTCACCTCTGTGCTCGTGAATCGTCTTAACGACATCTTCGAGCAGGAACCGGAACAAGGACACGACCGTTCGAAATTAGTTTCCGTTCCAAGTTTGGAAGGACGCATTCAACTTCGCGGCGTCTGTTTCAAATACGGCGGACCGGAAGCGCCGAACATTCTCAATGAGATCAATCTCGAAATCGCGCCCGGCAAAATGTTCGCGTTCGCGGGCCGGAGCGGTTCGGGAAAAACAACACTCATCAAGTTAGTGGCGGGATTACTGGAGCCCACTGAGGGAACGATCTTCTTCGACAATGTCGATCTTAAGACGCTGAACTATCGCGACGTGCGCCGGCACATCGGCATGGTGTTGCAGGAGAATCATCTCTTTAACGACACAATCGCGCGCAACATCGCCTTCGGCGATATGGAACCCGATGTGGATCGCCTTCTCGCAGCGGCGCAGGCCGCCGCCGCGCACGATTTCATCATGCGGCTGCCGCTTGGCTATGAAACGAAAGTCGGCGAATCCGGTCTCGCGCTTTCGGGCGGACAAAAGCAACGCATCGTGATCGCGCGCGCCATTTATAACAATCCGCCAATTTTGATTTTCGACGAAGCGACGAGCGCGCTTGACACCGAATCGGAGCGCGCAATCCAGGAGAACCTCGGCCGGTTAATGGCCGGTAGAACGACGATTGTCATTGCGCATCGGTTAAGCACGATTCGCGAAGCTGACTCAATCGTCGTGCTGGAAAAAGGTAGCGTCGCCGAAATCGGCAATCACGACGAATTGATGGCGCAACGCGGACTCTATTACTACCTGTCGAGTCAACAGCTTGGCGTTTGATGCAAGATCGACAATGAACACTTCAACAAATTCGCGCGGCTCGATGGAAACTGAATCGGAGATGATGCCCCAGGAGCCGCCTCCGTGGATTATCCGGAGCGCGGCGTGGGTGCTTCTGAGCTCGTTTGTCGTTGCGTTGCTTCTCGCAATCGCGATGCGATTGCCGGAAACGGTGCAGTGTCCGTTCATTTTGATCCCCTCAACTGGCGCCGATCCGATCCAAGCCGCGCACCAGGGCGTAATCAGCCGCGTGTCGGTAAGCGAAGGGCAAACAGTAAAACGAGGCGACGAGCTGTTCGTTTTGCGCTCGGACGAAATCCATACGCTCGACACTGAGCTGCGCACTTTGTCTGAAGATTTGCGGATCAAACTGGACGGATTGGCCAGAACTGAAGCCGCCTATCACTCGCAACTGAACATCAAGCGGGCGGAGATCGAACAAGCACAGAGTGAAGTGAAATTTCGCGAGAACCATTCAAAGACGAGCAAGAACTTGGTCGATCGAATGGAGAAACTGGGCAGACAAGGCGGCGTCTCGGAAGTGGAGTTAATGAAAATGCGGCTGGAGGCGGCAGGTTCGGAGAAAGATCTCAGCGTCTCGCAACGGACCTTGCAACAAACCAATCTCGAGCGTGAACGAATGGAAAGCGAGTACGCGAAATTGCGCGGCGAGCAGCAGGCTGACATTGAGAAGCTGAAATTACGAACCGAAGCATTGAAAGCCGATTTGGAGAACGCGCAGCAGAATCTGTTAACAGTCAGAAGTCCTTATAACGGCGTCGTCATTTCGGTGGAGCAAGGAACGGTCGGGAGCGTAGTGCAACACGGGCAGGTGCTTTGCCAGCTCGCGCAGCAGGACGCGCGAATTCGGGCCCGATTGCTTCTGAAAGAAGCCGGTTTTCCGAAACTGGCTGTCGCGCAGAAGGTCCGATATTTTTTCGAAGCGTTTCCGTATCAGCGCTACGGCGCAATCAGCGGGAAGCTCGATTGGATCAGTCCGTCAGCGATCAGCTCCAGTGACGGTCCACATTTCATCGGCCTCGGTTCACTGGAGAAAACCACGATTCCGGGCGGAGCGGGCCAGGCGCTCGCATTGCGGGTCGGAATGAAAGGCGAGGCGCATGTGGTGATCGGCGGCCGGACCCTGATCGAGTACGCGTTCGAGCCAATCCGACAGCTGCGAGAAAATTTGAGTCAGTAGAATCTAAATGGAACTCGCGCCGTCCCAGTTAAAGCTGGAAAATTTTACGACCAGCAACGCCTCCATGGCGCGTTGCCTCCGACTGGCGCAGCTCGCCGCGAGATCGGATGTTCCCGTCGTCCTGTTGGGCGAAACCGGCACCGGCAAGACTCTGCTTGCCCACGCCATTCACAACTCCTCTGCGCGCGCACATGGACCGTTCATCTCCTTCAACGCGTCAGCGATGAGTGACACGCTCCTTGAGAGTCAGCTTTTTGGTCACGAAAAAGGCGCGTTCACTGGCGCACAACAAGCGGTCAAAGGGAAATTCGAGCTTGCCCATGGCGGGACGATTTTCCTCGATGAAATCTCCGAGATGAGTCCGCTGGCGCAGGTGAAAATTTTGCGCGTGCTCGAATATGGGGAGTTCGAGCGTCTTGGTTCCGAGCGAATGTTAACGTCGAATGCGCGGATTCTTTGCGCCTCGAATTGCTCGCTTCGAGATCGTGTGCGTCAGGGAAAGTTCCGTGAAGATATCTTTCAGCGACTGAACGGGCTCACCTTGCTCATACCGCCGCTGCGCGAACGCCTCGAAGAGCTGCCAGCTTTAATTGCGGCTGAGCTTAAAATGGCGGCGGCCAAAGAAGGTAAGAGCATCACCGCCATTCACCCTGAAGCGATGGAAAAATTGCTTCATCATCCCTGGCCGGGGAATTTGCGCGAGCTTAACCACACCGTTCGCACGATGACCCTGTTTTGCGATGGGCCCGTCATTTTTCCGCACCACGTGATTTTCCCGCCAGACTTGAAATCCACTCCTTCCGCTGGCGCATCCAAATCCGGCCCTAATGGCTTGCCCGACCATGTCCAACCTCGCGGCGATATCGATTTGTCGCTTGCGAGCGCGGTCAAAAGGCACGTGCACTTCGTTTATCAGCAAGCAAATCGAAACCAGCGGCGCACTGCGAAGCTGCTCGGAATTTCGAGAGCGACGCTGGCGCGGCATCTTAGAAACTCGGCCCAAAATGAGAGCACAGGAGTGGCGCAATTTTAACGCCAGCCGGCTTCAAATTAGCGCCGCGCGGATCGATGTCGATCTTACGCGATCTACAAATGTTGATTTCGTAAGTGGTTCGTTTCAAACCGGAAGAAGTGCCGCGCGTTGACGAGATAATTGCCCTGGCACGAATGGTGTTAATAGGGCGCTCGAAGTGAGTGCACCGAAAAACAAAAAACAAGCAAAGGCGAGTGAATCAACAAGTCACCGACCCAAGCGCGGAAAACAAAAATTGATCCGTCTGGACGATCTGATCCCCAAACAGGACGTCACCGGCGGCCGTCAATTATTGTTCGGCGTCACTGATGCAATTCAACTAACCAACAACCCAAAACAAGAAAGCTAATATGGCAAAATCCACCAAGAAAAACGTTAAAGTTCGTGATCTCAAACCGAAGAAAGATGCCAAAGGCGGCGGCGGCAAGGGAGTGACAGGTTCATCCCTGACCGGTTCGTCATTGACTGGATCCTCGTTGACTGGCTCATCCCTCACCGGATCGTCCCTCACAGGTTCGTCCGCGACGGGCGGCGGCAAAGCGATCGACTAATCCGATATCAGAAGCAATCTGGCCGCGCTGTCGGTTCGACTCCACAGCGCGGCTTTTTTCTGTACTCGCGACGCGCCGTCGGTTACGGAAACAGACCGCGCATTTTCTTAGCGCGCATTACTCGCTCAACACCGATCGCCATCGCGGCAGTGCGATGAGAAATCTTGTGGGCCTTCGCCCGCTTGATCACTTGGGTGAACGAATCCTCCAGGATGCGGAACAGCTTGTCCGTGACTTCAGTCTCCGACCACATGAATGCCTGTAAACCCTGGACCCATTCAAAATAGGAAACAATCACGCCGCCAGCGTTGCAGAGAATGTCTGGGATCACAAAAATTTCGTCCCAGCGCTTTTCCAAAATCAAATCCGCCTCCGGCGTGGTAGGTCCATTCGCCCCTTCCGCTAAGATGCGGCATTGCAATTTGTCCGCGTTGCTTCCGTTGATCACTCGATCAACCGCGCACGGCGCGAGAATGTCGCAAGGCATTGTCAGCAGTTCTTTTGGATCGACATGATCCGCCTCGTGAAATGAGCGAAGACTCCCCTTTTTCAAGACGTGTTGCTCGGCAGCTTCCACATCGATTCCCTTCGGATTATAAATCGCTGCGTACGCGTCACTGATGCCGATTACTTTTACGCCGCTCTTGTAGGCAAGAGAAAGCGCAGCGACAGCGCCGACATTGCCAAAACCCTGTACGATCGCTGTGCATTTTTCGGGATCCACCTTCAGGATGTTCATCGCGCGTTCGATCAAATAAACAACACCGCGCCCAGTGGATTCGCGCCGTCCTTCGGTGCCGCCAATCGCGACCGGCTTGCCAGTGACGATCTCGCTCACGGCATATCCGTGATAAACCGAATACGTGTCCATGAACCAAGCCATTACTTGTTCGTTCGTTCCCATGTCCGGACCCATTACGTCCGTGTGCGGCCCGACGAACGGGATCATCTCCTGCATGTAACGACGCGAGACCGCTTCCAGCTCTGTGCGCGATAGTTTTGAAGGATCGCACGCGACTCCGCCTTTCGCTCCGCCGTAGGGCAAATTCGCGAGCGCGCATTTCCAACTCATCCACATCGCGAGCGCCGCGGTTTCCCCCATGGAGAGCGACGGCGCGAAACGCGTCCCGCCTTTGGTCGGGCCGAGCGTCAGGTGATGTTGCACTCGATAACCCTGAAAAGTCCGGGTGCTGCCGTCATCCATGTGCACCGGCAACGTCACTGCGACGGAGCGTTTCGGATACATCAACCGTTCGCGGTCGTTCTTATCGATGCTCAGGTAATCGGCGATGACCCGGAATTGGTCACACGCCATTTTAAAGACTTCGTCGTCGTAAATCGTCATTAGAACTGGGGCGGCGTTCCCGCCGAAAAGTGAAGCATGTATTTGCGCTGAAAAATCGTTGCGTCAAATGCAAAGCCGTGAGCAGTCCAAGTGACGGCAATGGATCGACAATCGTTAACGAATTCGTAACGTGCCATTTGAGCCATGAAAATCGAAACCCTCGCCGTGCATGCCGGACATCAGATTGATCCAACCACCGGCGCTGTTGCCGCTCCGATTCATCTTTCCACGACTTTTGAACGCGACCTCGAAGGAACTTACTCGCGCGGGTTCATGTACACGCGCAACGACAATCCGAACCGCAGAGCGCTCGAGGAAGGCGTGAGCGCGATCGAAGGCGGCGTGGCGGCCGCAGCATTCGCGTCCGGAACCGGCGCCGCGATGTCGATCTTCCAAGCGCTCAATCGCGGCGATCACGTCCTCGCGCATGAAGACGCTTATTACGGGACAACGCGTTTGCTGCGCGAAATTTTCGTGCGCTGGGGACTGGAAGCCGACTTCGTCGATATGAGCGATCTCGCTGCCGTAAAAAAAGCGATTCGACCGAAAACAAAGTTGGCTTGGATTGAAACGCCTTCCAATCCTCTCCTGAAGATTGTCGATCTTGCGGCAATCGCGGAGATCGTGCATGCGGCCGGCACGGTCAGTGTTTGCGACAACACTTGGGCGCCGATTTTGCAAAGGCCGTTCGATTTGGGCGTCGATCTTATTCTACATTCCACCACGAAATATTTCGGCGGCCATTGCGACGTGCTGGGCGGAATTGTCGTGGCCAACAAAGGCGACGGCTTGTTTGAGCGGATTCGCGGGATCCAATACGAAGGCGGCGCAGTCCCCTCGCCTTTCGATTGCTGGCTGGTTTTGCGCGGAATGCGGACACTGCCGTGGCGAATGCGGGCGCACTCACAAAACGCAGCGAAGGTCGCCGAGTTTCTCGCTCAACATGCGAACGTTGAGCGTGTCCATTATCCAGGATTGCCCGATCATCCTCAGCACGAACTCGCTACTCGATTACTCAGGCAACAGCGATTTGGTGGACTTCTAGCACTTGAACTGAAGGATCAGTCTCGCGAAAGTGCCTACCGCTTTATGAACAACCT
>DATBCV010000047.1:0-26473 GCA_036270275.1 Chthoniobacterales bacterium | reverse complement strand
ATGAAGGAAAAATATCGATCCAGAAATCTGCGACCGTCGGATTTCTTCCGCAGGAAAATGCGCCCGCCGGCGACGAAACGGTGCTGGAGCTGGCTTGCGGAATAAAACACGGATCGAAAACGGAACACGACCACGAGTTGGATTGGGAAATCGAGCCGAAAGCGAAACGGATCCTGGCCGGCCTGGCTTTCCGCGAATCGGATTTCGATCGACCGGCCAAGACGATGAGCGGCGGCTGGGTGATGCGCGCGCATCTGGCGCGGTTGCTCGTGCAGGAACCGGATTTGTTGTTGCTGGACGAACCGACGAACCATCTCGATCTCGAGTCGCTGGTCTGGCTGCAGCAATACCTCACCAATTATCCCGGCGGGATCCTCATGATCTCGCATGACCGCGAATTCCTGAACAATCTTGTGGGCGCGATCGTGGAGATCGCGCACCGGCGGTTGCATCGTTATCGCGGGAACTGGGACAGTTACGTGGAGCAGAAAGCGGCGCGCGAGGTGCAACAGCTCGCCGCTTACAAAAACCAGCAGCGCGAGATCGCGTCGCTCCAACTTTTCGTGGACCGCTTTCGCGCGAAAGCGAGCAAGGCGTCGCAAGCGCAGAGTAAATTGAAACAGATCGATCGCATGCAGAAGATCGCAGCGCCGACCGCGCGGGAGAAGACCGTGCACTTCCGTTTTCCGCAGCCGGTCCGGAGCGGCCAGCGCGTGATCACGCTAAAAGATGTCGATCATGCTTATGGCGATCTGGTGGTTTATCGCGGGCTAAATTTCCAGGCGGAACGCGGTCAACGCACGGTGCTGGTCGGCCCGAACGGCGCGGGCAAATCGACTTTGCTGAAATTACTCGGCGGCGTGTTGCCGATTACGCATGGAACGCGCGAGCTCGGGCACAACGTGAAGGTTGGTTATTTTTCGCAATACCGGGTGGAAATGTTGAACCCGAAACAGACGGTGCTGCAAACCGCGCTCGATATGCCGAACCCGGTTTCAGAGCAAACGGCGAGAACGATTCTGGGCTCGTTCCTTTTTCGCGGCGACGATGTATTCAAGGTCACGGGTGTGCTGAGCGGTGGAGAAAAAACGCGATTGGCGCTGGTGAAGCTGTTGCTCGATCCGCCCAACCTGCTGTTGGTGGACGAACCGACGACGCATCTCGATATCGGAAGCATCGACGCGCTGGTCGGCGCGCTTTCGCAATACCACGGGACCCTGATTTTTATCAGCCACGATGTTTATTTCATCCGCGCGGTGGCGAAGACGGTGCTGCACATCAACGCCGGGACACTGACGCCGTATGCCGGCGATTACGATTATTACCTCGAGAAATCGAAAGCGGTTTCCGCGCGCGCGGCACTGACGAGTAACGGCGAGAAAAAACTACACAATGCCCAGCCGACGGTCGAATCGCGACCGGATTCATTGAAAAAAAAAGGCCTCGGCCTTCGTGAAACGCGGGAAGCGCGCCGGGCTGACGCCGATCGCCGAAAAGCGGAAGCGAAGACGAAACGCGAGCATGCGAAACGGCTGCACGATTTGGAGCAGCAGATCCTGAGTTTAGAAGCCCGGCAAAAAGAACTAACGGCGGAATTGGAAAAGCCCGACACCTACAACGCGGGCGGCGCAGTGATGCAATTGAACCGCGAACTCCTGGCCGTCACCGAAGATTTAGCTCGCGTCACCGAAGAGTGGGAAGAGGCGACACTTGCTAAAATCTGACAGCTGAAATCTCGTAAAGCTGTACAGGTTTGCGGTAGACCTGTCATCCTTCGCTCTAGCGGGTCACCTTTTTTGGGACAAACGGTGGCACTTTCGTGGCAAACCCTGACAAGTTCGTCGCAAACCTGTTCAATAGAGGCGCAAACCGGACACCTTTTGCCGCGGAAGCTCTCTCGTTTACTCCAAACGGTCGACCGATTGGTGTAAGCCTTCTCCCGTTTATGACAAACCTGTACAGGTTTACTCCAAACAGGAGAGCGAATGCGGCGTTTGCTCTCTCCTTTGCCACAAACGATCCAGCTTCCGGAGCAAACGGTCTCAAGGGCGAAACAAATGGGTCACCTTCCGCACCGATTCACCCAGCATGCGCCTCGATTTGTCGATCTTCTCCGTCGATCCGTCGAACATCCGCGTTGGTCTATTGGAGATCCGGTCGAAGTCCGCGTCGATCTAGAGAAAGTGGACGAACCTTGACCCGAGCTGGCCGAAGATTCTTTTGGTTTCAGCCAATCTTCTGTCGTGGCAAAAGAAGATTCATCGCCGTCTGATAAACTTGGGAGGCCGCGGCGATGTTAACTGATTGCTTTACCCAGCTGTCGTTGAAAAAGCCTCGCGGGGGCTTGCCGCCTACGCGCCCGAGTCCGGTGGGCTCCGTTGTCGATCTTGATGATGGCGCTTGATTCGCTTTCTAAAATTCTCTAATTCTTGAAATATTCGATCCCCCAAGTACCACGACGTTACGATCTATGAAGCTGTACACTGAGCTGCGGAACAATTCTAAAGTGGAACATTGGCGAGAGGGTGCCGCTTGGCTGGCTTGGTCGTTGATCGGCGGATTGTTTCCGGTTTGGCTCACAATCATCGGTCTCGCCCTTACTAAGCAGGCAATTAAGGTCGCGATTTTTACCGACAATGGCGAGTTCGCAATTTATTCAGCCTCGTATGTTGCGGGAACGTTGTATATTCTGTTTCGAGATTTTCAGCATCCGAAAGCCACTTCATTTCCAAGTCGATCCGTTCTTGGCCTAGCGTTCTCGGTTTTGCTACTAAGCTCAGCGGCGATGTTCATGGTTGTGTGTTTATTTGGTGTGCTCGCGCAAGCTGCGCCATGGTCTAACATCCTGACGATCCTTGATCGCGATGCGCTGCGCGTGATGAGCCTGGTTGTTTTTCCCCTCGCTATGTTCCTTTCGTTTCTCGTGGTGGTGGCCGACAACATTAGAATCATGCCGGATCTAAATCAGATGGCGCGCAATCAGTTGAACGAGCTGGGAGACGAGTTCGACAGGCTACAGTGATGGCTGAAGACGCCGCTAGTCCGATTAAAGTTAATTGTATCGAAGTACAACAACCAATCGGTACGTTCTACATTGGAGCGATCGAAGCCCCCGATCTTGTTGCGATATCGTTTGCAGATGTACGACGACCAGAAGGTCGCGAAATTGAAAAATATATCGGAACACAGCGCGATCTGTCGCTTGGTCGAGTGGCGGATATTAAGAAATATGTCACAACAGTCGACGCATGTTTTCCCACTTCCGTGATCCTATCCATCCCGTCGTCTGAAGCCAAACTAGATGACAGCAAAACGGTCTTGGAAATCACGCGAGGTGCGAATGTAGCTAAGATCATCGATGGACAGCATCGGATTGCAGGGCTTGAAGACTATTCGGGGTCTTCGTTTGCCGTGAACGTCACGATCTTTCTAGACATGGATCTCGAAGATCAGGCGATGGTTTTCGCAACAATTAACTTGCAACAAACGAAAGTTACGAAATCGCTAGCGTACGATTTATACGACTTCGCAAAAGCCAGAAGTCCGCAAAAGACGTGTCACAATATCGCCAAACTCATGAATTTCCGCGACGGAAGTCCGTTCGCAGGCCGAATTAAGATTCTCGGAAAAGCGACAGGGCAGACATTCGAGTTGATTACTCAAGCGACATTTGTTGATCGCCTTTTAAGGATGATTACAAAGGACGCCATGATCGATAAAGATAAATTGAAGCGGGGAAAAGAACTGACTCGCGCGACGCCATCGGAAGAACGGACACTCGTATTTCGTAATCGATTCATCGACGAGAAGGATGCAGAGATTGCAAAGTGTCTTTGGAATTATTTCGACGCTGTGCGCCTACGTTGGCCAACAGCTTGGAATACAGATGCGCGCGGTGTCATTTTGCCGCGAACAACAGGATTCGCAGCACTCATGCGCGTTTGCCTCACGCGTTGCAGAGCGTGAATGGAACACACGAGATTCCGGCTACTCAAGCGTTTTCAGGCTATTTCAAACGAATAAAGATGCACGCAAATGAGTTTACGTCTGATCAGTTTAAGCCAGGTTCTAGTGGTGAGGCGGCACTTGTGCGTGCACTAACAGTTTAAGTCTCTATGAAGTACATGGGCTCGAAGCGAGCCATGCTGCGTAATGGGCTTGGCGAAATTCTGAGGCGACAGATCAGGTCACGCCGCCGCTTTGTCGACCTTTTCTCGGGATCGGCCGCTGTTTCCATTCACATGGCGCGAACTTCGAAAACGTCTGTTTTTGCTTCGGATATTCAGCAATACAGCGCAATTTTGGCCAACGCTGTAATTGCAAGAGACGATGAATTTTCTTGGGAGCGTTCATGGAATGCCTGGTTTCGACGGGCCAAAACATTTTGTCGGTCGTATCGACCTCCTGTTGTTCGTAATCTGACACGTGCGCGTGCGGGAGAAATCCGTGATTGGTGCTTCCGTCGACGCTGCCTCCCGATTACGAAAGCGTACGGCGGCCATTATTTTAGTGCTAAGCAGGCCCTCCAAATTGACGCTTTGCGACAGACACTCCCCGCTGCAACGCGATCGCGAACTATTGCCCTCGCAGCATTGATTCGCGCGGCAAGTCGTTGCGCCGCCGCTCCGGGCCACACAGCCCAGCCGTTGCAACCAACTCGTAGCGGGAAAAAGCATCTCATCGACGCGTGGTCGAGAGATGTCTTCGACAAAACAAAAGCGAGTTTCGAGGAAATGTCTTCACTTTTTGCGAAAAAGTCAGGGGTTGCGGCAGTCGGCGATGCCAATGTGATCGCGAACAAACTAAAAAAGACGGATCTTGTCTTTATCGATCCTCCTTATTCCGGCGTTCATTATAGTCGCTTTTATCATGTCCTTGAGACAATCGCGCGCGGCAGATGTGGGAAAGTTGATGGCGTCGGTAGGTACCCAGCTCGCAGGTCACGTCCGCAGTCAAAGTATAGCGCCGCGACATCTTCCCGTGCGGCGCTTGACGATCTTTTCAAAACCGTCGCGCGGTGCGGTGCAAAAGCGATCGTTACGTTTCCCGCCTGTGCATGTTCAAATGGATTGTCTGGTAAGATTGTTCGAGACATTGCTGGCGAGCATTTTCGAGTACGCGAGCGCGTGGTGCGAAGCAAATTCAGTTCGCTTGGCGGAACCGGAAAGAAACGGAACGGCAAAAAACACCGAAACGCCAGAAAGGGTACGAACGAACTAATCTTGTTTCTCAGTCCTAAGTAATGCAATCAGCTATTAACGTACTTGCAGGAATGTTGGCGGTCCTGCTGACAGGAAAGCTGATTGAAATGTGTTTGCATAGTCCGTTGCCCCGCAGGTCACCAGATAAATTGCCTGAATGGCCAATTACTAAGTTGATCCAGCGGCTGCCGGGACCGTGGGACACGTTCTTCAAAGTCTTGTTCAACCACAAAGTTCTGATTCTGCTTTTCGCAGCGCTCGCTATTTTTGTCAGAACGGAATGGGCTCGATGGTTATGCGGTACGTTTCTCTTCGCAGGAGCATGGATTGGAATCTACCGTTTACTGGCCGATAAGTTCGCGTTCGGGGATGAGGATGCTAGGCACCGACAATGGCTCGCGGCGGTCGCACGCGTTGAAGTTCCCCGTCTAAAACTGGCTAAGAAAATTACGCCTCGGCGCTTTTCTTACTTCGATGCGTATCTTTTAGCCGGAGCTGTGGCGATCGCGTACACCGGCTTATTTTCTGCGATAGCAGCTGGTGACGTTGGATGTTGGAGAACATTTGACCACGTTTCTGGCGATTTAATGCGGGCCATTGATCTCCTCTATTTTAGCATCGTTACGATGGGCACTGTTGGATTCGGCGATATCATCCCAAGCTCGAACGGCACACATATTCACTTAATCAGGCTTCTTGTGGCGTCGGAAATTATTGCGGGGTTTCTTATTTTGACTGTTTTCTTTGTGCGCATCGAGCCAGACGAAGCTGCGAATCAGCATCGAGATTTGCAATAAATTTGAGCCCGCAAAAGCGAAGTGACCGAAACTTTCACTTCATCCGATCGAGGGTCCTCAGGAAGAAAGTAGGAAGGCTAAAGTAGAAACGAGTGCTTTCATTCAACTGGTCGCAAACCGGAAAGCTTTCCCAGGTCGACTGGCTGCCATGTCCGTGACAACGATTCGCGCATAGAATGCGCGAGATAATACGCGGCGTCCCGGAATTTCGTCCGCGCATTTCCAGTTGCCGGTCGGTCTGAGATGTCGCCAGCTTTTTCGGCTTCGGCGAGGACCTCACCAAAATCTACCATCGCTGCCTCGACCTCGCGGTCTTCAACCATACAGAGAGCACCCCAATATAGGCGCCAAAATTCTTCGCGTGCTGCTGCGATCGAATGGAAATCTTTTGCAGTTGCGATTAGAGCAGCAGCGCTGACGGCCTTAGAATAAAGCGCATATTGCTCCTCCCAAAATCTTTTACGAAATTCCTCTTTCTTCGAGTTTCGATATTGAAAAAGCGCCACCGCCACGGCGATCAGCGTTGCGACCGCGGGCACAATTGCTTTCGTCAGTTCAGCGTCCAGAGCCCCGACCTCATTTCATTCTGTCGAACGTTTTCTGTAACAACGCGAGATCGCTGGCATTACCAGTCTTCTCTCTCGTTGTTTCGATCCATTTCTTTTCCAACGCGTTCTTTGTTGGTCTATCGCTCTGATAAAATACTCCAAAGACACCTGGAAACGGCAATTGGGCCAATTTGTAGGCAGCCAATTCATCCGTCACGTCGTGGCGGAGTTCGTCCTCAGGGGAATTGTCCCATTTCTTTTCTTCAATCAATGAGAACGCGCCGCCTTTGCGCGGATCGGCGGGGTCGAAGACGTCGGGAAAAAATTCTACGCACTCGGATAAACATTCGATCACGGAAAAACCCTGGTGATCGAACGCGCGCTCGATCATTTCCATCATGTGTTTGACTTGAGTGGCGTGGGTGCGCGCGATAAAGGTGGCGCCGCCGGCGATCAGTTTTTTCATCGGATTGACCGGCTGATCGATCGCGCCGGTGGGATCGGTCTTGGATTTGAATCCGATGGGCGAGGTGGGGGAGGTTTGTTTCTTCGTCAGGCCATAGACGAAGTTGTCCATGATGAAATAGGTCATGTTGATGTTCTTGCGGCCGCCATGATCGACATGGTTGCCGCCGATGGAAAAACCGTCGCCGTCGCCGCCGAACAAAAAGACGTGGAGATCGGGCCGGGCCAGACTGATTCCGCTGGCCAATGGAACGCCGCGGCCATGGATGAAATGCGCGCCGAAGCCGTTGACGAAATAAGGAAAGCGCGACGAACAACCGATCCCAGCGAGAGTAATGATCTTCTCGTGATCGAGATTTTTTTTCTCGAGCACTTTGTAGAAGGAAGCGAGCACGGCAAAATCGCCGCAGCCAGGGCACCAGGTCGGGTGGTCGGCGGTGATGGCTTTCTTGGTTAGTTTTTCGCGAGGGGGTTCTGCAACTGCGGCTGAGAACGCCGCCCCTACAGAAGAGGAGCCATTTGATTTTGTTTCGTCAGACATAAAAATTTAATTCTGAATCCAGGAATCCAGGAAGTGCGATTCAGAGGGGCATTGTCTTTTTCTTGGCTTCATGGTTTCCGAATTCATTTTCATCTTATCACTGGTCATCATTCCATTAGCCGACGCCTTGCGGCACGGTTTCTTTCAAATGTTTCACGTTCTCGGGCGCGGTGCCGGAATGAGTTACGGGCAGGCCATCGCGCGGAATATTTCGCGCGAACGAGCGTCCTTTGAAAACGTTTTCCAGAATTTCGCGGACACGGAAGGTCAGGCCGTCGGTCTTGGTGACACTCTCGATCTTCGGTTCGCAGAAGCGCGCGCGCAAAATGGTGGCGAGCTGGCCGTAGCCATAAACGCCGGAGTCGTTCATCTCGACGACGACGATGCGTTTGAATTTCGGCCAGATCTTTTCGAGCCCGTTCGGCAATGGATGAATGTGGCGAAGATGGAGCGCGCCGATTTTTTCATTCATCTCGGTGCGCGCGCGTTTCACGGCGTCGTGGATCGGTCCGTAAGTTGAACCCCAACCGACGAGCAAGATGTCGCCTTCCTGATCGCCATAAATTTCCGGCGCGGGAAGTTCCTCGGCGAGCTTGCGCAATTTGTTGCGGCGTTTCGCTGTCATCGCCATGTGCAGTTTCGGCGAGCCGGTCGGGTGGCCCATCTCGTCATGCTCGAGTCCGGACATAAGCGGATATTTTCCATCGAGAATGCGCGAGCCGGGCGGCACGTGCTGGGTGACTTTGTCGAGCGGATAGGGCACGTGCGCTTGGCGCGGCGTGAGGTCCGGTTTCGGATCGACCATGACTTTGGCGAGGTCCGGTTCGTCGAACGCTTCAATGCGCGTGGCGAGCGAAGTGTCGCTTAAAATAAATACCGGCGTGGAATATTGGCGCGCGATCCGCGCGGCCTCGATCGCGATGTAGAAACAATCTTCCACGCTTCGTGGGGCGAGCACAACGCGCGGACTGTCGCCATGGCTGCCGAAAATCGCCTGGTGAAGATCGCTTTGCTCGACATTAGTCGGAAGACCGGTGCTCGGACCGCCGCGCTGAATGTTGCAAATGATCAACGGGATTTCGGCCATCGAGGCCCAGCCGATCGCTTCGGTCTTCAAAGAAATTCCAGGGCCGGCGCTGCCGGTGACGGCAAGCCAACCGGAATAGGACATGCCGAGCGCGATGGAGACCGACGCGAGCTCGTCTTCGGCTTGCACAAAAATGCCGCCGTATTTTGGAAGCTCGCGGCGCAAAACTTCCATGATCGACGACCATGGCGTGATCGGATAACCGGCACCGAAACGAACGCCGCCGGCGATCAGCCCGTACGCGATCGCCTGATTGCCGTCCATCGTGATTTGCGCGCGCCCATCGGTTTTCTCGACCTTTTCGAATTCGTAAAATTTCGAGAGCAAATTGCCGACCGGATAATTGTACCCGGCCTGGAACGCCATCAACGCGGTGTTGACGACGCTCTCGTCTTTGCCGCTGAATTTTTCGGTGATGAGTTTCTTCAGCTTGTCCTGATCGAGATGAAAAATTTTCGAGATCAATCCGAGCACAAAAATATTTTTACCTTTGTCCTTCGCGGTGCCGCCGAGCGCTTCGACGGTCAGACCGGTAATCGGGATGCCGACATAAACGAAACGTTTGTCGTCGAGATTCGGTTCGACGTTGTCCGAATCGTAGAGCAAAACGCCGCCTTCGCGGAGAAAGCCGACGTGGTCCTGGTAGCTGTGTTGATAAAACGCAACGAGAAAATCAGCTTCGTCGCCGGCGGAAAGCACCTCGCCGGAACCGATCCGCACCTGGAAGATCGACGGCCCGCCGGAGATCGTGGCGGGGATGGTCATGTAAGTCATGACTTCCTGAGCGCTGCGGCCGGCGAGGCGCGCGAGAAACGCACCGGCGCTTTGGATTCCGTCCTGCGAATTGCCGGCCAGACGAATGACCGCGTCTTGGATATTTTCGGGACGAAGATCAGCCCGGTCCGTGCTGGCCGGTTGAACTGTGGTCACGTCAGGATTATTTGGCTCGCCCATTGGAAATTGTCGATCTTACGCGAAGAACAAACTAACAGGAAACGCTCAACGCTCAACGCCCAACGCTCAACTTTCAACTGGGGGCGAACAAAGCGATTCGAGCGGGAAGCAAGAGGAAGAACTAACCTGACGGATACCAGGCGCGTTCTTTCCAGAAGGCCTGGAGCAGGGTGTTGTTGCCGTTGAAGATATTGCGCTCGGCTTTGCGCATGTTCGCGACGCCGACCGGAAAAGCGCCGCGCGGACGGAGACGGCATTTGCCGTCGCCGGTGTATTGCCACATGTCCCATTTGCCCCATGGTGAAATGCCGCGCGGTTGCGCGCCATAATTCGCAACCCAGAGCCAGCAATTGGAAAGAACCGCGCGCTGCCCGCCGCTCACGCCGGAAAACATTTGCCGCAAACGATTCTCGCTGCCGTAAATCCCGGGATATTTTCCGGTGCGCTCTTTGATTCGCTGCACGAACGCTGCTGCCTGCCCGACGCTCATGTTGCCGCCATGGTAATGATTTTTTTCAAAATCGAGGACGAGCAACACGCCCGGCCGATTTTTTTCTTCCTCGCCCGGAGCGTTCGCAAGCGGATGCGAGGAAGCGACGACGCTCAAGAAATGATCAGCCTGGCGAATGGGATCGGTGCCGTCCGCAAAATGATACGCGCCCCAGAGTAATCCTGCACGCATCGCCTGGAGCTGTCGTTCGCTGTAGCGCCAATCGCGTTCGAATCGCGGGAAGCTCGCTTCGTGGATGACGCCGAGGACGCCTTCGCTTTTCATCGCCACGAAATCCGGCCGCATCAGATCGTAGTGCGACATGTTCACCACACAGTTGCCGGCGAAGGCGGTGAGCGGAAGGAACGCGCACAGAATGCGGATGAGAAATTTCACACGCGCAAGATAACGATTTTCAGAAAACGTCCAACCGAGAGTGGTGGATCGAGCAGTCCTTGCTCGATGTTAGTTCTACGCAGCCGAAGGCCGCCGATGTTTTGGCATCGCCCGCGGAGTGGCCGATCCACCTTGCAAGATCGACAATCAACCTGCAGGCGGTGATGGTTGAGCGACCTTGTCGTCGGGACCCGGTTTTTGATTCAAGCCACGGCGTTGCAACAATGGCTCGATGTAAGGATCGCGGCCGGTGAAATTCTTGAACAACGAAAGCGCATCGGCCGATCCTCCACGCGAGAGCAACGTTTCGCGGAAGTGATCGCCATTTTCGCGCTTCAAGCCGCCGTGTTGTTTGATCCATTCCACGCTGTCGGCGTCGAGCACCTCGCTCCAAAGATAAGAATAATATCCGGCTGAATAACCGCCCTGGAACGCGTGCGAAAAATAAAAGCTGCGATAACGCGGCGGCACCGGCGCGAAATCGACGCCGGCTTTGTGAAGCGCTTCTTTCTCAAACGCGATCGCGTCCTGCGGAATCTGGTCCGGCGTCAATTGATGCCACGTTTGATCGAGAAGAGAGGCGGAGAGGTACTCGGTCGTTTTGTAGCCTTGATTGAATTTCTCGGCTGCTGCGACTTTATCGAGCAACGGCTGCGGGATCGGTTCGCCGGTCTGATAATGTTTCGCGTAATTTTTCAGAACTTCGGGCCAATCCATCCACATCTCGTTTACCTGCGATGGGTATTCGACGAAATCGCGCGGCACGCTCGTCCCGCTGAACCGCGGATATTTCACATTGGAAAACATTCCGTGAAGCGCGTGACCGAATTCGTGAAAACAAGTGCGGACTTCATCGTGCGAGAGCAAAGTTGGCTGGCCCTGCGCTGGTTTCGGAATGTTGAGATGATTGGCGACAACCGGCTTGAAGCCGAGCAATTCGCTTTGCTCAATGTAAGCGCTCATCCACGCGCCTCCGCGTTTTGACGGACGCGCATAATAATCGCCGATAAAAATCGCGAGCTGTTTGCCATCTTTGTCGAAGACATCAAAGACGCGCACGTCGGGTTGATAAACCGGCAGATCTTTACGTTCCTTGAAAGTGAGCCCGTAAAGTTTGTTCGCGGCGAAGAAAACGCCGTCGAGCAAGACATGATTCAATTCGTAGTATGGGCGCACCTCGGCCTCGTCGAACGCGTATTTGGCTTTGCGAACTTTCTCGGAATAAAACGCCCAGTCCGCGGCATCGATTTGGAACCCGCCTTTCTCTTGATCGACAATCTTCTGTTGCTCGGCCGCTTCGGCTTTCGCGTTGGCGACGGCGGGCGGCGCGAGATCGGCCAGAAGTTTATTCACGGTAGGAACGTCGTGCGCGGTCTGGTCTTCGAGTTGGTACGCGGCCCAATTATCGTAGCCGAGCAGTTTCGCTTTTTCGGCGCGCAACTGCGCCGTGCGCAAAACAACTTTGCGCGTGTCGAACTCGCCGCCTTTGCTGTTGCGCGAGAGCGATGCCTGCATGATTCGCTCGCGCAATTGTCGATTTTGCAACGAGCTTAGCAACGGCTGGCCAGTGGTGTTTTGAAGTTGAATGACGAACTTGCCCTCCTTGTGCTCGGCTTTGGCCGCGTTCGTGACCGTCGCCATCTGGCTCTCGCTGAGACCGGCAAGATCTTCCTTTTTGTCCACTACCACCGACGAAGCATTTTTTTCCTTCAAAACGTTTTGCTCGAACTGCGTCTGCAGCGTTGCGAGCTCAGCGTTGATCTTTTTCAATTTCTCCTTGTCCGGATCGGAAAGCTTTGCGCCCGCGCGGACGAAATCTTTGTAGTAGCGCTCGAGGAGATAAGCCGATTCGGCGTCCAGTCCGAGTTTGTCGCGGTTGTCGTAAAGATCTTTTACGCGGGCGAAGAGTTTGGCGTTGAGATGAATCGCGTCCCGATGCGCGGCGAGCTTTGGCGCCATATCGGTCTCGATCTTCTGCAGCGTCGGGTTTGTGTTGCAGGCGTTCAGGTTCGAGAACGTCGTTTCAGCGCGATCAAGCAAACGTCCGCTGCGTTCCAGCGCGACGATGGTGTTTTCGAAAGTCGGCTTTTCGGAACTGTTCGCGATCGGCTCGATCTCTTTGAGTTGCTCGCGCATGCCCGCGTCCAGCGCCGGCGCGAAATCGGAGTCTTTGAGTTTGTCGAACGGCGGATAATGAAAAGGCAACGCGCTCTCAGTCATAAGCGGGTTGGCCTTGGAATCGGCGGCGTGCACGGCGGTGATTTGCGCGCTTAAAAATAAAACGCAAGTGATGAATGGGTTAATAGGTCGCATAGGGAACTTCTGATTTACCAGAAAACGTCCAACGCTCAACGTCCAACATCCAACGCTTAATTCGGCACAGCAATTGGCGGGTTGAAAATTACCGTCAGTTGCATGATGTCGATGTTGAATATGTCGATCTTACGTTGGAGCGCATCGCTGTTGTTGCTGATTGGAGGCCTCGCGCTGGCGGGCGCCGCGGTTGAGGAAGAGGAACACGAAGACGTCGCGGCTGTGTTCGATCCCAAGACAGCGGAACGTTTCGCGAAGCTCGCGCTGGCCTGCGTGCACAAGGAATATCCCAACAAGATTTCGCACGTGTTGAACAGCGACGCGGACGTAGGGCCGCCGCGGAAATTGACGCCGGCATTTTGCGGCTGCTACGATTGGCACTCTTCGGTGCATGGACATTGGTTGCTCGTTCGGCTGTTGCGAACATTTCCCGATTCGCCGTTCGCCGGCGCGGCGCGGGACGCATTGAAACAAAGTCTGACGCCGGAAAATTTAAAACAGGAAGCGGCATATATTAAGGGCGAGGGCCGCGCGAGCTTCGAACGCCCGTACGGTTTGTCATGGTTGTTGCAACTCTGTGCCGAGCTGCGCGAGTGGGATGATCCGCAGGCGAAAGAGTGGTCGGAGAATTTGAAGCCGCTCGAACAAGCGGCGATCGAACGATTGACGAACTGGTTGCCGAAACTTTCCAATCCAGTGCGGATCGGCGAGCACGACCAAACGGCGTTCGGACTTGGGCTGATGTTCGATTACGCGCGCACGGTCAAGAATGATGCTTTTGCGAAGTTGATTCGCGATTCAGCCAAGAAGTTTTTTCTTGCCGACAAAAATTGTCCGCTCAATTACGAGCCCTCCGGCGAAGATTTTCTTTCGCCATGTCTCGGCGAAGCGGACGTGATGCGCCGCGCGTTGCCGCAAAAAGAATTCGCGACCTGGCTAAAGACGTTTATGCCGCAAATTCCGGTGGGTCGCGACGGCAGCGAGAATGCCGATTGGTTGAAGGTCGCGGTCTCGCCGGACCGGAGCGATCCGAAACTGGCGCACCTGGACGGATTAAATTTGAGTCGTGCGTGGATGTTGGAGGGAATTGTTTCGGCACTGCCTGAGAACGATCCTCGCCGGGTCGCGTTGGAAGCAGCAGCCGACGCGCATCGCCGCGCCGGACTCGCCGCGGTCACTGGCGAACATTACGAAGGCGGCCATTGGCTCGGCAGCTTTGCGGTTTATCTGACTACGCGACGTGGAATTCCGGAAGCGACGACTGAAAAATAATTCGAGAGCCGCCGCGTTGGTTCAATATTCGTCCGGCGCGAAATGGCCGTGTCCATTTCCGTTTCCATTGACGGCCACGCCGGCTTTCTGACGGCGGCGCCGCGGCGAGGAATCATTCTCGCGCGGCGAGTAATACCCGTAGTAATTGGTGTAGTAATAATAGTTCTGGTCGTGCTTCAGATCGACGTTGTTCAGGACGACGCCCAGGATCGTGCCGCCGACACCAACGATCGCCTGTTTCACACGGCTAAGCATTGCTCGCGGAAAACGGCGGTGCTGAACGACCATCACGGTTTGATCCACCTCGCTCGCGAGCACGGACGCGTCGCTCACACCAAGAATCGGCGGCGAATCAAAGAAGACGACGTCGTAGCGCAACTTTAGCTCCGCGATTGTGTCTGACATGCGTTGCGAATTGAGAATCCCGACCGCATCGGATGGCAGAATTCCGCTCGGCAAGATCGACAAGTTCGCGACCGTCGTCGGCAGAATGACTTCGTCCAAATTCATTTCGGTCGTGAGATAATTAGTTAGGCCGATTTCGTTTTCGACATCGAACAATGTGTGTTGCACCGGCCGGCGAAGATCCGCATCGACAATCAGAGTGGAATACCCGCCTTGCGCGCAAATGAAGGCGAGGTTCGCGATGGTGGTGGATTTGCCTTCGCCCGGACCGCCGCTCGCGACCGAGATGGTTTTTGCGTCCGGATTCGGACGATTGAATTCAATATTGGTGCGAAGAATCCGATACGCTTCGGCGTCGGGCGTGTCGCCTTCCGCTTTGTGCAGCAGGTCGATGTTTTTCGGAATGATCGCGAGCACCGGCACACCGAGCAGGTTCTCGACGTCGTCCATCGTCTTCACACTTGTGTCGAGATACTCGATGAAGAACGCGAGACCGATTCCGACAACGAGACCAACCAACGCGCCGAGAGTGAGATTCAATCCAACGCGCGGTCGCACTGGATAGGACGCGGGCTCGGCGATTTGCTTAACGCTGATCGCAAATCGCGGCATGGCCATTTCCATCGTTTGGGTTTGGGCGCGCGCACGAACGCTATCGAGCAATGTCTTCTCTTTAATGTAAGCGTTCTTCGCGCGCGTGTAATTCGCGCTCAGATTTTTTGTCTTTAGCTGCTTCGCGTTAGTGTCCTCGAGGTTCTTTCGCAGCTGATCTCGCGTCGCTTGAATGCCATTCAAGTTTCGCTGCAAACCGTCGCGAATGGCTCCAATCTGTTGCTCGAGCTGCTTTGTATAAACTTCCCGCGCCGCGCGGAGCGATTTTACCTTCGGATGATTTTCGGCGAGGCCGGAATTCAAAAGGAGCGCTTCCTGGGCGACGTTGTCCTGATAGTTAGGCAGAATTTTTTGGAGGGTCGGATCCTGAATATCGAGTGTCGGCAACATCCGCATGAGATCTTCGCCTTTGAGTTTCTCGATCTGCTCTAACTTGTTCGAGAGCGTGGTGACTTTGCTTTCGACGTCGTTCACGTCACTCTCCTGTTTTACGACGAGGCCGTTAACCGGGGCCTGACTGTCTTCCGTTCCTTCCGGGTTAAGATCGACAATGTGTTCCTCGTCGCGGATGCGGCCCGTCTCGGCGGCCGCTTCTTCCACGCGCTTCTGCTGCTTGGCCACTTCCTCATTCATCACAGCGACGGCGCGATTCAGCAGTTCTTTCTCTTCTTCAACGCGCCGGTCCTGATAGACAGAGACAATTTTGTTTGCGATCTCGGAGGCGAGCTGAGGGTTCGTGTCGAAGACGCTGACCTGGAGAAGATCAGTGTTGCGGACTTCATCGACCTCGAGCTTATTTCGCAACATTTGGTAGGCGATCTCGCGCGAGGGGTGCCGGCCATTTTGGGTCCACTTGTCCTGGAGCTGGAGTTGCTCAACGACCGGATAAAGAATTCCAGTGCGTTGAATGACCTGGTAAACCGTCGGCGCCAATTGCGGATCGTGCACTGGCTGATTCGGATCGCCCTGGCTGAAGATGCGCGGATTTTGCGCGGTCGATTTCACCTCCGCGACCACCGAGGATTGATATTCGCGCGGTTGAAAATACGTGAAGACCGCCGCGGTGATCAGGACAAAGAGGAAGGCAAGCAAGACGAGAACCCACCGAATCCGGATGACTCGCCAGTAATCGAGAAAATGCAGCTTAACCTCGTCCGTCTTCGCCATGGCAGTTGATTAACTAAATCGCGAGCGTCGACGGACAAAGTAACGATTAGGTGAACAATCGTTGCTCACGAATGCGGAGCGACTGCGTCCGATTGCGCCAAGCCTCCCCTGTCTCGCCACTGCTCGACGTGAATATCGTAACCTTGTTTGGTGTAGATCGAGCGGGGATCCAGTCTCAATGCTTCGCTATAGAGCCATTCTGATTCATTGAATCGACCGAGCGCGTCGTAGATGGAAGCTATCGCCAAAATAAAATCTTTATCTCGAGGCGCCAAGGCGCGCGCCTTCGTGAACGCTTCCAGCGCGGCGAGATCGAGGACGATCTTTGTCTGCGGTTCTTTCGCTAACGCGCTTTGCTGTAATCGCGCGGCTCCCAAATATTGAAACAGGTATGGATTTTGATTGTCGATTTTCAATGCGCGCTCGGCGAACCGGGCCGCGATGTCTGCTTTGTCGTCGCGGATCGCGGTGCGCGCGTGCTCGGCGAGATATTCGGCCGGCAAAAGACGAACGACCTGCACGAGCACGACCACGCCAATGATCGGCAAAGCGAGACGCCATCTAAAAAGTGACGGGGAGAGCGCTAACGTTGGAGACGATTCAGTCTCACGTCGCACTCCTGCATTTGCGAGCGACCCAAAAACCAATGCCAGCAAAAGCACATTAGCAGGAATGTGGAGATTGAAATCGACAAACGAATGAACAATGTGGGCGCAGACCGCGGCGATCGCCCCCACATTGAGCGTGAAACTGTTGCTGAGAACACGCGAGGACCGCGCGACGCGTCCAGGTCCGAGCCGGCGAAAGTTTTTCCAGCCGTTATGCAAATGCGCGATTAGAAAAAGCACGAACAACGATGTTCCTACCAGTCCGTACTCTGCGAGTAGCTGAAGGTAGTCATTATGCACTTCCACTGGATCTTGTTGCACTCGCTCGGTGCGAAATTGCCGGCCATAGTATAAATAAGTTCCACTGCCGGTCCCGAGAAATGGCTGGAGCTTCCATTGCTCGACCGCGGCCTGCCACATGTCGATCCGCACATTTTTTTTGTCGATGATGTTTTGCGCGCGCTCCGACAAGTAGTCGCTTTTGTGGAAGAGAAACAGTGCGGCCAGGCCGACGATTAATGCCGCGAGCGCTCCGGCAGCTCCAGCCGTCCAAAAAAGTCGAGGCGTCGTGCGCCGCAAAGTAATTAAGCTCAGCGCGCCAAAAACAATGAGGCTCGCCGCGGTGCTGAGGTATCCGCCGCGACTTCCGGTTAGGACGATCCCGAAATAACAGACCGCGGTCGCGTAACCGATGAGCATTTTGCTCCAAACGGGCCATCGGCTCCAGCAGACGATGCTTAATCCAAAGATACCGGCGACCTCAAGAAAACCAGCAAGATGATTTGGACAAATGTAGAAGCCGCTTGCTCTGGCTCCGTAATCGTACCCGCGCTGCAGAAATGAAATCGGCATGAAATTCTGTCCGCCGCGGAATTGGACGGCGCCGATGCCGACGTGCACGATGGCGATCGCGAGCAAAAATAACCAGAATGCGGTGCGCTGTTTTGGCGAGGTGAAAAAAAACGAAACGAAAAAATAGACGATCAACCCGCCAAGAACCGAATAAATATCAGATCTCGCGATGTACGGCGCGGGCGAGAAAATTGCGCGCACCAAAATATAGCCGAAGAAAAGTGCGGAGCTGATCACACAAATTTGCGCCGGATTGACCTTGGACCGGCGCAACCATAGGAGGGCGAGGACGCCGAGCGCGCCCAAAAGTCCACAGCCAGGCAAGCTAAAAACTAAACGAGTGCCGCCTATGAGAACCTGAGTTGCAGCAAATGCTGCGGCCAAAAGACCAAACGACAACCATTCATCGCTCCCACGGAACCATCCTCGCGCTTCAACGGGACTGGCCCCGGCGCGTGCGCCAATCGGCGCACGCGCCACACGCGGACTCGGAGAAAACGCGCTTCGTTTGTGGAAGCTGACCGCTTTGGCTATCAAGTTCTTGCTCGCTTAAGGGTTTTGCGTTCCGGTGACCTGGCACGGACACGGTCCCGCGCAACTTCCAGGGTGACTCGCGATATAGCTGTCGACGTTCTGGCAAGCTATGTTTACGACCTCGTATTTCTTGCCGCCGTTGATTTGGTGGCAGACCTGGCACATCGGTGTCGGCGTTGGCGTAGCCGTAGGTCTCGGCGTTGGCGTCGCAGTTGGCCCTGGTGTCGGCGTTGGCGTCACAGTTGGCCTTGGTGTCGGCGTTGGCGTCGCAGTTGGTCTTGGTGTCGGCGTTGGCGTCGCAGTTGGCCTTGGTGTCGGCGTTGGCGTCGCAGTTGGTCTTGGCGTAGGTGTTGGCGTCGCGGTTGGCCTTGGTGTAGGCGTTGGTTTTCCCGCAAAGAGTGGTCCTCCAACCGCCAAGACAAAAGTCATTGCAATGCAGGCGAGAGTACTGAAAAGCGCCTTTCTGTATTCGGCGATCCGGCGTGGCGATTTTGAAACGAGTGATGAAGTTGTCATAAGAATATTTCCGACGACCTAATCAGAACGTTCGCGGATTGCCTATTGACGAAGAGTAACGTTTCCGCGGCGGCTGTATTGCAAACGAGTCGTTAGATTGCGACAATCAAAACACAGATTCGTTAGGCCAAGTTGACAACGATATGTCGATCCACTTGCTGAAGGAAAATTGTGAGACGGCCGGCCGCGCCAATTCTGTAGGACGCTGCTAGCGCCGCATGGGAAGGAGTGTTTTCGGAACTACTCGAGCTCAGCGGTGGTCAATGTTTCCGACGCGATAACCGTAGCTGCGCACTGTCTCAATGATGTCGCCCGGGCGCCCAAGTTTTTTCCGTAAACGCACGACATGTGCATCCACAGTTCGCGTGGTCATCGCGCTCGAGTAATTCCAGACCTTGGCCAGAAGTTGATCGCGTGATTGCACGCGCCCGCGCGTTTGGATCAGATAAGTTAGAAGTCTGAATTCAACCGCCGTTAAACGCACAGCTCTTCCGCCCACGGAAACTTCATGCCGCGTCGGATTCACCGCGATGTCGCCGACTTTCCATTCCTGTTCGGAGGGAACCGCAATGCGTTCGGAGGAATTGGCGATCGACCCGATTCGCAAAACTACTTCCCGCGGACTAAATGGTTTCGTCACATAGTCGGCCGCTCCCAACTCCAACCCGCGAATGCGATCGGCGATCTCCGCGCGCGCGGTCAGAAACACAACTGGAATCGGCTCGGTCGCGGCATCCGCTTTCAAGATTCTGCAAACTTCGAATCCCGACATCCGCGGCAGCATTAGATCGAGAACGATCAACGCCGGCGATTGTTCGCGCGCCTTTTGCAAACCAACCGCGCCGTCGACTGCGGTGGAGACGGTAAACTGCCCACGCGTCCGCAGATTGATGCGCAGAAGATCGGCAACATCCGGTTCGTCGTCGATCACGAGAATGTCTTTCATGAACGTTCTCGGTTATGCCCGTGAAGTTCAAAAAACGCACGCGACGAAACGTAACTTTGTGATGACGGGAGTTTGACGGACGCGCGTCTTTAATTCGCACGAATCAAGACGATTTGAAATTGCCGACTGAAAAGCGTTCTTTTAAGAGTCCGCGGTCAGACGATAACCAAAACCGCGAACGGTCTCGATCGCATTAGCGGCGCGGCCGAGTTTATCGCGCAAGCGGCGAATGTGCGTGTCCACGGTTCGCGTGTTGATGAAAGCCTGGTAGCCCCACGCGCCTGAGAGCAACATTTCCCGCGAATGCAATCGTCCCGGCTTTTTCATCAGTATCGTCAGCAACTTGAATTCGGCGGTCGTCAGGCGAACCGCTTTTCCGCCGACCTCAACCTGGTGACGAATCGGATCGAGCATGATCAAGCCGCAGGTTAATCTTTCATCTTCCATTTCAACCGAGCGGCGGCGTTCGATTGCTTTGATTCGTAACACGACTTCGCGCGGACTGAATGGTTTGGTGACGTAATCGTCAGCGCCGAGCTCCAAGCCCGCGAGACGGTCGGCTTCACTCGCCTTGGCCGAAAGAATGATGATCGGGATTCCTTTTGTAACTCGGTCGCTCTTGAGCAATCGGCAAACTTCAAGACCGGACATTTTCGGCAGCATCAGATCGAGAATGATGATCCACGGCAACTCGGTGCGCGCTTTCTCAAGTCCGCTGACGCCATCGCTCGCGGTCGAGATTGTGTAGTTGGTGTCTTTCAACAATCGAATGGCGAGCAAATCGATCACGTCCTGTTCGTCTTCCACGATGAGCACCGTCTTGCTTCGATTATTCTGCATACGCAGTGAAGTGACGGGTTCCTTACCGGAAGTACGTGCGATAGGAGGATCGGTTGCGAAAACGTGTTGAATCATGAGTGCTGCAAATGGGTGCCTTCAAAGCGACGCGCATATTAGGCGCGCAAAGATGGCGTTTGTATGACCTTCGCGTTAAAGTTTGGTTACATTTCCCGGCCCAGAATTCGCGACTCGTACCACAGGAATGCGCGTTTTTACCAATGTCACAGTTCTGCAACATTTCGTCGCACAAATGTAACGACGCGTGTCTTGAGAGCTGTTTGCCTAATCGCATAATCAGCGCGTGCGAGTGCGCGAAGATGGCTTTTTTTTCCCTACGAAGCGCGAGATGCGCGTGGCTAGGCCTCTGCTCGGTGCGATGTCGATCTTGTTCTGGTGCGCGACGCGTTCTTGTTTCGGCGTTGAATCAGTTCCTCAAACCGGCCCGCTTTTCATCAAGCAGTATCGCGTTCTCGGCGCGCATCGTTTGAGCAAAATAGAGATCGAGCGGGCGGTTTATCCGTTCCTCGGCCCTGGACGCGGTCCGCAGGATGTCGAGCAAGCGCGGGCTGCGTTGGAAAAAGCGTATCAAGCGAAAGGTTTTCAGACCGTTTCGGTACAGGTTCCGCAGCAGCAAGGCGCGGGCGGGATCGTCGTTCTCAATGTGACTGAAAGTACGGTGGGGCGGCTGCGCGTGCGCGGTTCGCGTTACTTCTTGCCGTCGACAATCAAGAAAAACGCGCCGGCACTCGCGGAAGGAAGCGTTCCCGATTTCAACGAAGTCACGCAGAACGTCGTTTCGCTCAATCAATGGCCGGATCGCCGGGTCACGCCGTCGCTCAAGGCGGGCGTTGTTCCAGGAACGGTCGATGTCGATCTTACGGTGGAAGACACATTTCCTCTGCACGGCAGCGCGGAGTTAAATAATCGCTACAGCGCGAACACCGATCCGCTGCGTGTGAACGCGTCGCTGAGTTACAATAATCTTTGGCAGCTCGGCCATACGATCGGCGGCAGCGCTCAGCTTTCGCCCGAAGATATCAGTCAGGTCCAGGTTTATTCGGGTTATTACGTCGTTCGTTTCGCGGATCTAAGCTGGCTGACCCTGATCGCGCAGGGCATCAAACAAGATTCAAACGTTTCGACGCTCGGCAGCATCGATGTTGCCGGCAAAGGCGAAGTCATCGGCGGGCGCGCCATCATTACTTTTCCGCAGCTCACGAATTTCTTTCACTCGCTCACGCTCGGGCTCGATTACAAACACTTCGACCAAAACGTGACCATTTCGGGCGTAACAATTCCGACGCCGGTTTATTATTATCCCTTCAGTGCGAATTACACGGCGACCTACGCGCCGAAGGGCTCAATCACCAACGCGGATTTCGGAGTGACCTTTCACGCGCGCGGCATGGGCAGCACGCCGGCGCATTTCGATTTCAACCGTTTCAACGCGGACGCGAACTTCATTTATCTACGGAGCGACCTTTCGCATCAGCACGATCTGCCATTTGGTTTCCAAGCCTACGGAAAAGTTCAGGGACAAGTTTCGGACCAACCGCTGGTCAACAGCGAACAATTTGCCGGCGGTGGCCTGCCGACGGCGCGCGGTTATCTCGAAGCTGAAGTGCTCGGCGACAATGGGACGGCCGGCACGTTGGAATTGCGCAGTCCAAATCTGCTCAGCTCGTTAGGCGCGGACGCGAACGAAGGCCGAATCTACGTTTTCGCCGACGGCGCATATTTGGAATTGATCGATCCGTTGCCGGAGCAGGACGCGATGTTCGCGCTGGCGAGCGTCGGCGCGGGCGCGCGCGTAAAGATTCGCAATCATTGGAACGGGTCGATCGACGCGGCCGTGCCATTCATCAGCCAAACCCAAACCGCCGCGCTTGATTGGCGTCTCACCTTCCGCGTGTGGGCCGACTTCTAGTTTCAAAATCGGAAAACCCCGCAACATGAAAACCAATCTCATGAGATCGACCTCAACCCTGATCTGCGTGCTGGTCCTCGCTTGCGCGAATAATGCGCACGCCTGGTGGAATAAAGAATGGACGATCCGCAAAAAGATCGACATCGACACGACAACCGCGGGCGCGCCAATCGCGGATCAAATCGGCACGACCGCAATCCTCATTCGCCTGCACGACGGCAATTTCAAATTCACCGAGGCGAAGGAAGATGGAAGCGACATTCGATTCGTCGCCGGCGACGACAAGTCGCTGCTCACTTATCACATTGAAAAATATGACGCGCTTCTGAACGAAGCGTTCGTCTGGGTGAAAATTCCCGATCTCAAACCCGGCGCGAAGACGACGCTCTGGTTATATTACGGAAATGCGGGATCGAAAGCGACGCGCGTCGATGATCCCAAAGGAACATACGATGTTAACACCGCGCTAGTTTATCACTTCGCTGAGAACAACGCCCCGGCCCACGATTCCACCACTTACAACAACAACGCGCAGAATCCCGGCGTTCCCGTTCTGGGATCGCTGATCGGGCCCGGTGTTCGTTTCGACGGAACCAACCCCATCACGATTCCCAACTCGGAATCGCTGGCATGGGCTGACGGATCGACAATGACTTGGTCGGCCTGGGTCAAGCCGACTGCGAACGCGCCGAACGCGATCATTTTCAAGCGGGAGAGCTTGACCATCGGCGCTGACAACGGCGTGCCGTTTGTGGACGTGAACGGCTCCCGGGCAAAAGGCGCCCAGCCAATGGCGCCGAATTCCTGGCACCATCTCACGGTCACGGCGGCTGGATCGACAATCACTCTATATATAGATGGGCAAAGCGCGGGCACCCTGAGCGCCTCGCTTCCGACCTCGGCCGCGGCGTTGTCCCTTGGCGACACCTTCACCGGTGAGATGGACGAGTTGGAAATCTCAAAAGCCGCGCGGCCGGCTGGATTTATCAAAATGGCGGCAATGAGCCAGGGGCCGGACAAGGCGCCAAAGCTTTTCGCGTTCGCAAGTGACGAAACGAAGACCAGTTGGTTCAGCGGCGGCTACGTCGGGATTATTTTGAGTTCGCTCACGCTCGACGGCTGGCTGGTCATCTGCATTCTGGTTGTCATGTCGGCCATCAGCTGGGTGGTGATGGTCGGCAAAGCGAAGTTCCTCAAAGCGACCGTTGCCGGGAACAAGCAGTTCTTCGAAGACTGGAAAAATGTCGCGGCGGATTTGAGTTTTCTCGATGAAGCCGACACGCGGAAAGTTTTGTCGTTAGGGGGCCGGATCGACAATCGCGAAGCCCAAGTGGTCAAGCATTCCTCGGTTTATAGGATCTACAAGATCGGCGCGCAGGAAATTCGCCACCGGCTCGATTTCGAAGGCGCGGCAAAAACGCATCTGCTTTCCGCGCGCTCGATCCAGGCGATCCGTGCAATGCTCGACGGCGCGCTCATCAAAGAGCAGCACAAGCTGAATCGACAAATGGTGTTGCTCACGATCGCGATTTCGGGCGGACCGTTCCTAGGTTTGTTGGGCACGGTCATCGGCGTGATGATCACTTTCGCCGCGATCGCCGCGCAGGGCGACGTGAACGTAAACGCGATCGCGCCCGGCATTGCGGCTGCGCTGGCGGCGACTGTCGCCGGTCTGGTCGTCGCGATTCCAGCATTGTTTGGTTACAACTATTTGCTGTCGCGCGTGAAAGAAGCCGCGAGCGACATGCACATCTTCATCGACGAATTCGTCACCAAGATCGCCGAATACTACGGCGGAAGAGCGAATGCTCAGAGCAACAATCCCCGTTTCAGCGCGGAGGAAGAGCTCGCGATGGAGATCGCGTAACGCACCGGGGCAAGATCGACATTCACGACCATGCAAGTTCAAGCCGAAGAGAAACCTTACGACGACATCAACATCACGCCGATGTTGGATTTGGCTTACGTGCTCCTCGTCATCTTCATCCTGATGACAACCGCGACGGTGCAGGGTTTGAAGGTCAATCTTCCGAAAGCGAGCAACACGCCGAGCCTCGCGAAGCCGCAGACAAAAGCGATCACGATCAACAATGAGGGCAAGGTTTTTCTCGACACCGTTCCGGTAACAATTCCCGAGCTCGAGCAACGACTCGCCGCGGCCAAGTCGCAGAATCCGGAAGTACCTGTGGTCGTTCGCGGCGACAGCCTCACGCAATATCAGGCGGTAATGGACGTGCTCGACGTTGTCGGGCGCGTCGGTGTCACGCAGATCGGTCTCGCGACCAAACCTCAAGCCAAATGAGCGCGATGGATTTCGACGACGATCAATCGGAAGCGCCGCCGCAGAATTTTTTCAAGCGATTCCGCATCGCGATCATTATCACCGCGGTCATGATCGCGGGCATCGTTGTGGTGGCGAAGCTTGCGTCGAAAGGCGGCTCTTCGAAGCGCGACACATTCACACTAGTTAGCATCGCGCCGCCACCGCCGCCGCCGGCCATGACGCCACCGCCTCCGCCGCCGCAGCAAGAGGAACGCAAGATTGAGGAGCCGATGATCAAAGAAGACCAGCCGAAAGAAGCTCCGCCGAAAGACGAACCACCACTCGGTACTGGAATTAAAGGTCCGGGCGGCGACAATTTTGGCTTGGGAGGCGGTCCTGGAAACGGCCGCATCGGCGGGGGCGATGGCAGCAAGTGGGGTTGGTATGCGAGCCAGGTGCAATCGCGGATTCAACAAGCGTTGCAACAAAATCGGAAGACGCGCACCGCGAGCATGAGCGTGAACGTTCGCGTTTGGGCGGACCCGAACGGCCGCATCAGTCGCGCGCAGCTCGCCGGTTCGACCGGCGATCCGTCTCTCGACAGCGCATTGCGCGACGAAGTGCTTAACGGACTGCAATTGTCCCAGCCGCCGCCGCCCGGAATGCCTGCGCCAATCACACTTCACCTGACCGCGCGCAGACCGCGTTGAAATTTATGGGACCAAGGAAAACGTTTTTGATCACCGCTGGATGTTGCGCGCTCGCGACGTTGTCGATCTTCGCGCAAGAGGGGATGTTCGATCCGGACCCAGCCGGCGCATTGCTGCTGGCGCAAACTTCGACGACTGCTCCGAGCTCGGCGGCAGCGCAGATTGAGCCGTCACCGATTCCGAAAGAGTTGAAAGTTGCGGCCGTATCGGCCGAGCCGAAACCGACGCCATCCCAAAACGTCACGATCAATTTGATTCATCGACTCGTTGAGCGTGGCGTGTTGACCAAAGCCGACGCCGAGGAGCTGATTAAACAAGCGGAACAAGACGCGGCCACTGCGCGCGAGATGGCGAAGAAATCTGCGCGCGGCAGCGACAACGATATCGTGACCGGATTTTCCGCGGAGCCCACTCCAATCGCGCAATCGCAATCGCGCAGGACGGCCACGGTTCCAACTTCGGCGCCGGAACCAAATCCGCCGGCGGAAGGCGATGACTCGGTGACGGTTTCTTACGTTCCCGAAGTCGTGAAGGAACAATTGCGCGAAGAGATTCGCCAGGAAGTGATGGAGCAGGCGCGCAACGAAAATTGGGCGAACCCGCGGACGCTTCCACCGTGGATCCTGCGTTTTACGCCGTTCATGGATTTGCGGCTGCGCTATGAAGGAATCTTTTTCCCGAGCGGCAACGATAACACCGGCGGCTTTCCAAATTTCAATGCGATAAATACCGGCGCTCCTTTCGATACGCGCGGCTCATCGTTTCCGCCGGAGCTCAATGTCGATCAAGACCGGGAACGCGGCCGCATTCGCGCGCGGTTCGGCGCGCAAATGGATTTGGAAGACGGATTCACAATGGGTCTGCGCATCGCGACCGGCGAAACGAACACTCCCACTTCCACTAACCAAACCCTCGGTGTCGCAAACGCCGCGCAAGGCGGCAACTTCAGCAAGTATGCGATCTGGCTCGATCGCGCGTTTGTTAAATACGAACTTTGGGGAGAGCCGAGTCGCAACTTCATCGCCGAAG
>DATBCV010000046.1:0-16454 GCA_036270275.1 Chthoniobacterales bacterium | reverse complement strand
CTTCAGGCGCAGGTCCAACTTTACAATCAAATCCCGCAGTTGATCGCGGCCCGGAACAGCTATCGCATTTCCGTGCTCCAGTTAGCGAAAACTCTCGGCCTCGATTTCAATCCCGCGCGCGGAAATGCCGCGCCGCTGCGTGTCCGTGGCGACCTGGTTTACATTCCACGCAAGGTCGATCTTCTGGCTGCGATCGAGGAGGGCAAACGCAGTCGTCCATTTTTAAAACAACAACGCGCGAACGTTTTGAACGCAATCGAGCAAGTGCACGTCGCGATCGGCAATTGGCTGCCAAATATTAACGCGACTGGCGGCGGCGAATGGCTCAGCTCTCAATTCAATTCCAGCTTTGGCGATGTCAGCAAAGGCTGGCTTACGACAGTCACCGGGAGCTGGGACATTTGGGACAGCGGTTCGGCTTATGGCAAAATCAAGCAACAACGCGCGCTTCTTTCTCAACAAGAAATCACCTACGACGACGATGTTCGTCAGGTCGAGCTGGAGGTTCAGCAAGCGGCATCGAACCTCGCTCAAAACCGGGAGCTGATTCAAGCGACCGAAAAAAATGTGGAAACCGCGTCTGAAGCTGTGCGCTTGTCCAAAGCGCGATTGGATGCGGGCGCCGGCACTCAGCTCGACGTTTTGAACGCGCAAGTGCAATTGACGACCGCGCAATCGACGCGCTTGCAGGCGTTGTTCGGTTACAATTCGAGCCTCGCCGAGTTTGATCGAGTTACCGGAATGCAAAGCACTTACACGGAACGATTCGACGGCATTGCGCCTAACGCCACTCGACGGAGCACCTATTACACCGGCAGCGATGTCGATGCGCGCGGAAGACCCAAACGCACTACCGGATTCGAAGCGACGACGACTACGACAACTGTTTCCGAGCATCCAAGCTCGAAATAACAAAAACGCTTTTGGTTTTGTGAGTGCGCGCGCTCCGCTTGAGTTTTTTCCCGCGCTGAGCGCAATCGACGCGATCCGCCACGCTTTTATCCAGCGAATTCCCGGCATTGACGTTTCCAAAGACAAAGCCGAAGCGCTCAAGGCGCTCGATCTCGCCCATCGCGAAGCGCGCCGCGAAATTGGAATGGCGGACTGGCCATTGCTCACCGCGCAGCAAATTCATGGAAATAAAATCGCGGTTGTCGATCTTCCACTCGATCGCGACCAGGAATTCGCGGGCTGCGACGGATTGATTACGAATCAACGCGAGATCGCGCTCGGCATTCATGTCGCCGATTGCGGCGCGGTTTACATTGTCGATCCAACGACGCCGGCAATCGGTCTCGTTCATTCCGGCAAGAAAGGAACCGAACAGGCGATTGCGCCGAACGCGATTCGGCAAATGCACGAGCGCTTCGGTTCCGAACCGGGCAACTTAATTGTCCAAATCAGTCCGTGCATTCGGCCGCCGCATTACGAAATCGATTTCGCGGCGAACATTGTCGAGCAATGTCGCACTGCCGGCGTAAAACAAATCTACGCGGCGAGCGAATGCACGGCGTGCGACACGACCCGCTATTATTCCTATCGCGCCGAAAAAGGAAAAACCGGCCGCATGCTCGCGCTGCTCGGTCTAAGGTAGGGACGTCTCTCCGAGACGTCCGTGAAATTCGTCTGCTGTAGCCGCGTCCCTGTGGGACGCGCACGCTTCGCGGCTACAATTGTTCCGCACCGCGTTTAAGCGGACAGATGCCGCGCTTTTTCGCTTTCGCCACGAAGTCGATAAACTCTTGCGCCGCCGGGCCGAATTTCGTTTTCTCAGCTTTTTTGATCGCGTCGCTAACGTTTAATCCGCTCAGGTAAACAAGTTTGAAGGCCGCTTTGATTTCGTCGCGGTCTTTGGCGCTGAAACCGGCGCGTTTCAAACCCACGACGTTCAATCCAAAAACTAAATTGCGTTCCGCCGCGAGCGTGAACGGCGGCAAATCTTTTCCGAACGCGGAACTGCCCTGGACCATGACCAACCGCCCAATGCGCATGTGCTGATGAAATGTCGATCCGCCCCCGAGGAATGCGCCGTCATCCACGCGCACGTGGCCGCCGAGCAAACAGTTGTTCGCGATGATCACGTTGTTGCCGATTTCGCAATTGTGTCCGATGTGCGCTCCCACCATCAGGAAATTTTTGCTGCCGATTTTCGTAACGCTCCCGTCCGCGCTGCCGCGATGAATCGTGCAATGCTCGCGAATCACGTTTTCATTTCCAATTTCCACGCGCGTATTTCGGTCTGCGGTATAGGAAAGATCTTGCGGCGCAGTCCCGATGATCGCCGCATGATCCACGACGTTGTCAGTTCCGATGACGACATCGGCTTCGATCACGACGTGCGAGGCAATCGCCGTTCGTGCGCCGATCAGCGCGCGCGCGCCGACGATCGCGTAGGGACCGACCACAACATCAGCCGCAATCTTCGCGCTAGGATCGACAATCGCCGTCGGATGAATTTTCACAACACGCCCGCTTCCTTGAAACTGAAGTAGCCGGGGGTGTTTTCACTTTGCGCGCCGATGATGATGTGATCGAGCAATTTGATTTGCATCAGCTCGGCCGCTTCCGCCAAACGGCGCGTCAGGTTGTGATCCGCCTGGCTGGGCGACGGATCACCTGAAGGATGATTGTGCACAACAATGACCGCGTAGGCCGACGCGATCACGGCCGGGCGAAAAATGTCCCGTGGATGCGCGATGCTTTCGTTGACGCTGCCGCGCGAAATTTCCTCCGTTCGAATCAAATGATAGCGCGTGTCGAGCAGCACGACGCGCATTTGCTCCTTGCGCAACATTCGCATGTCGCGCCCGAGCAGTTCGTTGACCAGCTCGGGTGAATCGATTTTTTGTTTCGACAAAGTCTCGTGCGCGAGCCGCTGTCCGAGCTGAAATGCGGCCACCAGATGAAGCGCTTTGTCCCGGCCGATGCCGCGCATCTTTTTCAGTTCGTCAATGCCGCATCGGCTCAGCTCATTCAACGAGCCGAATTTCTGCAAAATCTCGCGCGCAAGATCGACAACGTTCGTTCCGGTCACGCCCGTGCGAAGCAAAATCGCGATTAGCTCCGCGTCCGAAAGCGCGGACGCGCCACGCGCGGCCAGCTTTTCTCGAGGCCGCTCGTCTTCCGGCATTTCACGGATGCGCGATTGCAAGGCTGGGGGGATGTTGCGCGGTTTTTGCCGCAAGGTTTTTAGAGAAACGATCAACTGCGAAATTGTTCGAGCATTTCGCGCAAGGCATCGCCCAGGCCGATCAGCGCGTCGCTGTATTTGTTCGACGCCAGCGCTTCGACCTGCGACTGCGCTTCGGAAATCAGCGCCTGGCCGGCATCAAGCGACGCGGTCAATGCGCCGTTCGCGCCGGATGAAGTCAAAAGCTCCGCGATCTCTTGGAAGCGCGCGTCGAGGATCAATTGCGAAAAATGTTCTTTGTCGGCGCCGTTGCGTCCGCTCAGCAGCATCAGGACAGGAAGGGTCATCTTTCCTTTGCGCAAATCGCTCCCGAGCGTTTTGCCGCTCAGTCTTTCGGAGCCTGCGATGTCGATGCAATCGTCGTAAATCTGGTAGGCCGTGCCGATTTTTTGGCCAAAAATCCGCAGGGAATTTCGCGTGGTCTGGTCCGCTTTGCTCAACATTGCTCCGAGATCGGCCGCCGCCGCGAAGAGCGAACCGGTTTTCATTTCGACAATGCGGAGATAATCGTCGATGCCGAGATGAAGATCGAACCGGCGTTGCGTTTGAATGATTTCGCCCGTGCAAACTTCGCGCGCCGCTCGCGCGATCTCGCGACTCACTTCCACGTCATCGAACCGCGCGGACAAATTAAGCGCATGCGCGAAGAGCCAATCCCCGAGCAAAACGCTCAAGGAATTTCCCCAGCGCGCATTCAAAGTTGGTTGCGCGCGGCGCCATTCCGCTTCGTCCACGATGTCGTCGTGCACCAGTGTTGCGACATGAATCAGCTCGACGATCACGGCAAGATCGACATGTTCCGAGTTGATCGCGCCGACCGCGCCGCCCGAAAGCAAAGCCATCAGCGGCCGTAATCTTTTCCCGCGCCCACCGATCGCGTAACTGACGTAGCCTTCCACTGCCGGATCGAAGCTGGACGCCTGCGAGATGATTCTGGACTCGACCTCGTCGAGTTCGGGCCGCACGACTTCCGTCACCCGGCTCAGCGGCCCGTTTGGAATTGTGGGCGTGAACGCCGTGGGTACCGTAACTTCCACTCGGAGAGAATAGAAGGTTGCCGTGGTTTTTGTCAAAACAACACCGCGCGCAAAAGAGGCCGTTCAACGCCGCCGCAGCCAGGCGGTCGTGGCGTATTTCTGCTCCGCGATTTCGAGCGCACGCTGAACGATCCCGTTTTCAAGCCACATCGTTTTCGAATTCACCGACAACGCCGAAACGAAATCCTCCTCGAAACCTTGCCCAAGATCGAGACCTTGAATACTTCCCTGCTGCAAAAGTCCGCGGCGAGTTCTGCGTTGGGCTGCTCCCGCGATTTTTTGTCCATCGAGCAATACGTCGCCTTTGACCGGGTTCGCAAAGCAAAGCTCTTTGTTGTAGCGGCGGTCTGCGACCGCCGAATCTCTTTCGGATCCGCGCTCATAGAGCGCCGCTACATTCTTTCCGCGCGCACCCAACGTAGTCGAAATTGCAGCGTGCACTTTAAGGTAGATCGACATCGACGATTCGCCGAACGCGGGATCGGTCGCGGGAATAATGAGCGAATAAGTCAGATCGTAGCCGTGGAAAACAATTCCACCACCGGTCCAGCGCCGAACGATCTCGCGCTGCCCTTCGTGGTTTGCTACCTCAGAGAATTTTCCAAAATACCCAAACGACAAGGCAGGGTGATCCCAGCGATAAAAACGAATCGTTGGCTCCGTCGCCATTTCGAGGATCGCCTCATCGATCGCCATGTTCATCGCGGCGCTGCGCGAATCGATGTCATGATAAACAAGCAACGCGGCGAAAAGATTTTTTGTCATGTCGAGCGAAGTCGAGAGATCTCTAGATATTTCAGTTTTGTTCACGCTCGCGAAGGACAGAAATAATTAGAGATTCCTCCAGTCCGGTCGGAATGATAGATCAGTTTAGCTCCGCCAAAATCTTTGTGAGCGCTTCGGGCGGATTTTTCGCGGCAATAATCGGGCGCCCGATCACCAAATAATCCGCGCCCGCGTCAATCGCTTCGCGCGGCGTCATCGTGCGCTTTTGGTCGCCCGCTTCCGCCCAGCTCGGCCGAATTCCCGGCACAACGATTTTGATTTTGTCTCCAAACTGGCCGCGGAGTGTCTTGATTTCGTGCGCGCTCGCGACAAGTCCATCAATTCCATTGTCGACACCGATTTTTGCTAACCGCTGCACTTGATTGTCGATCTTGTCCGAGACTCCGATTTCTCTGAGCGTCTGCTCGTTCGCGCTCGTCAATACCGTCACGCCCAGGATCGACATCGTTTCCTTTCGAGCTGCCATTGCCGCCCGAATCATCTCGGCCCCGCCGCTCAAATGAATCGTCGTCATCGCGACGCCGAGCGCGCCGGCGGATTCAACCGCGTTCGCGACCGTGTTTGGAATATCGTGCAGTTTGAGATCGAGAAACACGCTCGCGCCGGTAGCGGTCACAGAGTTGACGATCTCGGGTCCTTCGGCGGTATAAAGTTGCAGACCGATCTTGAAAATAGAAACGTCCTCACCCAAAGCATCGACAAGCGGCATGGCCGTCTCCCGTGACGGCACGTCGAGCGCGACGATGATCTTGTCGGCTGATCTTGTCATTGCGCTCGGAATGACCGACTAAATGACGAACGATGCAAGTTCTTGCTCCGGCCAAAATTAATTTGTCGTTGCGCGTGCTCGGAAAGCGGCCGGATGGATTTCACGAGATCGAGACCTTGATCTCGCTCATATCGCTTTACGACAAGATCGACATCGAACGGCAAGATCGTGGGATCGATTTCAGCTGCGACGATCCCACGCTTTCGAGCGGTGAGGACAATCTCGTCATGCGCGCCGCAAAATTGTTTTTTGAGCAAACCAAAATCAAAAGCGGCGTGTCGATCAAACTGGAAAAGAAAATTCCGCACGGCGCCGGCCTCGGCGGCGGAAGCAGCGACGCGGCCGCGACTTTGCGCGCGCTGAACGATCTTTTTGAAACAGAACTCTCGCGCGAAGTTTTGTCGGATCTTGCGACGAAGATCGGATCTGACGTTGCGTTTTTTCTCTTCGAATCCGCGGCGATTTGCAAAGGGCGCGGCGAAATCGTTAAGCCGACTAAATTGAAAACGATGCTGTCGATCTTGCTTTTGAAGCCGGCTTTCGGCGTTCCAACCGCCTGGGCTTATTCGCGCTGGAAAGATTCGAGCGAAATTCCGGGAGTTAATTACCAGCCGCAGAGCCTGAATGGTGAGACGTTCGCGAACGATCTTGAGCGACCGGTGTTCGAGAAATTCGTTTTTCTGGTGGAACTAAAAACGTGGCTGCTCAAGCAAACCGAAGTGGCAATTGCGCTGATGTCGGGATCAGGCTCAACTGTTTTTGCGGTGCCGCGCGACAAGGCGAGTAGCGATGCGTTAGCGGCGCGCGCGCGGCAGGCAATGGATCAGAAACTTTGGTCGTGCGTGACTGAAACCCTGGAGGGCGCCGCGCCGTCGGCGCCTTGATTATTGGGACACGACGGCGCGCGTCCCTCCAGCTTATTCGCCCGCGCTTCGCTTCAAAATCGCGCGCGAATATTCGCGATTGAGTTTCGCGATAAAACTCGCGCTGATCTCGGCGGGGCAGACCGCTTCGCATTCGTAAGTGTTCGTGCAATTGCAAAAACCTTCCGCGTCCATGCGCTGCACCATTTTCACAACGCGCGCCTCGCGCTCCGGATTTCCCTGCGGCAAATGCGCGAGATGCGAAACTTTCGCTGCCGTGAAGAGCATCGCGCTTGCGTTCGGACACGCGGCAGCGCACGCGCCGCAACCGATGCACGCCGCGGCCTCCATAGCGATGTCGGCCTCATGTTTCGCGACCGGAATTGAATTCGCTTCCGGTGCGGAACCGGCCCGCGCGGAAATGAATCCGCCAGCCTGGACGATGCGATCGAGCGCGCTTCGATCGACAACGAGGTCTTTGACGATTGGAAACGATTTCACGCGGAACGGTTCAATCACGATCGTTTCGCCGTCGCGAAACTTTCGCATGTACAGTTCACACACAGCGCCCGGATGATCGGGTCCATGCGCTTCGCCGTTCACCGTCAGCGAACACGTCCCGCAAATTCCTTCACGACAATCCGAGTCGAACGCGATCGGCGCTTCGCCGCGCAGCGTCAGTCCTTCGTTCACGATGTCGAGCATTTCGAGAAACGACGCGTTCGGCGAAATGTCGCGCGCTTGGTAATCGACGAGTTTGCCCGGCGATTGTCGATCTTGCTGGCGCCACACGCGGAGCTTGAAGTTCATTTGTAGCTCCTTTGCGTGAGGTGCACGGTTTCGAAATGCAACGGCTCGCGATGTAGTTTCGGCGCTTCAACTTGTCCGTTGCCTTGAAATTCCCAGGCAAAGACCGATGCGTATTCATCGTCGTTGCGCAATGCTTCGCCGTCCGGCGTTTGATGTTCTTCGCGAAAATGCGCGCCACATGATTCGTCGCGTTCGAGCGCGTCGGTTGCCATGAGCTCGGCGAATTCGAGGAAATCGGCGACGCGTCCGGCGCGTTCGAGCGATTGATTGAAATCTTCGCCTTTGCCCGGAACGCGAACTTCGCGCCAGAATTTTTCGCGCAGCTCGGGAATCTTTCCGAGCGTCTCGCGCAGTCCCGCAGCGTTGCGCGCCATGCCGCATTTGTCCCACAACAATGCGCCGAGCTCGCGATGAATCGAATCGAGCGAACAATTGCCGTTCGTCGAAAGCAACTTGTCGATCTTCGCGCGCACGTTTCGCTCGGAGTCTTTGAACGCAGCATTGTCGATCTTCGGACGTTTGCCCATCTGCGGCGCGAGATAGTTAGGCAACGTGTAAGGCAGAACGAAATATCCATCGGCGAGTCCCTGCATGAGCGCGCTCGCGCCGAGCCGGTTCGCGCCGTGATCGGAATAATTCGCTTCGCCGATCACGAACAATCCCGGAATGTTGCTCATCAAATTGTAATCAACCCACAAGCCGCCCATCGTGTAATGGACGGCGGGATAGATGCGCATCGGAACTTCGTAGGCGTTTTCGCCGGTGATCTTCTCATACACTTCAAACAGATTTCCGTAACGCTCCGCGATTGTTTCCTGGCCTAACCGTTTGATCGCGTCTGCAAAATCGAGATACACTCCGCGTCCGCCGGGCCCGACGCCGCGTCCTTCATCGCAAACTTCTTTGGCCGCGCGCGATGAGATGTCGCGTGGCGCAAGATTTCCAAAGCTCGGATATTTTCGTTCGAGATAGTAATCGCGATCTGATTCCGGGATCTCGTTAGGTGATTTCTTCGTGTCTTCCTTGCGCTTCGGTACCCAGACGCGGCCGTCGTTGCGCAACGACTCGGACATCAGCGTGAGCTTCGATTGGTAATCTCCGCTTTGCGGAATGCACGTCGGATGAATCTGCGTGAAGCACGGATTGGCAAACAGCGCGCCTTTTTTGTAAGCGCGATGCGTCGCGGTGACGTTGCAGCCGCGCGCGTTGGTCGAAAGATAAAACACATTTCCGTAGCCGCCGGTCGCGAGCACGACCGCATCACCGGCGCACATGTCGATCTTTCCGGTTTTCAAATCGCGCGTGACGATCCCTTTCGCGTGACCGTCAACGATGACGAGGTCGAGCATCTCTGTTTGCGGAAACATCTGCACTGTTCCGCCGGCGATCTGGCGACACAGCGCGGAATAACAGCCTAATAACAACTGCTGGCCGGTTTGGCCGCGCGCGTAAAAGGTGCGCGAGACTTGCGCGCCGCCAAACGAGCGATTCGCGAGATAACCGCTGTATTCGCGCGCAAAGGGCACACCTTGCGCGACGCATTGGTCGATGATGTTAACGCTGACTTCAGCGAGTCGATACACGTTCGCTTCGCGGGAGCGGAAATCGCCGCCTTTGATCGTGTCGTAAAACAACCGGTAAACGCTATCGCCGTCGTTCTGATAATTTTTCGCTGCGTTGATGCCGCCTTGTGCGGCGATGGAGTGCGCGCGGCGCGGCGAATCCTGATAGCAAAAACATTTCACGCGATAGCCGAGCTCGCCCAGGGTCGCGGCCGCCGAACCGCCCGCCAACCCCGATCCAACAATGATGATTTCGAATTTGCGGCGGTTGTTTGGACTAACGAGTCGAGAATGATCCTTGTGGCTCGCCCATTTTCGATCGAGCGGCCCGCTGGGAACTTTCGCATCGAGGTTGCCGATCATAACGGTTGCGCGGGTTGGATGAAGCCGAGCAAGACAGCGATTGGAATCGAGACGTAGCCGATGAAAATGAGCCAGGCAAAGATGCGTCCGGCGATCGCGAGCTTCGGCGTCAGGCGATGATCATTCAGCCCGAGCGATTGGAAAAAGCTGGAGGAGCCGTGCGTGAGATGAAGCGTCAGCAAAAATAATCCGACGACGTAGAAGATCGACACGTAAACATTTTGAAATCCGTAAACCATCATCGAGTAAACGTCGTAGCGATTGAGCGGATCGAGTTTGAGCAGCGGGAACTGCGGATTGAATTTGCGCGCGGTGAAATGGAGTAGGTGGAAAATGATGAAGGCGAGCACGACCAGTCCGCTCACGACCATGTGACGCGAAGCCCAACTCGCTTTCACGTAATTTCGTTCGCGGTAATGATCGGGGCGCGCGCGCCGATTTTCGATCGCGAGCAAAATCGTGAAATAAATGTGAAGCATGACCGCGGCGAGAAGAAACAGCCGGATCAGCCATAGAATCGGGCCGAGATCGCGCAGATGTTGCGAGTAGGCGTTGATCCATTCCGGCCCGAGATAAATTTGCAGGTTGCCGAGCAAATGGCCGATGACGAACAAAATCAGGACCACGCCGGTCAGGGCGACGATTATTTTTCGGCCGACGGACGAATGGCAGAATTCGGAAATGAAACCGCGCGGCTGTATTCGCACAGTCGCAGCGGCCGCTGATTTTGGCTCCGCTCGTTCTTCGGTCATTTACTTCCCGGTTTCACGGCCGGAATCTTCGCCAGGTCCGCCGGCAAATTGTCCGCCGCAAAATTCTCCACATTCATTTCGACCAAACTCACAAACGGGCAACCGAAATCCGGTTTTTTGCCGCCGCTTCGATCGACAATCACTCCGACCGCGGTGACAACGCCGCCGTGCGCGCGGACAATGTCGATCGTTTCCTTAACGCGACCTCCACGCGTGACGACGTCTTCCACCACGACGAATTTTTCGCCCTTGTCGATCTTGAATCCGCGGCGAAGCACGAGTTTACCGTCTTCTTTTTCGACGAAGATGTGACGTTTGCCTAACGAGCGACCGACTTCCTGGCCAACAATGATTCCGCCGAGAGCAGGGGAGATGACCGAGTCACAGTCGAAGCCGCGCAGTTTGTCGGCGAGCATTTTGCAAACGCGCTCCGCGATATCGGTGTATTGCAAAAGAATCGCGCACTGGAAATATTCGCGGCTGTGCAAACCGGACCGCAAAACAAAATGGCCATCGAGCAATGCGCCCGTCTTGCGAAAAAGCGCGAGCAAGTCTTCGCTCATGGATTTGGAAAACGCCCAACGCGCAACGTCCAACGCCCAACACTCAACTTAGAAGGACATTGGACGTTGAGAGTTGAGCGTTGAGCTTTAGGCGTTGATTGGGGCACGTGAACGATTGTCGATCTCTAACCCGAAGTGTCGGCGGCAGTTCGATCTCCATCGCCCGCGATTGCGATCACTTCGATCTCAATGCGCGCGCCTTTTGGCAGAGCTCCGGCCTGAATGGTGGAGCGAGCCGGTGGCGCTTGTTTGAAATAGCTGCCGTAGATCTCGTTCACGGTTTGAAAATCGTTAATGTCGGCCAGAAAAATCGTTGTCTTGACGATATTGTCGTAGCCAAGACTTGCCGCTTTCAACAAGCCGCCGATGTTTTCCATCACGCGACGCGCCTGCACATCGACGCCGCCAGAAATGATCTGACCGCTCTTGGGATCGAGCGGAATCTGTCCGGAAAAGTAAATGGTCGATCCGACGCGAACGCCCTGCGAGTACGGCCCGATGGCTGCTGGCGCTTCGGAAGTGGAGATGATTTGCTTCATGATTTTACCTTAGCGAGTGCCCTCCAGAATGACAAATGAGGGAATCTCGTCGATAATAGAAACTCGATGGTTAACTGGATTTTAAAGAAGATTTTTGGCTCGAAAAACGTGCGCGAGCTACGGCGAATGTCGCCCGCGGTGCGGCGGATTAACGAGTTCGACGAGCAATTTAAGAAACTTTCGGACGACGAATTGCGCGCGAAAACCGCGGCGTGGAAGGACGAGTTCTCGAAAATTTCCGATCCGCAAGAGCAATGGCGACGGCTTGACGAGGTTCTGCCGGAAGCGTTCGCGGTAGTGAAGAACGCCGCGCGCCGCCTCAAAGATCGACAACATGCGTTCACGGTTTGCGACCAGCCGATGACGTGGGACATGGTGCATTTCGATGTCCAATTGCTCGGGGGAATGGTTTTGCACCGGGGCCGCATCGCGGAAATGGCGACGGGCGAGGGCAAGACTTTGGTCGCGACGTTGCCGCTATATTTAAATGCGCTCAGCGGTCGCGGCGCGCACTTGGTGACGGTGAATGATTATCTCGCGCGACGCGACGCCGAATGGATGGGGCAGCTCTACACTTTTCTAGGTCTCACCGTCGGTTGCATTCAACACGATCAGGAACCGGATGTTCGTCGCCAGCAATACGCCTGCGACATCACTTACGGCACGAACAGCGAATTCGGTTTCGATTATCTGCGCGACAACGGAATGGCGACCACGCGCGAGCAACAGGTCCAGCGCGGTTATCATTTCGCGATTGTCGATGAAGTGGACTCCATCTTGATCGATGAGGCGCGCACGCCGTTGATCATCAGCGGCCCGGCCACGATCTCGACGCATCAATACGACAAATTCAAGCCACTGATCGAACAGCTCGTGCGTAAACAAACGATGCTGGTCAATCGCATGGCGAGCGAAGCGGGCGAAGCGTTCGATAAAGGCGATGCTGAACTCGGCGGCCTGCTCATGTTCAAAGTGAAACTTGGTCAGCCGCGCAACAAGCAATTGTTGCGAATGATGGAAGATCCGGACAAACGGCGCGCAATCGACAAGGCCGAGCTCTCGTTTTATTCGGACACACGCAAAGAAGAACTGTTTCAGCTCAAGGAAGAATTGTTTTTCACGATCGACGAAAAATCGAACGAGTCGGATTTGTCGGAGCAAGGGCGGACATTTTTGAATCCGGACGATCCGAACGCGTTCGTGCTACCGGACTTGATTAGCGAGTTCACCGACATCGATCTCGATCCAAATCTGTCGGAGGAGGAGAAAGACAAACGCAAAACGGAGCGACAGCAGCTTTGCGACACACAAGCGGAACGGATTCACAACATCTCGAACTTGCTGCGCGCCTACTGCGTGTTCGACAAGGACGTGCAGTACGTGGTCGAGGACAACAAAGTCGTCATCGTCGACGAATTCACCGGGCGCAAAATGCCGGGGCGGCGTTGGAGTGACGGGTTGCACCAGGCGGTCGAAGCAAAAGAAGGCGTCCAGATCGATCGCGAAACGCAAACGCTCGCCACGATCACGATCCAAAATTATTTCCGGCTTTACGACAAGCTCGCGGGCATGACCGGCACCGCCGAAACTGAAGCGGCCGAGTTTCACGACATTTACAAGCTCGACGTCAATGTGATTCCGACGAATCGACCGGTCGCGCGCAAGGATTTCAACGATCGCATCTACAAAACGCGCCGTGAGAAATATAACGCGGTCATCAACGAAATCAGAGAGCACCACACGAAACAGCAACCGGTCCTCGTCGGAACGGTGAGCGTGGAAGCGAGCGAACTGTTGAGTCGAATGCTCAAGCGCGAAAAAATTCCGCACAACGTGCTCAACGCGAAATTCCATATGCAGGAAGCGGAGATCGTGCAGCGCGCCGGTCAGCCCGGCACGGTGACAATTTCAACGAACATGGCCGGGCGCGGCACCGACATTAAACTCGGCCAGGGCGTCGGGGCCGCGGGAGGCTTGTTTGTTCTCGGAACCGAACGCCACGAAGCGCGCCGGATAGATCGACAATTACGCGGTCGTTGCGCGCGCCAGGGAGATCCGGGCGCATCGCGTTTCTATGTCAGCTTCGAAGACGATCTCATGCGCAACTTCGGCGCGGCCGATCGCATGACGAAAATCATGGAGCGATTTGGTCTCGAAGAAGGCCAGGAGCTGGAGCATCGCTGGTTGAACAAATCGGTCGAGACAGCACAGAAACGTGTCGAGCAGCGCAATTATTTGATCCGGAAACGCACGCTCGATTTCGACGACGTGATGAACATGCAGCGCGAAGTCGTTTACACTTATCGCAATGAAGTGATCGACTCCGAAGATCCGCGAAACCTCATCTTCGAAGTCATCGACGAAGCGATTCCGGCGAAGGTGAAGGAATTTCTCGACGTCGATGAGCCGAATCACAGCGGGCTGATTCATTGGGTGAACACGACGTTCCCACTTGGCCTAACGAAAGAGAAAGCGCAATTCGAGACCCGCAGCGTTGAGGAGAACGCGCAATTTCTCATCGGCAAAGTCAAAGAAGCGTATGAGCGCAAATCGAGTCACGAAGAGCCGACGGCGGTGAAGAGCCTCGAGCGCTACATCATTTTGAACGCGATCGATCGTCTCTGGCAGGAGCATCTTTACGCGATGGATGCGCTACGCGAAGGCGTTTATCTCCGCGGCTACGCGCAAAAAGATCCATTGATCGAATACAAGACCGAAGCGTACGACATGTTCGTCGAATTGATGGCGAATATTAAGAACGAGGTGTTGCACAACCTTTTCCGCAGCACGTCGAACTTGCAGGCGTTCGAGAATTTTTTGGCAACGCTGCCGCAATTTTTGCTCAAAGAAGACGCGCCAACCGCTCCGACCGCGAACGCACCGCTCCGCGCGCGTCAAACGCAGCCGATGCCGGCAATGGCGGGAGTCGCCGCGGGCGACGGCGATGGCGCGGGCGAGATGTCGATCGATCTTCCGGTGAAACGTTCGCTGCCAAAGGTCGGCCGGAACGAACCTTGTCCGTGCGGCAGCGGAAAGAAATACAAGAACTGTTGCGGGCGAACGGCCTGAGCGAAACTCTGCCCTTTCGAAATTGACGATCTGTTCTAGTTTGCAAATCTTTCCGGGCTAATCATGCGCAAAATCTCAAGCCAGTTTGTCATCGCGATGCTGATCGCGGCTTTTCTCCCAGGCTGCATGGATTTCCATCCACGAACGATTCGCGAATACAACACGGACGCCTCGGGCCACACAACGCTCAAAAATGTGACCGAAGAAGAATATTGGAAAGAGCGAGTGGACGAGCGGATCGCGGCCGAGATCAAAAAAGAAAAACCGGAAGCGGGTTACGACACCTGGCAAAATTATTGGCGCTGGTGGTACAGTGTTCTTCGTCGCAAAAAGAAACCGCCATTCAAATCCGCCAGCTTTAGAACGGCGGAAGAGATGGTGACTTATATTAAGGAAAAGCGGCGCGAAAAGGGTTTGCCGACTTACGAAGACTGAGATGTCGATCTTAGGTGGGGGCGATTGACCTCAATCGCCCGCCGCGAAAGGTTTCGCCAATGCGTACTGGCGAAACGATTGAGTCTCGTGTTCCGGCGCGATTGGACGCGCTGCCGTGGAGTCGCTGGCATTGGCTCATTGTTCTTTCGCTAGGCGCGACCTGGATTCTTGACGGCCTTGAAGTCACTCTCGCCGGCTCGCTCGCCGGAATTCTGACGCGACGCGACACGCTCGGCCTGAGCGACAGCGAAGTCGGCGCGAGCGCGAGCTGTTATCTCGCGGGCGCGGTCATTGGCGCGCTGTTGTTCGGCTACGGCACCGACCGCTTTGGCCGCAAAAAATTATTTTTCATCACGGTCGCTGTTTATCTCATCGGAACCGCGCTCTCCGCTTTCTCATGGAATTTCGCGAGCTACGCCATTTTTCGCGCGATCACCGGCGCGGGGATCGGCGGCGAGTACGCCGCGATCAATTCCGCGATTGACGAGCTTATCCCCGCACGCGTGCGCGGTCGCGTCGACTTAATGATCAACGGTTCGTATTGGATCGGCGCTGCGCTCGGCTCGGGCGCGACCGTGTTTCTTCTCGATCCAAAATATTTTTCAATCTCGTTCGGCTGGCGGCTTGCCTTCGGAATCGGCGCCACGCTCGGAATCATCGTGATCTTTTTTCGGCGATGGATTCCGGAAAGTCCGCGCTGGCTCATGATTCACGGACGAAATTCCGAAGCGGAGGCGATTGTCGATCAAGTGGAGCGGCAAATTGGAGTTTCGGTGGTCCAAGACCGCAGCTACAGCACGCGCATTCACACGCGAACGCATACACCGTGGCGCGAAATTTGGAACGCGATTGCCCACGAACATCGACGCCGTTCGTTCTTAGGTTTTGTCCTAATGACGACGCAGGCATTTTTCTATAACGCGATCTTTTTTACCTACGGACTCGTCTTGATGCGGTTCTATCGCGTGCCCGAGCAAAATATCGGCGGCTATCTTCTCGCCTTCGCCATCGGCAATTTCTTCGGCCCCCTCGTGCTCGGGCATTTGTTCGACACCGTTGGTCGCAAAAAAATGATCGCCGCAACCTACGGGCTTTCCGGAATCCTACTCGCGATCAGCGGTTTTCTATTTCGGTCGGGGTTGTTGACCGCGCAGACGCAGACGATTGCCTGGACAATTATTTTTTTCGTGGCCTCGGCCGCGGCGAGCTCGGCCTACCTGACGGTGAGTGAAATTTTTCCGCTCGAGATTCGCGCGTTCGCGATTGCGATCTTCTATGCTATCGGGACGCTCGCGGGCGGCGTATTCGCGCCGTGGCTTTTTGGTTGGATCGTCGAAACCGGTTCGAGGGATGCGCTGCTCGCGGGTTATCTTTCAGCCGCGGTCTTGATGATTATCGGCGGCGTTGTCGAACTTTGGATGGGAGTAGCTGCGGAACGGCGTTCGCTCGAGCACATCGCGGCGCCGTTATCGAGCAGGGACTGACAATTGGCACTTGTGAATCGGTCCGGCCGGAGTGAGCTCGCTGCAGTAAAGATGAAACGCTTCCACGCGGAACAGTCCGGCGTCGAAGTCGGCGTTTGATTTCAAAAACTTGTGGAGCTCTCCGCCCGAAACATCGCGGCAACGCGCGAGCGTGAAATGCGGATGCCAGGCGCGCATCTCCGGATCCAATCCGACTTGAAACGCCGCTTCTTGAACGCGTTTGTGCAATTGA
>DATBCV010000045.1:0-4863 GCA_036270275.1 Chthoniobacterales bacterium | reverse complement strand
GCCGAAAGTGGTTGAGAGGAGTAGAGTCTTGGCTCGGGTATAGAGATCGAAGGCAGCCAAGTCGGTCGTCGGCGGTTTTTCGATCGCCGCCTTCTCGTTAGGCGAAAGCTTGGCCTGCAACTGCTCGGCAATGGCTTTGGCGATCTCGCTCTGAATGGCAAAGACATCGTCGAGCGGACGATCGTAAACCTGCGCCCATTGATGCGCGTCCGTGCGGGCGTCGATCAACTGCGCGTTGACGCGAACCTTGTTGGCCGCGCGCTGCACACTGCCTTCGACTAGGTGCGCCACGCCGAGTTGTTGTCCGATCTCCCGCAGATTGCGCGCGACACCGCTCTTGTATTGCATCACCGAACTGCGGCTGATCACTTTGAGGTCAGCGATCTTCGCCAAGTCGGTTAGAATTTCGTCCTGCACGCCATCAGCGAAATACGTGTTCTGTTTTTCGTCGCTCAGATTTTCAAATGGCAGGACTGCGATACTTTTCTCCGGCGCGGCATTCGATGACTGCGGCGCAGAAGTGCGTTGCGAACGTTGCCAAAACATGGCCGCAGCAATAACCGCCAGCGCCATGACCATTGCCGCGATCAGCCACGGAGTCCGCGAACCTGTCCGCGCCAGTTTCGCCGCGCTCTGCACTTTCGCCGGCACGGCCGGATTGCCGAAATCCTCGCCATACAAATTGAAGAGGTGGACGCGTACGCCGTGTTTCACTTCGCATTCGCCGAGATCGTGCAGATACGGACGCCACTCCGAATAATCGTCGATGTCGTCCGCGACATGCTTGGAGAGCAGAACGTGCCCGGCCTCGCCACAATCCATCACTCGCTGGGCGAAGTTGATGCCAGCGCCGGCCATGTTGAGTTGTTCATTCAGGTCGCTGACTTCGTTGACCGGCCCACTGTGAATCCCCATCCGCACCGGCAGGTCTGGGCGCGACTTCAGCGCTCTACTAATTTCCTGCGCACACAGTACCGGCGCTTCCGGGCTGGTCCGAAAAACCAGCGCGCCACCATCGCCGGTCGGTAACCGCAGCAGCTTACCTTCGGCTTGCGCGGCCCGGAACTGCTCGGTCGCCCAGATGATCTCTTTTAGCTTTTGCAGCCGCGCGCCTTGCTCGCTGATGAGCAACTTCGAGTAGTCGACGATATCGAGGAAGAGAACGTGCCCAATCTCTAAGCGTAGTTTGGGTTGCGGCTCGCCCGGCATTTTTTCCTTGTACCGGCCAACGATAAAAAACCAAGCGCAATTCCCGCGCGGGCGAGACATTGCGGTTGAAGAAATCGCTGGCGCAACCACTGCAACTGCACAAGAATTCTTCCGATTTGATCGTGGGTAAAAATTTTTTAAGAAAGATCGACATCGTCTTGGCGCGACGCATTTTCGTCGCTGCGCTCGCAACGCTGCTCGCTTCATGCGCGGCGCCGCGCGACACGGAACATCACATCGTCGTCAGCGTTCGCGATCAAAAGTTGGCGCTGCTCCAAAAAGAAAAACTCGTCGCGCTGTATCCGGTCTCGACCTCAAAGTTTGGCTTAAGCGATCGGCCCGGCAGTTACGGAACGCCGCTCGGCGAACTTGAAATCGCGGACAAGATCGGGGACGGCGCGCCCCCCGGCACAGTTTTCAAAGACCGGCGCCGGACGGGCGAAGTGGTGACGGTGAACGCGCCGGGACGCGATCCGATTGTGACTCGAATCATCTGGCTGCGCGGCCGCCAAGGCCAAAACGCGAACGCATTTCAGCGTGACATTTACATTCATGGCACGCCGGAAGAACGGAACATCGGACGACCGGCCAGCTACGGCTGCATCCGGATGCGCTCGGTGGATATCGTAAATCTCTACAGCCAGGTCGGCCCCGGAGCGCAGGTGTCCATCATTACCACGCCGTTAACGGCGGTAATTCCGGAGTTAGGCCCGAAGGCCACGCAGATGGCCGAATCAAATCACGCACTCGGCGTGATTCGTTAGGGCAATTTGCCCAAATGCTTGCGCGGCGCTTCGCGCGAAAGCAATTCCATGTCCGCGTCCACCATGATGCGGACGAGATCTTTGAAATGCACTTTCGGTTCCCAGCCGAGGACCTTTTTCGCTTTCGCTGGATCGCCGATCAACAGATCGACTTCCGCGGGGCGCTCGTACCGCGAATCGTGCTTCACATATTTTTGCCAGTCAAGATCGACATGGGCGAAGGCGGCTTCGACAAATTCGCGGACGGTATGTGTCTCGCCCGTGGCGACGACGAAGTCATCGCCTTCGTCATGTTGCAACATTCGCCACATCGCTTCGACGTATTCCGGCGCGTAACCCCAATCGCGTTTGGCTTCGAGATTGCCGAGAAATAATTCGCTTTGCAGACCTTGTTTAATCGCGGCGACCGCGCGCGTGATTTTGCGCGTCACGAACGTTTCGCCACGTCGCGGACTTTCGTGATTGAACAAGATCCCGTTGCTCGCGTGCAAACCGTAACTTTCGCGATAGTTCACCGTCGCCCAGTACGAAAAAACTTTCGCCACGCCGTAAGGACTGCGTGGCCAGAACGGCGTCGTCTCCTTTTGCGGAACTTCTTGCGCTTTGCCGAACATTTCGCTGCTCGACGCTTGATAAAATTTCGAGCGCAAGCCTGCTTCGCGGATCGCTTCGAGAATTCGAATCGTGCCCACGCCAGTGACATCGGAAGTGTATTCCGGAATGTCGAAACTCACGCGCACATGGCTCTGCGCGGCGAGATGATAAATTTCGTTCGGCTTTAGTTGGTAAAGCAACTTCACCAGATTGACTGAGTCGGCGAGATCGCCGTAGTGCAAAAACATTTTCACGCCATTGATGTGCGGATCGGCGTACAGATGATCGATGCGCGAAGTGTTGAAGGTGCTCGCGCGGCGGATGATTCCGTGAACTTCGTAACCTTTCTCGAGCAAGAGATCGGCGAGATAACTTCCGTCCTGCCCGGTGATTCCGGTGATGAGCGCTTTTTTCATGAGCCGCGATTCGCTTTAAAGCAAACAATGCGCCGCGGCAAATTGTTTAAGTTTCCGACGGCGAAACCATGATGCGCGCAAGCACGGCGCGTTGGGCCGCGATTAACTCGGAGATTCCTTTGCGCGCGAGAGCCAGCATCGATTCCATTTCCGATTGCGCGAAGGTCGCTTCTTCACCGGAGCCTTGCACTTCCACAAAATCGCTGTCCTCAGTCGCGACCAGATTGAAATCGACCGTGACGGCTTTGTCTTCGTCATAATTAAGATCAACAATCGCGCGTCCGTCGAGAATTCCAGCGCTGACCGCCGCGACTAATTTTTTGATTGGCGGCGCATCGACAATTTTTTCCGTTGCCAATTTTCGGCATGCGAGTGCAACCGCGAGACTCGCGCCGGTGATTGCGGCGGTGCGTGTGCCGCCATCAGCCTGCAATACATCGCAATCAATCCAGATGGTGCGCGGACCGAGTTTTTCAAGATCGACAACTGCGCGCAGCGATCGTCCGATCAGTCGTTGAATCTCCGTGCTGCGGCCATCGAGCCGTCCTTTGGCAATGTCGCGCGGCCTCCGCGTTGTGGTTGAATATGGAAGCATCGAATATTCAGAAGTGAGCCAACCGCCGGTGACGCCTTGTTCTTTCATCCAACGCGGCACGACTTCTTCGACAGTAACGCCGCAAATCACGCGCGTCTTGCCCATCGAAACGAGGACGGAACCGGTCGCGTGCGGCGCGATGTTGAGCTCGAAGTTAATCGGGCGAATTTGATCGGGCGCCCGCCCATCGCTGCGTTGCATTACCGGGATGCTAATCATGGCCGCGGTGGCCGCGCAAATTGTAATGTCGATCCTTCGCTCGCCGCGAAGCGGCCACGGCTCTGATCAATTTTTTGCATTGCCGAGGCCGGGCGCAGCCCCAACCCTGTCCGGTAAACTTCTGATGCAGTGAAAGATGAATCGCTGCCGAACACTCTACGAAAATTTCTGTTGGCGAAGGTTGACGACTTCACCGAATGCGCTAATTTGGTGACCCGCTGGACAGCGGGCCTCGAATGCGTTCGGGGTTGTTCTTGTACATTTGGGACTGCAAATTGGACTCAATTTTGTCCCGGGTTTTGAATTCCGCGACCGCGGAAAACAGATCGTCCGGGCACGAGGTTGAGTTTTTTTGTGCTCTAAAATGTACGCGAATGCTGGTTCTTTGACATCTACATACAGGGTAGTAAGAAAGTACAACTTTAAGAGCTGAGTCTGAAAATCTGTGCCCCGATTTTGGATCGGGGCCAGGAGAGTTTCAGTTATCAAAGAATCTCTGATCCTGCGCGCTTTCGAGCGCAAAAGGATCGGAACAGATTGATCAAGCTACAAAGAGCGCATCATGGATGCCTTGGTGCCAATAGGCGATGAAGGACGTGACAAGCTGCGATAAGCGACGGAGAGCGGCAAATACGCTTTGACCCGTCGATTTCCGAATGGGATAACCTGAGCGAGGTAACACTTGCTCGAGCTTGTGTGAATTCATAGCACAAGCATCGCGACACCCGGTGAAGTGAAACATCTCAGTAACCGGAGGAAAAGAAAAAGAAATTGATTCCGTAAGTAGTGGCGAGCGAAAGCGGAACAGGCTAAACCGATCGATTTATCGATCGGGGTTGTAGGAGCCCGATGTGGTAGTGCAAAGGTTAGGTGAAGCGAATGGAAAATCGCCTCATAGAGGGTGACAAGCCCGTAACCGAAAACTGGAGCACGCCTAGGGATTTCCTGAGTAATACGATGCACGTGAAACTTCGTATGAATCTGCGCCGACCACGGCGTAAGCCTAAATACTAATTGGCGACCGATAGTGAACCAGTACCGCGAGGGAAAGGTGAAAAGAACCGCT
>DATBCV010000044.1:0-7037 GCA_036270275.1 Chthoniobacterales bacterium | reverse complement strand
CGCGATGCGCGCGGTCGTAATGTTGTTCGGATCAAATCCCGGATGCACTTTTTGCAGCCGGACGAAACTTTGAACAAGCAAGCCGGCGCTCGCGAGCAATACCAACGCGAGCACGATTTCCGCCACGACCAACAGCGAGCGGGTGCGTCCGCTGTGCGCGGCTTCGGTCGAACCGCGCGAGCTTTCGTTGATTGCACCGGCAATATTCGGATGAGACGCGCGCCATGCCGGCAAAAGTCCGGCAAGCAATGCCGAGCCGAAACTGACGAGCGCGGTAAACGTCATGACACGGACATCGACCGAAACTTCATTCATGCGCGGAATGTAAGTCGGCAAAAATGTTTTAAATGAATCGAGCGCCCAGATTGCGATCATCAATCCAACCGCGCCGCCGATTACGGCAAGAATGAAGCTTTCAGAAAGCAATTGCTTGATGAGGTGCCAGCGTCCGGCGCCGAGCGCGGTGCGGATGCTAATTTCTTTTTGTCGGGAAATCGAGCGCGCCAGAAGAAGATTGACGACGTTGACACAGGCGACGAGCAAAACGCATCCCGCCATCGCGCAAAGCATGAACAAAGCGGATTGAGCCTTGCCGACCATTGCTCTCGCCAACGAAACGACTTTTACGCCGACGTTCGTGTTCGAGTCCGGATATTGCTGCCGCAAGGCCGCGGCGATCGTGTCGATGTTGGCCTGCGCCTGATTGAGCGAAACGTTCGGCTTCAGGCGCGCGACACATTTCAGAAAATCGTTGCCGCGCTGCTCCGTCATCGGCTTCGAGCCGTCATTGCTCGCGCGTAACATCGACATCGTCGTCCAGACCTCCGGGTCGAAAGTGCCGATTGGAAATTGAAATCCTTTCGGCATCACTCCGATGACTTCGAACTTTTCGCCGTTGAATGTCATTACTTTGCCAATGATTGCTGGATCGCCGCCGAACTGACGCTGCCAGAACGCGTGATTCAGAATGACAACGCGATTGCCCGGTTCGTCTTCCTTGGCGAGAAAGCTGCGACCAAGAATTGGTTGGACGCCGAGAAGTGAAAATAAATTCGCGGAAACAGCTTCGCCCTGGACATGGATCGCTTGGCCGCCCTCCGTCAACGTGGTCACGCTATTGTTCGTGTAAACGGCCATTTGCTCGAAGACGCGATTTTGCGAACGCCAATCGGCAAAGTCCGGATAAGAACACGTTTGGTCTTGATTGATCTCAGCCGCGCCGGCCTTCATGTCGTAAAGCAAAAGCATGACGAGCTTTTGGGGCTGCGGAAAAGGAAGCGCGCGCAACATGACCGCGTCCACCACACTGAAGACAGCGGTGTTTGCGCCAATGCCGAGAGCAAAAGTCAGAATAACAATTCCGCTGAAGAGCGGTTGCTTGATTAAACTGCGCAAGGAATGGCGAAGATTGTGCATGGTGAATTACTCCGTTCGTAAAGCTTCAATCGGATTGACGCGGGACGCGCGGCGCGCCGGAATCCAGGAAGCAATGAGCGTCGCCACGAAAAGTAACGCGCCGACGCCGAGATAAATTTTTGGATCGAGCGCTTTGACGTCGAAAAGCACGCTTTGCATCCCGCGCGACAAGGCGAAGGCGCTGAGCAGGCCAATGCCCGACCCGACCAAGAGCAAGTGCATTCCGTGAGAAAGAACGAGCGTGCGGATTTGAGAAGGTTGCGCGCCGAGGGCGAGACGAATCCCGATTTCACGAACGCGCTTGAGCGTGGTGTAGGCGAGCAATCCGTACAAGCCGATCGTCGCAAGCACGAGCGCGAGTCCGGCAAAGATCGAGAATAGAAAACTGAGGAGACGTTGCGTGCCCCAAGTTTCATGAACGCGGTCGAACATTGGGCGCGCATCGAAAACAGGGAGAGAAGAATCGACCGAAGTTAGCGCGTCACGAATCGAGCGCTCCAATGCGGCCGGGGCCATTGTCGATCTTACGAAAAGAGTGAGGCTCGTTCTCTGCGCCTGGCCTAACGGACAATAAATCATCGGTAACGGCGCCATCTCGTCGATCGCATGAAAGCGCATCCGCGCGACGACACCGACAATTTCCCGCATCGCCCAGCCTTCTTCATCGTTGCCGGCGTCAACTCCGAGGCGTTTGCCGATTGGATTTTCGCCGGGGAAATATTGTTCGGCCATCGCCTGATCGATAATGATGACGGGCGGCGAATCTTTTGTGTCCCGCTCGTTAAACGTGCGACCGCGCAGCAAGGGCGCCTTGAGCGTCGCGAAATAATCGCCGCCAACGACTTCGAGATCGCCGTTCAACATCTCGGAAGGCTGCGGCCGCGGATTTTCTTCCCGCCAAAAACCGGTTTGCCATCCGCCCATGAGCGGACCGTTCGAGCTGACCGCGACACTTTGGACGCCAGGAACCCCGCGCACCTTGTCGAGGACCGTCTTGGCGAAGATGTCGATCTTGCCGCGATCGTCATATTTTTTCCACGGCAATTCGAAACGCGCGGTGAAGAGTGCGCGCGGTTCGTAGCCTAACGAGAGCGATTGAAGGCGCGAAAAACTTTTGAGAACGAGCCCGGCGCCGACGAGCAGCGTCAAGGTGAGCGCGATCTCGCTAATCACAAACCAATCACGCGCGCGCCGCGCGGATGGCGGATCGCCGCTGCCGGCGGAACCTTCCTTCAATGCGAGCTGAACATCGGCGCGGGAGGTTTGCCAGGCCGGCCACAATCCAAAAACAATCGTGGTCAGCGAAGCGATCAGGAACGTGAAACCGAGGACGGGCAGATCGAACGAAATCTGTTGGAACCGCGAAACGCCTTCAGGCCCGAGCGCGACCAAGGCGTCGCGCAACCACACCGCGATGCAAAATCCGAGCGCGCCACCGAGAATCGCGATGACGAAACTTTCGAGCAGAAGTTTTCGAACGATCTGGGCCCTGCTCGCGCCGACGGCGGCGTGGATGGCGAACTCGCGGGCGCGAGCGGCGCCGCGCGCGGCGAACAAGTTGGCCAGATTCGCGCAAGCGATGAGCAAGACCAATCCCACCGCGCCCAGAAGCAGAGTGAGATTGGTCCGGTATTTGCCCACGAGATTTTCCAGAAGCGGCGTGACCGTGGCCGTTTCGTTTTTATTTGTGTCCGGATACGCTTTCTCCAAACGCGCGGCGATCGTTTTCATTTCGACACGCGCTTGCTCAACCGTCACGCCCGGTTTGAGTTTGCCCCAAACGAAAAGCATCGGGTGGATGAACCGCTGCATCCAAACCGGGTTGTTGCTCCTTCGCATCATCGACAACCAGACATCGCTGTCCTGTGGCGAGGTCATTTGCGGCGGCATCACCCCGATGACGGTGTAACTCGAATCGTGCAGCGTGATCGATTTTCCAAGAATCGCGGGATCGGCGTTGAATGCGCGCCGCCATAAACGATCGCTGATGACGACCACGGTCGGCGCACCGACCTTGTCTTCGTCTTCGCTAAAGGTGCGGCCGATTTCGGGTGATAATCCGACAATGTTGAAAAAATTCCGCGTGACCGATGCGCACGAGATGCGTTCAGGTTCGCGACCGGCGATGCCGCTGAGGTTCCGGGATTCCTTGTGCGTGCAGGCAAGATGTTCGAAGACTCGGTTATCGCGTTGCCAGTCGAAATAATCCGGCAAGGCAACAGAAAAATCCTGCCCGGGCCCGGACGATTCACTCAATACCATGATCTTGTCCGCGTCCGGATACGGCAGCGGCCGAAGTAAGACCGCATTGACGATGCTGAAAATCGCGGTGTTCGCGCCAATGCCGAGCGCAAGAGTGAGGATGGCAACGGCCGCGAACGCGGGATTTTTGATCAACTGCCGGAAAGCGAGGCGAAGGTCATGCATAATATAATTCGTTAACGATTTGCGACTTCCTGGGACGAAGCTTTGATCGTGATGGTCCCGGCGGAGGTTTCGAGCAGCACTGACTTTCCGCCGCCATTGAGCATGCCGCGGAGATGTTCCCGCCGAACATCGGTCACTTGAAGCGGGAGCCGGCTAACGACTTCACCCGCGTTTGTGTTCGCATCGATCGACACTGCGGAGTTCGCGGGAATTGCGAGGTCGATGTTCCCGGCGCTCGTTTGCAATTTTATGTCGCCGATGAGCGCGCCGGGCATCAATGCGCGAATTGCGCCCCCCGAAGTTTTCCCAATCAGTTTGCCGGAAACTCTTTCAAGATCGAGTCGGCCTCCACTTGTTCTAACTTCGGTGTCGCCGGAAAAATTGCGCACTTCGATATGCCCACCGGAAGTGCGAGCGTTGAGAGTCCCCTCTCCTTGCGCAACTTTTATGTGGCCGCCGCTTGTCTCGATGTCGATCTTGCCCTTGCAAGCTTCGAGTTGAATGAAACCACCGCTTGTTTCGGCATCGAGCGTTCCCTCCAATCGCGCGAACGTCATCGTCCCGCCGCTAGTGTGAGCCTTGAGATTACCGGAGACATCGCTCACATCGACCGAGCCGCCGTCCGTCCGCAGCGCGAGCTCGAATTTTTTCGGAACGCGAATGTTATAGCGAGCGTCGTTATGACGGTGGCCGATGTTCCAATCGTTCGAAAATTTTCCGCGCGAACGAACCGTCACCACGTTTCCTTCCTGCGTGAAAGTGATTGGAACGCTGGCGAGATATTCCTTTTCTTTCGCTTCATCGTGGAAATCGATCTCGCGGTGTGCTTCGAGCACGACCTTGTCGTCCGCACCGGCGGTGACGTTGAGTGACCCGAAAGCGACGTCGACGACGAGTTTACCTCCGGGCGCAGCGGCGAGTTGGCGGTTAATAATTTCTTCGGATGCGGCGGAAGCAGTTAGCGCGATCGCGAAGAAGGCTAAGATCGACATGACGGGATTATTCATAGTGAAGCGCATGGTTTATTCAGTTCGCAGAGCGACGATGGGATCGACGCGCGTGGCGCGGCGAGCAGGAACGAAGCAGGCGACGAAAGCCGCAGCTCCGAGTGAAATGATTGCGATGAGAACCGCGGCGCTATCGAGCGCGGCGACGTTGTAAAGGAGCGAAGTCAAAACGCGGCCGACCGCTAGCGCGCCGGCAACTCCGAGCGCGACTCCGATTGCAACGAGCGAGACGCCATGCCCAAGGACAAGTCGGAAAATATTTGCGCGCGCGGCGCCGAGCGCCATTCGGATTCCCAGTTCACGTGTGCGTTGCGTGACAGTCAGCGCCATGACGCCGTAGAGACCGACGCTCGCCAGCACGAGCGCAACAAACGCAAACGCGCCGAGCAAAACCATGGTCAGCCGGCGCGTGGCGAGACTAGCCGCGATCGCCTGGTCCATCGTTGTGATCTGGCCGATGGGCTGGTCCGCATCGAGCTCGTGCACTTCGCCCCGGACTGCGGCGATCAGCGGAGCGATGTCGGTGAGATTCGTGCGAAGGTGGAGATTGTTCGAGTTCTGCGGATCCTGAGACGCGAGGAGATATTCCTCAACCAATTGCAATTTTTCGACGTTGTTTTCACCAGGCGCTTCGTTTCGGGTCCGCGTCACGACGCCAATGATCGTCATCGGAGGCTGCGATTTCTCTCGAGTCTGGTTGTCGTCGATGTGCTGACCGATCGGGTCCTGGCCGCGAAAATATTTTTGAGCAAAAGACTCGTCGATAATGATGGAGCGCGAGTGACCTTTTTCGCCCGGCTGATCTTCCGGCGCGAAATTTCGGCCGCGCAAAATCGACATTCCCATGACGCGGAAGTAATCGGGCGACACTGGATTGACCTCGGCGGACGGTTCCTGGCCGAGCGGCACTGGCGGAGTGCCGGTCACGTGAAAATAACTGTCCCACTCGTTGTCATCGAAAGGACTGTTCGCGCTGATGGCGGCGGCTTCGACGCCCGGAATGTTTTTGACGCGCTCGAGTAGAGCGTCCCAGAACGCATTTTGCTGCTTCTCGGTTTTGTATTTCGCTTCGGGCAACGAGATTGGAAAGGTGACGATGCCGTGCGGATTAAAACCAAGCGGCGCATTCTGCGCGTGCCAAAAACTCTTCAGCGTTAGGCCCGCGCCCGCGAGCAAAACAATCGCGAGTGCAACTTGCGCGACGACAAGCGCAGCCCGCATCCGTTGTTGTCCGGCGCCGGCGCTCGAGCCCCGACCGCCGACTTCATGAAGCGCGCCGGCGATTGCCTGGGTGTTGGAAATTCTCCAGGCCGGCCACGCGCCAACCAAAATTCCGGCGAGCACAGCGGCGATCGTTGTGAAACCGAGCACGTTGATGTCGATCGTCGCTTCGTGAAAACGCGAGACCGTCGCTGGCGCGAGCGCGAGAATCGCGTCCATGCTCCACAAGGTCAGTAAAACGCCGGCGAGCGCGCCGATCAATGCGAGCAGTGTGCTCTCGACCAAAAGCTGCCGCGCAATGGCCCAACGACTCGCGCCGAGCGCAACTCGCACGGCAATTTCGCGGCCGCGGGCTAGCGCGCGGGCGAATTGCAGATTGGCAACGTTCGCGCAGGCGATCAGCAACACGCAAATCACGGCCGCGAGCAGCAGATTCAAATTCTCGCGATAATCGGCCACCGTTTGCTCGAATAGCTGTTTCATGACCACACGGCGCTCGGTGTTGGTCTCAGGATATTTTTTCTCTAGATCAACCGCGATCGCGTTCAGATCGCTGAGCGCCTGCGACATCGTCACCCCTGGCTTGAGACGGCCAACCGCCCAGAACCCCTGATGATTATCGCGGTTCTGCATTCCCGGTTCTTTGACGATTTCGCCGAGTGGGATAACGACATCCGGATTCCGCGCGAGCTGCAGTTCCGCCGGGAAAATGCCGACAATTTCGCGTTCCAATCCGTCAATCAAAACGCGCTGACCTAAGACATCGGCCGCTCCTCCAAATTGCTTGTGCCACAAACTGTCGCTGATCAGAACGACGTTCGGCGCTCCATCGACATCCTCCGCGGTTGTCAGATCCCGGCCGATCTTTGGTTTCAATCCGAGCACGGAAAGAAGTTCCGCGCTCGCGCGAGCGCCACGCACACGTTCCGGAGCGGCAACGCCGGCACCTTTGGAGAAATTGAAATT
>DATBCV010000043.1:0-12447 GCA_036270275.1 Chthoniobacterales bacterium | reverse complement strand
CGCGGCGTTTGCGAACGGCGAATTTCACAGATGTCGATCTTGTCTCACGCCATCGGCGCGATTTCGGGCGTGACCGGTTGCGCGGGCGTCACGGGTTGAGCCGGAACCTGGGGCGACTTCGCTCTTCCGGGGATGCGGTTGTAATAACATTTGGAAAGCAAATCGGTGACCAGCGATTCGATCTCCACCGACAACACTTCCACTTTTTTCGAGAAATAAACGAACGCGATCAAGCTCGGCACCGCGATCCCCAAACCGAACACGGTGCAATTGAGCGCTTCGGAAATTCCGTGCGCGATTTGCTTTGGATCAGCCGAGCCGGCGCTGACGCCGAGACTGGCAAAGACGTGCACCAATCCCGACACGGTGCCGATCAACCCAATCAACGGCGCGATGCCGATGATGACTTCCAACACGACGAGGCCTTTTTCCAAACGGACCATTTCGTGACGCGCGCGCGTTTGCACCGCTTCCACATTGTCGGAGCGAGGCCAGCGCAAATGACCGAGCGCGACGCGGACGATTCTCGCAAGCGACGAGGCATCATGCTGGACCATGCGAAACAAACGCTCCGGATTCGCTCCGGGCGCGAGCCGCTCCATCTCGCTCTCGATCGTCAACGGCAGAACATTTTTTTCACGCAAGGCGAGCGTTCGCAAAATGATCACCGTCAGCGAAACGATCGAGCAGACCAGCAGCGGCCACATAAAAATGCCGCCTTTGGCGAAAAATCCTCCGATTGTTTCAAGAACGTTGAACATCGCTATATCAAATCATCGATTACTGAAGGTGGTAAACGCAATCTCGCTTTCCAAACCCTCCGGCGGCAACGTGCTCGCTACGTCTTCGGGAATCGGCGGGAGCTTGGCATCGAGAATCGCCTGCAGACAAACGTTTGCAAATGCTTCATTCGAATCGTTGCTCGCAACCTTCAAGTTCTTTATCGCTCCACTGCGATCCACAAAAAATGTCACGCGAGTTGTTCCGAGACTGACCAGGTCGGCCTTCTGTTCGATGTAGGCGTACCAACGCGACCCGACCGCATCGAACATCGTTTTCTGATAACGGCCAAGCGGAGTGCCGACTGCATTCACGCTCGATGTGCCGCGATTGGTGATGGAGCCGGCAAGTTTCGTTCGCTCTTTATATTGTTGATACGAGGACTTCGGCGTCTGCGGAGTGCTCGCTGCGGTTGGGCGAGGCGTCGGCTTTGAAGTCAGCATCGCGAATTCTTGCGACTTCGTTTCCGGGGTGGGCTGCGCGCTTGGCTGCGGCGTAATTTCCTGCTGCGGCGCGACGCTCGGTTGCGGTTGCGCGCCTTGGCTCGCCAAGGTCGCGTTCTGCGATTGGAAATCCAGCTTCGTCCTTTCGCTTCCGTCCTGCGACGTCAACGGCATGCTGCCAGTCGCCGCTTGTTCGCTCGCGGCGATCGAGTTCGCGTTTGATTCGAACGTTTGTTCTTTCGGTTTTTCCGTTTGCTTCGATTCGTCGTTGTTCACGAACATCGTGTTCTTCGCCGGCGCTTGCGCGGGAAGATCGACAAACGTGAGCTCGACCGGCTTTTCTTCTTCCGTCGGCGAAAATGGCGAGTAAAGCAGCCCGCCAAAGACGGCGAGCCCGTAGCCGATTAGCAAATGGATGACGAGAGCGGCAAGCAGTGCCAAAAAAATTTTGCGCGCTTCTTTTTTGCGCTCGGCCGCGTCGTCTTCCGAATGGCCGATGATGAACTCCGCGGTGCTCATGAATTCTGGATCGAAAGATTACTTCACGGGCCGCTCTTTGTCATGGAGGGACACGCGCTGTCGCGTCCCACTTTGGGCTCGATTCGTCCTCGCATGATGAAACAAATATTGCTGCGCGTATCCGCCATGGTCGCCGAAGTATTTCTCTGTGAACGCCCGCAGCCTCGCGGCGTTCAATTTTCGCGCGCGTGGAAAATACTTTTCGCGCAGAACCCGCGCAATCCAAACGTCGATCGGGAACGCGCGTAGCCGCTCGTAGGCAAAGAGCATCACGCAATTAGCAACCTTCGCGCCCACGCCCGGCAGCGCGCACAACCGCTCGCGAAGATCGACATCGGACAAGATCGACATCTTCTCAAGATCGACATCGCCCCTCGAGACCAGCCGCGCCGTGCCCAACAAATTTTTCGCGCGATAACCGAGCGCGCACTTGCGCAATTCTTTTTCCGAGCTCGCGGCGATTCGTTGCGCCGTGGGAAATGTATAAACGACGTGGCCCTCGATCTCACGGGGCTCGCCAAATCGTTGCCGCAGCTTGTGCGAAATCTGCCGAATGTGCGCCACCTGCTTCATCGACGAACAAATAAACGTCGCCAGACATTCCCATTTCGGCTGCCGAATAATTCTCAACCCGCGACAGAAATTTTTTGCGCTGTTCATCGCGTCGTCATTTGGAAAAGAGGCGCAGATCTGGCTCAGCGGATGATCCAGCGCGAAATACCTTTGCGCGACAGCCGGATCAACATTCGTGAAAAGAAAATCGTCGCGCTGGTCAACGAATGCCGCACTGTCGTCAATTGTGCCGACAAACCCGTCGCCGAGCTTCTCCCAATGAAAGACCTGGCCCGATTCGAGCGTCTTCGCCAAATCGAAATCGGCGGCGCGCACTTTCGTCATTCGACATTCGTCAATCGTCATTCATCATAAGATCGACATGGACGCCCGGCTCGCAATCGATTGCGCGGTCCTGCTGATTTATTTCGTCGTCATCATCGGGATCGGCCTTTACATGGGCCGGCGCGAGCGTGACCTCGCCGATTTCGCGCTTGGCGGGCGAATGATTCCGTGGTGGGCCGTGCTCGCTTCGCTCATCGCCGCCGAAACCAGCGCCGGAACATTTTTTGGAACGCCGGGAGAAGGCTTCACTCTCCGCAATTACACTTATCTCCAGCTCGCCTTCGGCACGATCATCGCCCGCGTTCTTGTCAGCTACATTTTCATCAAGCCGTATTACGACTACAAAGTTTTCTCGATTTACGAATATCTCACCGCGCGCTTCGGCGTGACGACGAAGAACGCCGCATCGGGAGTTTTTCTCTTCACCCGATTGCTCGCGTCCGGCGCGCGTCTCTACGTTGCGGCAATCGCCCTCGCCCTTGCATACGAAATGATTTCCGGCGCGCGCCCCAACCAAACGGAAACGCTCTGGATTTATATTGGATCGACAATCGCCATCGTTCTCTTGACCGCGATCTACACGACGCTTGGCGGAATCAAGGCGGTCATCTGGACCGACCTCATTCAGGCTTCAATCATGATCGGCAGCGCGGTCATCGCGGTTGGCATTTTGTATTTCGCGATTCCTGGCGGCTGGAATGAAATCGTTGCGCGCCGCGGCCCGTTTCATCTTTCCGATCTCATCACGACTGGGCTCGATCCTGCGAAACACGGCTGGGAAAAATGGAAAGGAATGTTCGCGATTGAATACACGATCTTCGCCGGCCTGATCGGATCGACATTCATGACCATGTCCACCCACGGCACCGACCAAGACATGGTGCAACGAATGTTGACCGCGCCGGACGTGCGCCGCAGCCGGCGCTCGGTGGTCCTGTCCGGTCTTGCCGACATTCCGATCGCGTTCACGTTTTTGACAATCGGCGTGTTGCTCTGGGTTTATTATCAGGCGCATCCCGATCCGACGTTGCCGAAAACGCCTAACGAAACGTTTTGCCATTTCATTTTGTATCAAATGCCGGCCGGCATTCGCGGTTTATTGCTCGCCGGAATTTTCGCCACGGCGATGGGCTCGCTCAGCACGGCGTTGAACGCATTGGCGACGAGCTTCACGCGCGATTGGTATGAGGTCTACTTCAATCGGCAATCAACCGCCGAACAAAGTCTGAAAGCGGTGCGCTGGGCCACGGTGGCATTTTCGGTTTTGATGATCGTCGTCGCGTCGACCACGTCTTATCTCGTCATCGTTTACCCGAATATTCGCATCATTCCGATCGTGCTCGGCATTTACGGTTACACCTATGGCTCGGTCCTCGGAATTTTTCTCGCCGGAATGCTGACGAAAACGCGCGGAAACGATCGCGGCAACATGATCGCGATGATCACCGGCTTCATCGTCGTGGCGATCCTGAGCGGTTTGCCCAACAGCATCGCCGGAATTTTTGGTGGCAAACTTTACGAGCAACCGAGTTGGCTGCCGGTCATGGAATTTCCCTGGTGGATTTGTTTCGGAACAATCGTCACTTTTTCGGTGGCGGTTCTTTTCCGGACTGGCCGCCAGCATCACCCGCCAGCTTGATGCCGAGATCGCGCAGCTGGCGTGGATCGACATCGGCGGGAGATTGGGACATCAAATCCATTCCGCGATTGTTTTTCGGGAATGCGATCACGTCCCGGATGGATTCCGCGCCGCAAATCAACATCACAATTCGATCCAGGCCGGGCGCGATCCCGCCGTGGGGCGGCGCACCGAGTCGCAGCGCCCGCAGCAAGTGCCCGAACATCGCTTGTTGATCCGACGGGCTAACGCCGAGCGCGTCGAACATTTTTGCCTGCAAGTCCGGTTCGTGAATTCGGATACTGCCGCCGCCGATCTCGACGCCATTCAAAACCACGTCGTACGCTTCGGCGCGAATCTCGGAAAACTTTTTCGGGTCGTCGAGCAGCGCGATGTCTTCCGCCTTCGGTCGCGTAAACGGATGATGCATCGCGCTCCATTTGTTTTCCTCCGCGCTGAATTGCAAAAGCGGGAAATCATAAACCCACAGGAAATCCCAAATCTCCTTTTCTGAAATGAGCTTTTGAATTTCCGCGACACGAAGCCGGATCCGGCCGAGCACTTCGCACGCGATTTCCCATTTGCCGGCGGCGAAGAACACACAATCGCCTTCGTCGATTTTTAATTTCGACTGGAGCGCTTCCTTTTCCGCGTCGCTGAAAAATTTCACGATTGGCGATTTCCATTCCCCGTTCTCGATCTTGATGAACGCGAGGCCTTTCGCGCCGAAGGTTTTTGCGATCTCGGTCAGCTCGTCGACCTGGCCGATGGTGATTCCGGCAAATCCTTTCGCGTTGATTGCTTTGACCACGCCGCCGGAATCGATCGCACCCCGAAACACTTTGAAACTGCTCGATCGAAACTCTTCCGTGAAATCGACCAGCTCCATTCCGAACCGGCGGTCCGGTTTGTCGCTGCCGAACCGGCCAATGGCTTCGCGATAAGTCAGCCGGTCGAACGGCGTTTTGATGTCGATGTTGCGCGTCGCTTTAAAAATCGCCGCCAGCATTCCTTCGGTCAGTTTGAAAATGTCGTCGGGCATTACGAATGACGCTTCGATGTCGATCTGCGTGAACTCCAATTGCCGATCAGCGCGGAGATCTTCGTCGCGAAAGCATCTCGCGATCTGGAAATATTTTTCGACGCCCGCGACCTGAAGAAGCTGTTTGTATTGCTGCGGCGCCTGCGGCAGCGCGTAAAACTTTCCAGGTTGCAACCGGCTGGGCACCAAAAAATCGCGCGCGCCTTCCGGAGTGCTCTTCGACAAAATCGGCGTCTCGATTTCGAGATAACCTTGCGAATCGAGATAATCGCGCGTCGCCTTTGCCGCGCGATGACGAATCCGCAAATTACGCGCGAGCTCCGGCCGGCGCAGATCGTAATAACGATAAGTCAGCCGCAAATCTTCATTATGGATCTCAGCGTCCATCGGAAACGGCAAATCGTCTGCGCGATTCAAAATTGTCAGACGCGCGGGAATTAATTCGATCTCGCCGGTCGCCAGCTTGGGATTTTCCGTTCCCGGAACGCGCGGCGCGACTTTGCCGGAAACCTGAATGACATCTTCGCTGCGCAACGTGTGCGCCTGTTTCGCAAGCTCGGCGTTTTCCTCGGGGCGAAACACGACCTGAGTCAGACCTTCGCGATCGCGCAGGTCGACGAAGATGACGCCTCCGTGATCGCGCGAAACATGGACCCAACCGGCAAGCGTAGCTTCCTTGCCGATGTCGATCTTGCGAAGTGAATTGCAATCGTGCGTGCGATACATGGTCAACCAGAGCCCGGCACCTTGAAGAATTTTGCGATGCTGTCCAGCAGCGCATCGTTTGGAATCAGCGATTCCTCGCGCGTGGCGAGATTTTTGATTTTTACCTGCGGCCATTCGTCGCCATAAAGCAGCGCAAGCGACGCGCCGGCGTTCTCCGCGTTCTGAAATTGTTTGCCGACCTTCTCAGCGGTGAGCGGGTAATCGACGCGATAACCGCGCTCGCGAAGTTGTTGAATTTGCTCCAAGGCGAGCCCGCGACGCTCCTCCTTCGCGATGACAACGTAGATGTCGATCTTGTTTTGATCTTTTATCGCCGCTTCCAATTTCTCGCGCGCGGCCGGTCGCTCGCGCAAGAGTTCGCCGAGAACGACGTCGCCCATCGCAAAACCGAGAGCAGGCATCGAAGCCGCATCGTCGCTCAGCAGGCTGATTAAATTGTCGTAACGACCGCCACCGGCGATCGCCCGAAATTTTCCCGCGCGATCGAACACTTCGAAAACGGTCCCGGTGTAATACGCGAGGCCGCGCACAATTTTCACATCGATCTCGACAAAACGGGCCAGGCCACGCGCGCGAAGACCATCTACGATGCGATCAAGCTTTTCGCTGCGACCGCCGTTATCGAAAACTGAAAATACCGGCGCGGCCAGTTGGCCTAACTTCTGTTCGGTTTTCTCGCGCGGTTCTCGACCCGATTTATCGATGATCTGCAAAACTTCCTCCCAACGCTCGGCCGGAAGCTTGTGCTCGCGCAAAAAGTCAGTCCAGAATTCGCGGTCACTGATGCGAACGACAAAATCTTCTTCCGCGAGTCCGAAGCCGCGCAAAATGTCGATGCAAAGCGCGATGAGCTCGACGTCGGCCGCGAGATCGCTTTCGCCGATGATGTCGCAGTTCAATTGGTAATGTTCGCGCAAACGTCCGCGCTGTTGTTTTTCGTAACGGTAAAATTGGCCGATGGAAAACCACTTCAGCGGCTTTTTGAACGCGCGCTCGTGAGCGGCGACTACGCGCCCGAGAGTCGGCGTCAGCTCGGGGCGCATCGACACTTCGCGCTCGCCTTTGTCGGTGAAATTGAAAAGTTGATCGACAATTTCCACGCCGCTCTTTTTCCGGTAGAGATCGGTCGATTCGAGAACGGGCCCGTCCCATTCCACGAAGCCGTAGCGGCGCGCGACATCCCGCCACTTTTCGAAAGTGTAATTCCGCGCCGCGCAATCCTCCGGCAAAAAATCGCGAAAACCTGGGAGCGATTGCATCATTTCAAAGACCAAAAAGACCGCTGCGCACGAACCACTTATGCGGTCGAATAAATCGCCGCTTCCTGAAGTCAAAGCTCTTCACAACAAAAAGCATTGGTTAACCAAAGCAAAGGACAACTATGAAAGAAACTACATTAGCGAAAATATTGGCCGTCGCTTGCGGATTGGTCGCTGTCACAGCAGTGGCGCAAACTTCAACAACGGTGACGACGAAAGACGCGGCGGCCGGGACTGCCGTAACGGAGACGAGTACGAGCACGATGAACGGCTCGGGCACGATCACGGCTTACACGCCGGGCTCGGATTACATCACTTTTCGCTCGGAAACGAGCGCGGAGCCGGTGAAATATTACTACACCAAGAAAACCGTGCTGGTGGATCCCAGCGGGCGAACGGTGGAATGGTCGGCGCTCAAGCCGGACATGCCGGTTACTTACACCTACGTTAAAGAAGGCGACCGCATGGTCGTCAGCAAAGTGACGTTGGCAAAACCAATCGTCACTGAAAAGGAAACAACCACGACGACGACCACGACAAAGCCGTAAATCAGGCAGATCGATAGTCGATTCGAAAATTTTAAAGCGCCCGCGGAGAAATTCGCGGGCGCTTTATTTTAATCTTCATAACCGCGTGGAAATTTCTGATGCCACTTCCATGCGCTCTCAATAATTGCATCCAGGTTTTGAAACTGCGGCGTCCAACCAAGCTCGCCCTTAATTTTCTTCGACGATGCGATCAAGCGCGGCGGATCGCCGGGACGGCGCGGCTTCTCCACGATGTCGATCGTGCGGCCGGTGACTTTGCGGCAGGCATCAATCACCTCACGAACGCTCGAGCCACCGCCGGTGCCGAGGTTGTAAAACTCACTCTTGTCCGAATCGAGCGCGAGAATGTGCGCGCGCGCGAGGTCGAGAATGTGGATGTAATCGCGAACGCATGTCCCGTCCGGAGTCTCGTAATCAGTCCCGAAGATCTCGACCTGCGCTCTTTCGCCGAGCGCAACCTTCAGCACGTTCGGAATCAAGTGCGTTTCCAGCCGATGATCCTCGCCAAACTTCTCCGAAGCGCCGGCGGCATTGAAATAACGAAGCGCAGTGAATCTCAGCGCATGAATCTCATCGTACCAGCGGAGAATTTTTTCGAAGGCCAGTTTTGATTCACCGTAAGGATTGATCGGTCGCTTCGGTGTTTCTTCATCGATTGGCACGCGCTCGGGCGGGCCGAAGATCGCGCAGGTGGAAGAGAAAACGATCTTCTTCACGCCGGCCGCGACCATTGCGTCGAGAAGATTGAGGCCGTTCGCCACGTTGTTGCGGAAATATTTCGACGGATTCTGCATCGATTCTCCGACCAGAGCGTTCGCGGCGAAATGCAACACCGCATCCGGCTTCGTCTTCGCGAGCGCGCTTTCGATGGATTGTCGATCTTGCAGATCGCCTTGAAAAAACTCGGCGCGAGAATCGATCGCGGCGCGGTGACCTTCGCTCAAATTGTCGAAGATCGACACCGTATGTCCTTCGTCGAGCAAGAGCTCGGCACAAACACTGCCGATGTAACCCGCGCCCCCGACGACAAGAATTTTCATGCTCGGGAAAATCGACGCGCTGCGCCGTTAATCAATCCAAAGTGCGACTCGAAGAATTTTTCGCCGACAGCTGCTTCGAACTCGCTTTCGCCGAAGATAATTTTGCACTCGAAGCTACCTTCTTGCCCTTTTTCGTGGATGGCGTCGTGCGTGAAGCTACCGCCACGGTTGTGGACGGCGTCTTCCTGTGCAGCGCCACGAGCATCGATTGGACTTGTGAATGTTTGGCGCGCGGGCCGAGAACCTCGACACTCTTTTGCTCCGAGCCCCATTGTAGAACATCGATATCCACCACGCGAACGCCCCAGCGTTTCATTTCGAGCTTCGTCGGCTTGTAAAGATCGATCGTATTCGTGCCGACCAGTGCAGTCCCGTAATCGTCGATGATGTATTCTTCGCGAGTGCTGCAAATTCTAAATCGTGTCCCGAGAGGAAACCGCGACCAATCTGCGGCCGCACTCATGACGTGGCGGCCGGACAAATACGTTCCGAGCGCATTCTTGCGTCCGCCCGCTTCCTTATGGTTGTAAGCTGTCGTGCGGACGTTCGACATGCGGCCGAGATGCGAGTTCGCTTTTTCGACGGCAGCGATTGGCTTGTGAATAACTGATTGCTCGGCGCAACCAACAACAATAAAAGCAACAGCAAGAGCCGCTGCAAGGTTAAGGCATTTCGGCATTTGCAACTCCGCGGCCTCAAATAGCATCGAAGGTCCGCGAAGCAAGGAAATATTTCCCGTCGCGAACAATCTCAGAGCCGGCCGCACGCTCTAAAAGTGAGCAGTCCGCGCGCCGTTCAGCGCCTATTTACACCGAAAGTTCGGACGTGCAGTGCGGACAACGTCTGGCCTTGATCGGGATCGACATCGTGCAGGCAGGACAATCTTTCACCACCGGTTCCGCTTTTGGACTCGGCCGTTTCATTCGATTGATCCCGCGCACCAAAAGAAAAACGGCGAATGCGACGATAAGGAAATTAATCAGGAGGGTGACGAAGTTGCCATAGTTCCAGGTCACTGCGCCGGCTTTGATTGCATCGGCGACATTCGTGAACGATGCGGCGCCGTCTTTGCCGGCTTTGAGCACAATAAATTTGTTCGTAAAATCCAAGCCGCCCGTGATGAGACTGATCGGCGGCATGATGATGTCTTTGACTAGCGAGCTTACAATCGAGCCGAAGGCCGCGCCGATGATCACGCCGATCGCGAGATCGACCGCGTTACCTTTGACCGCGAATTCTTTGAACTCTTTCCACATTTTCATACGACGATGTTGATCAATTTCTTCGGCACGACAATGATTTTGCGCGGCGATTTACCGGCGAGCAATTCTTTGATCTTCGGATTCGCCAGCGCCGCGGCCTGAACCTCTTCCTCGCTCGCGTGGATCGACATCGTCATGCGCTCGCGCACTTTGCCGTTCACTTGCACAACCATCTCGACTTCATCTTCAACGAGGAATTTCTCATCGTAGCTCGGCCAGGGCTGCTCGGTGATATCGCCCGGCGATTTTAATTTCTCCCACAATTCCGAGCTGAGATGCGGCGCGAATGGGTTCAGCAAAATCAGAAACGTCCGCATCGCCGCGATCGGAATGGCTTCGGCGTTGGTGAACGCGTTCACGAAAATCATCATTTGCGAGATGGCGGTGTTGAATGAGAGCGACTCGATGTCTTCGGTCACTTTCTTGATCGTCGCGTGCAAAGTCTTCTGCTGCGACTTGGTAAAATCGACATCTTGGACTGTGGGCGACAATTCCCACGTGCCCGCTTGATTCTCCGACATCATCAAACGCCAAACGCGCGCGAGGAAACGCGATACTCCTTCCACGCCGCGCATGCTCCACGGTTTCATCTGTTCGAGCGGGCCCATGAACATTTCGTAACAACGAAACGCGTCCGCGCCGTATTGCTCGATCACGTCGTCGGGATTGACGATGTTGCCGCGCGACTTCGACATCTTCTGGCTGTCCTCGCCGAGAATGATTCCCTGATTCACCAAACGTTGGAACGGCTCTGGTTTCGAGAGATAGCCAAGATCAAAGAGGACCTTGTGCCAAAAACGCGCGTAAAGCAGATGAAGAACCGCGTGCTCGGTTCCGCCAACGTAAAGATCGACAGTGCCCGGATGATGTCCGCTCGCCCAATAGCGTTCGGCTTCTTCGCCGACGAACCGCTCATCGTTCTGCGGATCGCAAAATCGCAAATAGTACCAACACGATCCCGCCCACTGCGGCATCACGTTCAATTCGCGCGTCGCATTGTCTGAGTAACGAATCCAATCTTTCGCTTTCGCGAGCGGCGGCTCACCGGTCCCGGTCGGCTTGAAATCTTCTAACGGCGGCGGCACGACTGGCAGTTCATTTTCTTCCAACGAGCGATGCTTTCCGTTTTCCCACACAACTGGAAACGGTTCGCCCCAATAACGTTGCCGCGAGAACAACCAATCGCGCAGTTTGTAATTGATCGCGCGCTTGCCGAGCCCGCGCTCTTCCAGCCACGCCGTGATTTCGCGGATCGCTTCGCGCGAGGGAAGTCCATCGATGATCGGCGAATTGATCGCCACGCCTTCGCCAACGAAGCCGATCGGATCCTCGCCGGCCGGCGGTTGAACCACCTCGCGAATTGGCAAATCAAATTTGCGCGCGAATTCGAGATCGCGCTCGTCGTGCGCGGGGACCGCTTGAATTGCGCCCGTGCCGTAACCGAGCAAAACGTAATCGGCGATCCAGATCGGAATTTTCTCTTCGGTCGCGGGATTGATCGCGAAGGCGCCGGTAAATACGCCCGTCTTTTCTTTCGAGAGCTCGGTTCGCTCGAGATCGCTTTTGCGCGCAGTGCGCTCGCGATACTCGCGAACCGCGGGCCATTGCTCTTCGGTCACGATTTGGTCAACGAGCGAATGTTCGGGTGCGAGCACTATGTAAGTAGCGCCATAAAGTGTATCAGGGCGCGTTGTGAAAACCCGAATGCCCGCATCGTGATTGTCGATCTTGAATTCAATCTCTGCGCCTTCGCTTTTCCCGATCCAATTCCGCTGAAGTAATTTTATTCCGGCAGGCCAATCAAGGCCTTCGAGCTCGTCGATCAATCGCTCAGCGTACGCGGTGATCCGCAACATCCATTGCCGCATCGGCCGGCGGACGACCGGAAATCCGCCGACTTCACTTTTGCCCTCGACGACTTCTTCGTTGGCCAAAACGGTGCCGAGTTCCGGACACCAATTCACTGGCACATCGGCGACGTAAGCGAGACGGACGGAATCGGGATCTTCGCCGCGATAAGTGGAAATCGGTTCGGCCTTGTTCGTTTTGGGATTGAACCAGGAATTGTAGATCTTGAGAAAGATCCACTGCGTCCATTTGAAGTAACCGGGATGCGTTGTGTTGATTTCGCGCTGCCAATCGTAGGAAAAACCGATCCGCTTCAGCTGCGATTTAAATTTCGCAACGTTCTCGCGCGTGGTCAGCGCGGGATGCTGTCCGGTTTTGATTGCGTATTGCTCGGCCGGCAGACCAAACGCGTCCCAGCCCATCGGATGCAACACATTGAATCCGCGCAGGCGCTTGTAACGCGCA
>DATBCV010000042.1:0-4690 GCA_036270275.1 Chthoniobacterales bacterium | reverse complement strand
GATCGACGCGTTGATTCCACCGAAGCCGAATGAATTGCTCATAATATAATTTAACTCCGCGTCGCGCCCGTGATTCGGAACAACGTCCAGATCGCAGCTCGGGTCCGGATTCGCGTAATTAATCGTCGGCGGCACCCATTGTCGATCCATCGCTAACGCGCAGATGCATGCCTCGATCGCGCCGGTCGCGCCGAGCGGGTGAGCATGATAACCCTTCGTGCCGCTGACCGGAATCTTTTTGGCGCGCTCGCCGAAAACTTCTTTGATCGACATCGTCTCAGCGGAATCATTCAACTGCGTCGAGCTTGCGTGCGCGTTCACGTAATCGATTTTGTCCGCCGAAAGTTGCGCATCCGCGAGCGCGTCGCGCATCGCGCGGATACAAGAATCGCCGCTCGGCAACGGCGTTGTCATATGAAACGCGTCGTTGTTCAAACTGTAACCGAGGACTTCGGCGTAAATCTTCGCGCCGCGCGTCTTCGCGTGTTCGTACTCTTCGAGAATCAACGAGGCCGCGCCTTCGCCCATGACGAAACCGTCGCGCAACTTGTCGAACGGCCGGGACGCGATCTGCGGATCCTCGTTGCGACTCATCGTTTTGATAATGTCGAAAGCGCCGATCGTGATGGTGGTCAACGGCGCTTCCGCCCCGCCGGCGACAATAACATCGGCAAAACCGTCACGAATGTAACGAAGCGCTTCACCGACCGAAACCGTTCCGCTGGCGCAACTGTTCGAGTTTGTCGTTCCAACTCCGCGAAGTCCAAAATCGATCGCGATATTCGAGTGCCCCGAACCGCCGAAGACTTGGACCGCCAAAGTCGGCTGAACTCCGCGCGCGCCTTTTTTGAGAAAGCGAATGTATTGTTCCTCCGCTTTGCAAACACCGCCGAGCGCAGTGCCAAAACTCACACCGATTCGATCGTTCGGCTTGTCGTGCGAATATTCGATCCGCGCATCGTCGAGCGCGAGCTTGGCCGAGGCGACTGAGAATTGCGCGTAGCGATCCAGCCGTTTCAAACGATGTGGCGGGAAAAATTCTTCCGGGTCCCAATCGTTAATCTGTCCGGCAACGCGAACGCCGAACTGGCTCACATCCAGATTGTCGATCTTGGATATCCCGGTTTTCTCGGCGCGAATTCCATTCCAAAAACCTTCGACGCCTTTGCCGATGCAAGTGATCGGGCCGAGACCAGTGATGACAACGCGTCTTCGACTCATGGTTAGGTTTGACGGTCAGCGACCGCCGCTACAACTTTGCGCGCCTCCACATATTGTTTCATACAACGCAAAGTTTTGTTGGCAATGTTGCCGATAAAAAAGTCGCCGATGATCGGTTCCATGATGGGCGCGAGCAGCGGAATGCGGAACTTCATATCGTGCAAAATCTCAACGCGGACGCCGTCGGGCGTCTCGTTGAAAGCCCAGACGACGTGCATGCCTTTGGTGAACGCTTTGAGATGATTGAAGCGAATTTCGACGCGGTCACGATCGATGATTTCCTCGGAAGTCCATTTGATCGGAATCCCGGACCGCTTCGCCGCCATCACGACGACGTTTCGATTTGGGGCGCGCTCCAGATAATGAATGTAGCGATAGTGCGGCAGGATCTTCGGCCACAATTCCAGATTCGCCGCCGTCTCGAAGATCGACATCTTCGGCGCTTGCATAACGATTGAATTCGTTTTGTGCATCTCAGTTGCGCGCCTTATTGCGAATTCGGTAAGTCAGAAAACATTCGTCGCCGACCACACGCATGTCTTTTAGCACACAGTGCACGCTCTTTGGCAGGAATTCCTTACTCAAACCGGTGAGCGTCGGCGCGCCGGCACCGCCGAACAAAAACGGCGCGATTGTGAGATTGAGCTCATCGATAAATCCGCATTCGAGCATGGACCGAAAAAGAATCGGACCGCCTTCGCACGCAACACGCCGGACTTTGTAGTCGCGACTCAAAATGCGCAGCATCTCGCGAAGATCGACATCTTCACTATCGCTTAGATGAACTGCGACATTTTTTTCCCGCAGCGTCGCGCGAACGTCGCGCGGCATTCGTTTGGTGGAGAAAATAATGATCGGCGAAATGTCCGATTGGAAAATTTTCAGCCGAATGTCGATCCTGCCCTCGCGCGAAACGATCACGCGCAATGGCGCCGGCGATTGATCGCGTTTGATTCGCGCTGCCCGCAAATCTTCCGGGACGCCGAGACGGACGTTGTCGCGTTTAAGCGTGCTGTGGCCGAGGATTACCGCGTCAGCGAGCGCGCGCTGGTGGAAAAGAAACTGTTTGTCTTCGCGCGAAGTGAAATCGACCGGCGTGAAATCGCGTGTCGTAATTTTTCCGTCGACCGTCATCGCGAAAGTAGCGCTAACGAATGGGCGCGCGCGCGCAGATCGGCTTCGGGATCTGCGCGCAGACTTTGTTTTCTTGAGCATTTACGAAGAAAACTTCCAACGCTCAACGCTGAACGTCCAACGCCCAAGGCAGAGCCGCAGCGGCGGCCTTTGAATTGAGCGTTGAGCGTTGGAAGTTGAAAGAGCGCATCATTGCGGCTCGGGGATTTCATGTTCCGCCGTCGCGACTTCGCGCTGCATTTCGCGGAGCTTCACTCGCTTGGCGACGCCGCTCGGTTTGTAGAAGAAGTAAACAAGTCCACCCGGAGCGCAGCAGATAAGAATGACAAGAAAACCGAGCGACCCGATCAGCTTGGATTTTTCAACGGTGACGCCGCAGATGTTGTTCAGCATGACCTGGAGGAGTTGTTCGCGAAGGCCGATTCCGGCAAGACTGATTGGGACGGCGGTGAGCGTTCGTTCAATCGGCATGACCGCGAAGAAATCGACTGCTGGCACCGGCGCGGGCGGCGTTTTGCGCACATCTTCTGCATGAAGCGCGTAGGCAACGAAGAGAAATGTGGCAAACGTCGCCAGGTGAGCGACGAGCGACGCCCCAAACGCAAATGAAGTCGCGATCCAATGTCGCGCGTAAAGATGATACGCGGCGGCGATCTCGATTAGTTTGTCTCGTCCGGGGAATTTGGCCGGCAAGAGATGAAAGAGATTGAAACCGCTGATGATAAAGCTCGCAGCCAAACCGGAAATTGAGACTCCGAGAAGGATGGCAAGCGCGATGAGAAGTTGATGCGGCGTGAAGCCCGATTCCACGGTCACCGGCGTTCGCCACAATAAATCAAAGCGAAGAGTGACTAGCGTCACGGTGATCGTGACGAGGGCGACGAGCCCGATCAATCGATCAAAAACGACTGCGAGCAGCGCACCCGCTTTGTGGTCCGGCGTTTCCTTGAGCAGGAGATAGCTCTTAATAATATCGCCACCGGTGCCGCCCGGCAGGAATTGATTGTAAAACATGCCGATCAAAAACAGACCGGCCAGTCGCGGGAAGGAAAGACGAATTTGTTGAACGCGAAGCAGAATTTGCCAACGCACGGCCGCCGCAATTTCGACAATGACGTAGGCAACGATGGCAGCGACTACCCACCAATAGTCTGCCTGCGCCAGAGCTTTGGCCATTTTTTGACGTTGCTGCGGGTCGTGGAAGACCCAAATGAGGAGCGCGACCGTGACCGTAAGTTGCAGCGCGGTGATGAGAATTTTCTTCATTCGCCGAAATGTTTTTTCCAAACTTGGACCGAGCTTTTGATTTCCTCGGCCGTTTTTCGCGGACTCATTTCCCAAACCCAAGCGCAATCTTTTGGCAAGAGCGGCACGAGCTTTTCAAGATCGACATCTCCGGCGAACGGCGGCTGGTGATCTTGCGCGGGCCAAATGCAATCCTGCACGTGACAACCCAGTGCGCGCGGCCCGATTTGGCGAAGCCACTCCGCGTGATCGACAAAGGCGAGGTTCTCTTTGATTTGGATGTGGCCGAAGTCGTGCCAGTAGCCGAACTGCGGCGAATTCAACTCATCGAGCAATGCCGGCAGCTCGCGCTCGCTCGGGATTTCTTCGTAACCGCGGCGGCCTTCGATTCCAAATCTCACTTTCTTTCCCGCGGCGTACTCCGCGATTCGCTTCAAACAATCTTTCACGCGCTCGATGTGCGATTTCGACGCTGCCTCGCGTTTTTCTACCGCCCGAATTTTTTTTCGAACGTATTCGCGCGAGAAGAGATCACCTTTGCGCGCAAACTTCACGAACGAATCCGTGTTCGGATGCATGGACACTTCCCCGCAATGCATCACGACAAACGGCGCGCCGAGGCGCTCCGCGAAATCAATCGTTTGAAATGTTTGTTTGATCGCGCGCTCGCGTTCCTTTCCATAAGGAGACGAGAACATGTAGCAATCCGGCGAGGCGTGCATCACTTCCACGGGCAGCGGACAGAAATTATGCAGACTGGAGAACTTTACTTTGCCCGACTCAAACATTTTTTGAATTCCCGGCATCAACGAAATGCGAATGCCGTGACCGAGCTCAACGCGATCGAAGCCAAGATCGACAATCTCGCGCAACATCTCCGCGCCATCGGTGTGGCGGCCTGAATTCCAGCAAGTGGAGAACGCGATCATTAAACGGTCGCGGCGACTGGCGGTGGCGTCGGCGTTCCGATTGTCGTCTCGGAGATTCCAGGCGGCTCCGCGCATTGTTTTCGAACGCGCGCCAGGACCAAAAGTGTGATCGTGCCGAAGCTGATCGCGGCAATCGCCAACGCGCTCGGCATTCCAATTGC
>DATBCV010000041.1:0-2339 GCA_036270275.1 Chthoniobacterales bacterium | reverse complement strand
GTCAAGAAAAACGCGGAGCAGCGGCCGTAGTTTGCTCTTCTGTAGGAGACGCTGTTAGCGTCTCTGTCTGAAAAACGGGAAGCTAGCAGCTTCCCCTAAAGATTTGGATTACGGATATAGCGGACGCGATTCGTAAATCCTCGGACGCGGCTCGTACTGCGGACCCTGTTGTTGTCCGAACCACGGCCACGCCGGTCGGCGTTGTGGTGATTGACCGCCGTATTGCTGATAATATTGGTTCGTGCGCGGCGTCCGACCGAACACCGTGACCGGCGTGCCGACATCGACCGCATTGTAAAACGCGACCGCCAATTCATCCGGCATCCGTACGCAGCCGTGCGACGCCGGATAACCGGGCAAATAGCCGGCATGCATTCCGTCCGCACCGTGGAACCGCATGAAATACGGCATCGGCGCCGCAACAAATCTGCAGCCGCGCGGCACGCGCATGTCCACGTCCGCATCCGCGATGATTGTGCGGCCGGAAGCATCGACAATTTTCCCATAGATGCTCGAGGAATGACTTCGCTCTTTTTCAATGACCTTGAACGAACCAGTCTCAGTCAGGTGACCGTAGCGACCACTCGAGATCGGCGATTCCATAACGACATGGCGGCCGCGCAGCAAAAAAGCGCGTTGCTGGCTGAGATCGATCTCGACGCGGTACGGATGGTCATCTTGCGCCCGCGCGATCGTCGCGGCTGAAAACAAAATTACTGTTGCCCAGAAAGCCCTCACTCCGTCTTAAACCCGCGAATTGGACGCAAGTTGCCCGCTCGCCATTCAAAAGGCGGCGCCGTTAAACCGCGATGGGCGCTTTGATCGAGGGGTGCGGGTTGTAATCGATCAGATCGAAGTCTTCGAATTTGAAATCGTGAATATTTTTTACTGCAGGATTCAAGTTCATTCGCGGCAGCGATCGACATTCACGAGTCAGCTGTTCGCGTGCTTGGTCGAGATGGTTGTTGTAGAGATGCAGATCGCCGAAGGTGTGAACGAAATCGCCGGGCGTAAGATCGACAACTTGCGCGATCATCATGGTGAGCAACGCGTAACTCGCGATGTTGAACGGCACGCCGAGAAATAAATCGGCGCTGCGTTGGTAAAGCTGACAACTGAGCTCGCCTCTCTGATCGCCGTTGGACGAATCCGCCGTAGCCTTGGCGGAGGCGGACACATAGAACTGAAACAGCACGTGACATGGCGGTAACGCCATCTTCTCGATCTCGGCCGGGTTCCACGCGCTCACGATCAGTCGCCGGCTGTTCGGATTTTTTTTGATCTGCGAAATCAAATTGTCGATCTGATCGACCCGCACGCCGTTTTCGCCGCGCCAGTCCCGCCATTGCGCGCCGTAAACGCGGCCAAGATTTCCTTTTTCATCCGCCCACTCGTCCCAAATGGTGACGCTGTGTTCGTTGAGATATTTGATGTTCGTATCGCCGCGCAAAAACCAAAGCAGCTCGTAAATAATCGATTTGATGTGCAGCTTTTTCGTTGTGAGCAGCGGAAATCCGGGACCATTGGGCCGAAGATCGAAGCGCGTTTGCGCACCGAAGATCGACAACGTCCCGGTGCCGGTGCGATCGGCGCGCGGCTGACCTTCTTCCAAGACGAGGCGGAGAAGATCGTGATACTGCTGCACGCGAAAAGTTATCGCGTGCGCGAGATTCGCAAAATCATTTTCGTTGTAGGGGCGCGGGTCCTCACGCGCGGGAATGTGCGGCTGGGGACAGCCGCCTCTACACCTTTCCGCCGAGTTCTTTTTCGAGCTGCGCTTTGCGATCGTTCAACGTTTGCAAACGCAGTTGCCAGCGGTGCAACTGGATCGTGAGTTGATTGATGTAACCGGTCACTTCCGCGCGTTGCGATTCGTTTTCTTTGAGCTTGCCGCGAATTTCGTCAGCGTAAGCGAGCGCAGTCTCGCTCGGTCCTTCCGGTGCTGGAACGAGCGTTTGTTGTCCGCATTTTCGACACGTCAAATTCATTCCCGCGGCCGAGCGCGTTGCGACCAACGCCGCCTTGCAATGTTGGCAATGAAAGAAAATATCGGGGTCAGCCTCGACTTTGCGGATTGAATTCACACGCACCAAACGAGCAGGCGTTATGCCGCGGTGTCACACATTCAGTGGCCCCAAGAATCGAATTCGTGACGCGTTGTCGCGTTTCGAGCGACTCAGAATTTAACGCAAATCCGCATTTCTCCTTCGAAAACAACCGCTTAGATCGACATTCGCCGCAGTGGCAGGCCCTGTGCTAAAGACGCGCTTGGTTAAAAAACTCGCCGCAGTTTGAGGTCGTATCGCGGCGAATGATCAAGAAAGGAAGTTTATTTTATG
>DATBCV010000040.1:0-12450 GCA_036270275.1 Chthoniobacterales bacterium | reverse complement strand
GATCGCCGCATCCACTGGCGAACGCTTTCCTAACGCGTAATGCTCGGCCGATTTGAAGTTCGGATAATAAATCCAGAGATCGCGTCCGTTGCTGACCGTCACGCTCGGCGAATTGCCGCTGACTTCTCGCCGGAATTTGTTCGGCGCGTGAAACCAGATTTTTCCGGCGCTCACGATTGGTTTCGTCATCAGCCGCATCGTCTTTTGCTCCTGGAAATCCGCGTGGACGTCGGGCGCCGCCGTTCGCCGCTCTGAAATTCGCGCGAACAAGTTCTTGATCTCCGCCTCCGATAACGATTCAGCGCGCGCGATTGATGCGGAAGCGAGCAGGCAAAGCAGGAGAGGGGAGCTGCGCATAAACATTGTCGATGTTATCAATTGTCGATCCTACTCCTTTTCGTCCCACACTTTTGGTTTGGCCGCAGCGATTGCCGGTAGCTCAAAAAAGATCGTCGCGACCAGGCTCCAAAAAATTCCGATCGCGCAAGCAATGCCAAGTCCGCTGAGTGACGGATTTCGCGCCCAGCCTAACGAGCCAAAGCCACAGACCGCGGTCAGCCCGGCGAGAATCACCGGCTTGATGACGCCCGCAACATCATGCTCGAGCTCGCGTGTTTTTTCCCAGATCAGCACGACATAAATGCCGTAATCGACCCCGATCGCGAGAACGAGACGGAACGCGAGCACGTTGAGAAGGTTCAAATGGAGATTGAGCAGTTTCATTGTCGCAATCATTGCGCCGATCCCGAACGCGAGCGTGATCACCTGGATCAACCAGAGGCGAAGATCGCGATACAGGACTGCGAGCAGACCGACATCGAAGAGCGCCATGAGCGCGCTGATAATGAGAAGTTGATGATGGGACCACGGCTGCATTTCGGCGAGCGCGTACGCCCAGCCGGACAAAATCATCGGCACCCCCTGAACCGGCAATTCGCGACTCAGCTCCTGTTGCTGGGCATGCGTCGTCACCGGCGCGGTCGTTGTCGCAAATCCAGTCGTGAGCAGCGGATCTTTGGCAAAGTAGCGGTCGACCAGAAACCACCAGCCCGATCCTTTCGGGAGCTGTTTGCGCCAATCGGGCAGGGGCGTTTCCGGTCTCGCGATTGCCTGAAGGCTGTCCAAAATTGTGAATGCCGGAGCGAAGGAGTCGCGACTGAACCCCTCCACATTCAAAGCTTGATCGAGAGCCTGTCGGGCGACCGGAATATCCACGTTGCCAAGAGTTTCGCGATTTTCTTTCATCCAAGCCGGAGAAAGGCAAAGTGCCGCCGGTGTCGAAAATCCTTTCAATCTCCCGGCCTTTTGAAGCTCAGCCCAGTGGTTTTGGATCGCCTGCCAGTCATCATGCATCTCCTGCGCGTTGCGAGCGTGCACAATTGCGAGCACCGGCTCCCAACGCGTCGGCATTTTGTCCATGATCGTTTGTAGCGCATTGCCGGCACGGCTGTTCTTCGGCTCGAGCGCACGCGTGCTGGCTTCAAATTGCAGCGGCGGGACCGGCGAGAAACCTACAACGCTCAACGCGAGCAAAATTCCTCCGGCGATGATGATCAACGGCATCGGCCGCGCGACGCTCCAGCGCACATATTTCTTCACCACTTCGAACACCCAATCGTGTTTCTGTGGCGCCTGCGAGGGCCGGATGAACAAGAAAAGGATCGTGCACATGAAAAGGCCTGCGAAAAAAATCCCGATCGCGATGAGCACGCCGAGTTGCGAAAAACCCATCGAGCCGCTCAGGACCAACGCGAGAAATCCAACCGCGGTTGTGAGCGCACCGAAAAACACCGCGCGGCCGAGTTTTGAAACCGCGGTGCGGATAGATTCTTGATATTCTTCGCCATCGATTCGGGCTTGTTGGTATCGGCCGAAGATTAAAATCGCAAAATCCACACCGAGACCGACCAGGATGGAGCAAAAGCCGACCGCGACCATGTGCAGCCTGCCAAAGGCGAGCAATCCGACCGCGAGCGCAACGAGACAGGAAAGCAAAAGCGCAAATCCCATTCCAAGGAGCGGCGCCCAGCGGCGAAAGCCGATGAAGAAAACTAGACCGACCAGCAAAACGGAGCTGCCAAGCGTGGCCACGATGTCGTAGCGCATGCTCAACGAAATTTCCGAAACGTACGCCGCGCGCCCGGTAATCAAAACTTCGAGCGCTCCGCCATTCCATCCCTCGGTAGCGCGCGCGCGAAAGGCATTCACTTGCCGCATCAAGCGCTGACATTCGAAGGCGCTGAGAGATTGTTGATTTGTCACCGCGAGAAAAATTCGCAACGTCCGGTCCGGGGACGTGAGCGGTTGCTCCTCCTCGATCGCGTTCGCCACGGCGAAAGGCTTCAGCGCCGGGCCGATGATTCGTAGTGGATCGAATTCCAATTCAAACTGCGGGCGTGGGGAGCCGGCTTCGATCTCCTGATGCAAGCGATGAAGTCGCTCCCGAATTTTTTCCGGTTGCAAGATCGACATCGTCTGCGCGAACGCGCTCGGCTCGAGATTCAAGAGCAGCGGCACGGCGATCGATTGCAAATCGCGAACGCCTTCGGGCGTTTCCATTGGCGAACCGGCAAGAACGCGCTCGCACCACGGTTGTTTCCGAAGATTCTCCGCGAACACTGGCGCGAATTCTTCAAGCTTATCGACGTCCTCAGGCTGACAGCGCAATGCAAATGTCAGTTCGCGCGTCTGCTCGAAATCGCGATCGTAAATTTTCAATCCTTCGATCGAACGAAATCCGCGTGGCAACATACTGATCACGTCCGAGTCGATTTGGATTCGTGTGAGGAGAATTACGAGGCAGACCGCGCCGACCGCGATCACGCCGAGCCAGACAAACGCGCGTCGTTGCGCCATAACGCGCGCGATTGTTTCGCTCATCCGCATGATTCAGCTTCCGCGATTGCCGCCGCGTTTAAAATCGGAAAACGAAAGTTTCCGATCCGGATTTGTGCCGCAGGAGATGTCGATCTTTCGAATGGTTGATCGCGTCGCGTAATTCCAACCAGCCGCGCAATTGCTCCGGTGCGCGTTCGATGGGGCCCGCCCAACCGCGATTGGCCATTGCGCCTTTCACTTCCGCGAATTGTTCATCCTGGCGCAGAACGAAAAGATTCACGCCCGGTCCTTTTGAAAAGGTGAGTTCAAAGTCGCCGGTACTCGAAGTGCGAATGACGACATCGCCGATGACGGTTCTCCTCGCGCTGTGATACATCAATTGACCCGTTCGCGTTTGCCAATCGCCTTTCGGTTCGGCGAACTGATGCGTTGAAGTCGTCGCGCAGCCCGAAAGCAAAAGCGCCGCGACAAAGATGAGCGCGCGATTGCCTTCCACCGCCGGAAAGATCATGAGAGCGCGCGAACCGGTTCGGCCGAACGAGCGCCGCTCTCTCGCTGCGCGAGCAGCGGCAGCCGCGGCGAAAACGCGAAGAACCGCTGGGCGTAAACGAAAAAGTAAAAAACCCACATCCGCCATTTCACTGCGAAACTCTTGCCAGCATTGCCCGCGAGCACCGCGTTCACTGCCGCCGCGATCTGCATTGTCTCGGTCGGATTTAGAAACACTTCGAGGAATTCTTTGCCGCGACTGTACCATGCATTCACGAACGTCAGATAAATGTCCATGATGCGATTGATCGTTTTCGCGTACTGCCTGAACACCCGCGCCCGTTTCGATTCGTCGCTCAAAACTTCGTCAAGCGCGTCGGCAGCTTTCTCGGCCGACATGATCGCGAGAAAAACGCCGCTGCTGAATACAGGATCGATGAAACCTGCGGCATCGCCGACCATTAGCCAGCGATCTCCCACTAACTGGCGATTGCGATACGAATAATCTCCCGCCGAGTAGACAGGCGACACGCGAACCGCATTCTTCATTCGTTCGGTCATCAACGGTTGTTCGGCGATGAATTTTTCGAGCGCCGCTTCGGGCGAAAGTTTCTCTTTTCGAAAGGTCGCCGTGTCCATCACGACGCCGACGCTGGTCCGCGTGTCGGTGAGTGGGATTAGCCAGAACCAACGGTCGAGACCGCGCACCATTCGAATCAAAGTGGCGTCTTTGCCCGGCAAGCGGTCGACCTTTTCATAATGCGCGAAGACGGAGAACTTTTGCAGGTTCTCATAAGTCTCTTTCACTTTGAACAAACCGCCGAGCATTGTTTGCCGGCCGCTGCAATCGAGCAGATAGCGCGCATCGATTGTCGATCTTCCACCGCCGCCATCGGCGATTTCGATTTGGATGCGATCCTTCCTGAAATCGATCTTCGTCACTTCGGTTTCCTCCCGAACTTCGGCGCCGTTCTCGCGCGAATGATCCAATAGGACCTTGTCGAATTCCGACCGCGTCACTTGATAAGCGCGATCTCGCTTTGAGCGAAAACCGTCCTTAAAATAAAATTTCACGCCGCGCGTTCCGCAAGCCGACATAATTTCGCCGCCGTACTTCGGTATAAACGTTGCGTCGAGTTTTTCGCGAATGCCCAGCCGATCGAACGCTTGCATGCTGAATGGCAGAAGCGATTCGCCAATGTGAAAGCGAGGAAACTTTTCGCGTTCGAAAACAACGACGCGGCGCCCGGCTTTCGCCAGCAACGTCGCGGCTGTGCTGCCGGCCGGTCCGCCGCCAATAATCGCAACGTCGTAGATGTCGATCTTGTCCACGCACCTAGATTAGCAAAATAACGAACCTTTGGTAGGGGCGATTGCACTCAATCGCCCGTCCGTCGGTGTAATTTTGTGCTAACGTTCGCCGTCCATGAAGTTGATCGACAAATTCGTCAGTCGCGAATTGATCGTGAGTATTTCATTCGCGATCGCGGTGCTGAGTTTGGTCCTGGTGATCGGAAATATTTTCCGAAAACTTCTGCCGCTGCTCGTGAATCACGACGTGCCGGTCGAATATTTGATCGCGTTCATTCTCTACGTATTTCCTTTTTCGCTCATCTTCACAATTCCGTGGGGATTGCTCACGGCGATCCTGCTCGTGTTCGGCCGGCTCTCGGCCGATAACGAATTGATAGCGCTGCGCGCCAATGGCGTGAGCGTTCCGCGCGTGGCCGTTTCACTCGGGGTGATCTCGCTCGTCTGCACGCTGCTTTGTCTTTGGCTCACCGTCGATGTGTCGCCCGCCACTCAGAAGAAACTTCGCAGCACCATTTTCGATCTCGCGACGCGCGATCCGATGGCGCTTTTCGGCAGCGATCAAGTAATCGACCAATTTCCCGGGCGAAAGATTTACGTTGGCAAAAAAGAAGGAAACAAGCTCGAGAACATCACCGTTTTCGAGCTCGATAATAAATCGATGCCGATGCGAGTGACATTCGCCCGCACCGGGATGCTCCAGGCGGATCTCCAGAACAAACGGATTCTGATGCATCTCTACAACGCGCGTTATCAGCAGCGCGACGAGAAAGACCCGACCGATCTTCGCAAAATCAAAGACGGCATCAGCATGCAGGAAGGCACGTTGCCGATCAGTCTCGAGGAACTTTACGAGAAAGAGAAAAAACGGCCGAGCCGCTCCGCGATGTCGATCGAACAGTTGATCGATCAATTAAACAGCGGAAACAAACGCGAGCAGAGCGAGAGCCGCACCGAGATCAATAAGCGGTTTTCATTTCCGTTTGCCTGCATCGCCTTCGCGATCATCGGTGTGCCGCTGGGCGTGACCGCGCACCGCCGCGAAACATCGATCGGTTTTGCGATGGGGTTGATCGTCGCGGTCGCTTATTTTCTTTTCGTCATCATTGCCGACACGCTGCGCGGAAATCCGAAAGTGCATCCCGAACTTCTGATCTGGGTGCCGAATGTTCTCTTCATCGTGCTCGGCGCGCTTTTGTTTCGGCGCCTGGCGCGACAGTAGGGTAGGGGCGGTCCGAACGCGCAATCAAACACTTCCAAAATCGATCGTAAGATCGACGGCGTCGCCAACCGCGACGCGGACGTCGCGCACTTTAAGATCGCTGAGGAGCGGGAGTGACTTCAGCGGAAACGATTTTTCCATGACGCTCTGAAACATTGGTTGAAGCGTGGCGCACGCGAACGAGCCAAGCTTGCCGTCCCCTTTGCACTTCAATTGTGAGATTCGCACGACGAAATCGTCGCTGATGTCCAATTGCGCGTAGATGTCGATCTTTGCGCGCGCGAAAAATTTCTTGGCCTGGACTTGAATGTCTGCGGCGATGGACCGGCCGCCGCGCGCGCGCATGAAGAGACGAACTTTCTCGAGATCGACGCCGTACAAGCGCGCTTTGGCGCCGACGATGCGAATGATTGCTTCTTCGAGTAACAATTGCGCGGCGGAAATGACGACTTGGCCGTCGCGCGCGGTGCGCGGAATGAGAACCGCGTCGCCATTGGCTTCGTAGCCCCAATCGAAAATCGCGTCGCGCATGTGCATGCGCACATCGAGCGGCACGCTTGCTACCGAAACCCGACGGCCTTTTAGATTGACGGCCGCTGCTTCAAACGCGCGGCCGGTTTCGCCTTCAGGATTTGCCAACGGCGGCGGAGACAGATCGATGATCGCGCCATCAAGGTTCACCGCGATCTCGTCGACATACGGAAAAACACGCGCGCGAACATCGACAATCGGGCCCGGTTTCTCGACGAAGCGGTGAACGGTTTCATCGAGCGCCTCACTCAGGTCGGCCTTGCGCGAAGGGAAATCTTTTCGAAAGAGCGGGATCATGCGCGAGAGTTGATGTTTGACGGCTGCGGTTTGATGTCAAACGGAGAGGCGTAACTTCCTGCGGCTGAGGAGAGCCGCCACTGCAACAAAAGGGAGTTGAAAAGATGCCGCCCTCCGTTAGATTGCGCGCTCCTTATGGCAAAGACAGCCTGGATTAATCGCAACGACCGCAAGCGCAAGACGGTGAAGAAATACGCCGCGCTCCGCGCCGAGCTCAAAGCGAAAAAAGATTACGCCGGTTTGGCCCAGCTCCCTCGTGACGCGAGCCCGACCCGGGTGGTGAATCGTTGCGAAGTAACGGGCCGCCGTCGCGCGTTTATTCGTCGGTTCAAAATCTCGCGCCTCACCTTTCGCGAGCTTGCCTCGCAGGGATTGATCCCTGGCGTGACGAAGTCGAGCTGGTAAGGATTTGTTGTAGCGGCAGCCGTGTCGGCTGCAATCGTCCGTCAAAGCGCGGGCGACACGCGTGCCACTACAGAAGATGATGTCGATCTTGCAATTTGTTTTGCCGCTCGCCGACCTGCCGGTCAGGCAATGGGACTCGCCTGGAATGATTGTTGCCAAGCTGGCGGTCATCGCGGGTCTGGTCGCGCTGAATGGTTTTTTCGTCGCGTGTGAATTTGCCATCATCAAAGTGCGTGCGAGTCAGCTCGACACTTTGGTGGAGCAGGGCGATGCGCGCGCGAAATTTGCCAAGTACATTCGCTCGCATCTCGACGCTTATCTTTCCGCTACGCAACTCGGTGTCACGGTCGCGAGCCTGGCGCTCGGATGGGTGGGCGAAGTATTTTTGGCGCACATGATCGAGCCATTGCTCGCCTTGGCAAACATTCATTCCCACGCAGTGGTCACATCCGTTTCAGTAACGCTTGCCTTCGTCGGGATCACTTTCATGCACATCGTCTTCGGTGAACTTGCGCCGAAATACACCGCGATTGCCAACCCGCTCACCGTTTCGCTGCGCCTGGTCCGGCCACTCGGCGCATTTTATTTTTTGTTCAAGCCGGCAATTTGGGTATTGCACAAATCCTCAAATCTTCTGCTGAACAAATTGCTGCGGATGAAACCGGTCGCAGGCACTGAGTTGGCGCATAGCGAGGAGGAGCTGCGATTGATTCTCGAGCAGAGCGAAAAATCGAAAGAAGTTTCCGCGCTCGGCCGCAAGCTCGTGTTAAACGTTCTCGATCTTCGCGAGCGAGTGGTGCGCGATATCATGACGCCGCGTGGCGAGGTGGTTTATCTCGATCTTGAGGACGACTTCGAAACGAACGCGAAGAAAGCAATCGCCTCCAAGCACACGCGTTTTCCGCTCTGCCGCCAAAATCTCGACAATGCGATTGGCCTGATTCACATCAAAGATCTTGTCACGATGATGAACGCGTCGGACCCGGACTTGATGAAGATCAAACGCGACTTGCTGCCGGTGCCGGAAATGATGCCGCTCGAGAAATTGCTGACGCTATTCCTGAGCAAGCACGCGCACCTCGCCATCGTGGTTGACGAATTCGGCGGGACGGTCGGGATGGTGACGCTCGAAGATGTGCTCGAGGAATTGGTCGGCGACATTCAGGACGAGTTCGACACCGAGACAGCGGAATTTCAAAAGATCAATGCGAACGAGTTCACAGTTGACGGGACGCTTGGGCTTTACGAGTTGAACGATCTCGCAAAACTCGAATTGGAAAGTCCGGACGTGAGCACGATCGGCGGTTATGTCACGCATTTGCTCGGACATCTCCCGAAACAAGGCGAGCAGGTGAGAATCGATGGCTACTGCGTGACTGTCACGGACACTGACGCGCGTCGCGTTAAACAATTACATTTCCGCAAAACACAAGACGTGAAGCCGGCGGAAACGATGACAAAACCGGACGCGGCATTGTAATTTGGAACTGATCGTCGAAACGGAGATCACGTGCCCGCATTGCGGCGAAGTTTTTCCGTTGCAAATCGACACCTCAGAGGCCGAGCAATCGCTCATCGAAGACTGCACCGTTTGTTGCCGCCCGATTAATCTAACCATTCGCACACGCCCCGGAGAAATTATCGACGTCGTTTCCAGGTAAGATGTCGATCTTGTTTGCGCGAATGAGGCGCGTAACTTGATCTGAATGCACGAAGAAGCTTCGACGCAGACCGGATGGCGCATCGCGCGTTCGTCGCCGAGTTTGCCGGAAGCATATCGCTCGGTTGTTGTGCCGCCGACTGCGGGATTTTGGCGCAAGCTGATCGCCTTTTCCGGTCCTGGCTATCTGGTCGCGGTCGGATACATGGATCCCGGCAACTGGGCAACCGATCTCGCCGGCGGATCGGCATTCGGTTACATGCTTCTCAGCGTCGTCCTGCTCTCGAGTTTAATGGCGATTTTGCTCCAGGCCCTTTGCGCCCGTCTCGGCATCGTGACCGGTCGCGATCTCGCGCAGGCCTGCCGTGATCATTATTCGCCCGCGGTTTCCTTCGTTCTGTGGATTTTGTGTGAGCTCGCGATCTCCGCCTGCGATTTGGCGGAAGTGATCGGCTCGGCGATTGCGCTGAATCTCTTGTTCGGAATTCCAATCGTCCTCGGCGTTTGCATCACTGCCTTCGACGTGTTGCTCATTCTCTACATCCAACACAAAGGCTTTCGATTCTTGGAAGCGCTCGTGATTGTCCTAATTCTCACGATCGGTGGCTGTTTCCTGACGGAAATTATTTTCTCGCGGCCCGAGCTCGGAGAAGTTCTGCGCGGATTTGTTCCAACAACGGAGATCGTCCGCAACCAGCAGGCGCTTTATATCGCGATCGGAATTTTGGGCGCGACGGTAATGCCGCACAATCTCTATTTGCATTCGTCCATCGTGCAGACGCGCAAGTACGCGCAGACCGCGGCCGGTAAATCGGAAGCGATTAAGTTCGCGACGATCGATTCCACGCTCGCGCTCGGCAGCTCACTCTTTATTAACGCCGCGATTTTAATTGTGGCCGCCGCCACTTTTCACGTTCATGGCCGTCACAATGTCGCTGAAATCCAGGACGCGCACCGCCTCTTGTCGCCGATGCTCGGCGTTCCGCTCGCGAGCGGGATCTTCGCAATTGCGCTGCTTTGCTCCGGACAAAATTCCACGCTCACCGGAACTCTGGCGGGCCAAATCGTGATGGAAGGTTTTCTCAACATTCGGCTGCGGCCATGGCTCCGACGTTTGATCACGCGAGGCATAGCGATTATTCCGGCGGTAATCGTCGCCTCGCTTTACGGCGCGAGCGGCACCGCCAAATTATTGTTGCTCAGCCAGGTCATTCTCAGTTTGCAGCTTTCATTTGCCGTAATTCCGTTGGTCGCGTTTACGAGTGAGCGCGCTAAGATGGGACAGTTCGCGTTGCCTTTCTGGCTGAAAACGCTCGCGTGGCTCACCGCCTCGATCATTGTCTTTCTAAATCTCAAATATCTCTGTGATTGGGTTGGAATCAGCGAGTGGGTCGCTCGCGTTTTTTGACCATGTATAAAAGAATCCTGGTTGCTCTCGAAAACAGCCGCGCCGATCAAACGCTTCTTCCGCACATCGGCGAGCTCGCCAAAGTGCACCACGCCGAGTTGCTTCTCGTTCACGTCGCCGACGGATTCGTCGCGCGACATTACAACCAGCTCACTTTAATCGAGTCGGACGAGATGAAGAACGATCGCGCGTATCTTGAAAATTCCGCGAACACGCTTCGGGAACATGGATTGAAGGTCGACACTTTCCTTGCTCTCGGCGATCCGGCCGATGGAATTTTGAAAGTCGCGCAAGATCGACAATGCGATTTGATCGCGATGACGGCGCACGGTCATCGTTTGCTTGGCGATCTTCTTTACGGCAGCACGATCAACGAAGTTCGTCACCGCGCGCAGGTCCCGGTGCTGCTGGTGCGCGCAGGGAAGTAAAACCGCGTGCGCTCTGATCGCGGCGCGATTAGAAAGAAACAGTGAAGGTCCTTTTCTTAACCAACGAATATCCTCCGCATATTTACGGCGGCGCCGGCGTCCACGTCGATTATTTGTCGCGCGAACTGGCAAAAACGATCGATGTCGATGTTCGTTGCTTTGGCGACCAGGATTACACGAAAGGGCGCTTGAAAGTGAAAGGCTACCAAGCCGATCTGGAGGACGCGACCTGTCCGAAGCCGCTCAAGTCAGTGTTCGGCGCGATTCAACGCGATCTCGCTTTCAACACCACAAACATCGATGCCGATCTCGTTCATTGTCACACATGGTATTCGCATTTCGGCGGGATCCTCGCGAAAAAGAATTACGGAATTCCGCTCGTCATCACCACTCACTCGCTCGAACCGTTGCGGCCGTGGAAACGCGAACAACTCGCCGGCGGCTACGATTTCTCTTTGTGGGTCGAGAAAACCGCGCTCGAAATGGCCGATGCGATCGTTGCTGTGTCGAACGAGACCAAGTCGGACATCGAGCGATTGTTCGATGTAGATCCAAAACGCATTCACGTGATTCATAACGGCATCGACCTTGAAGAATATCACAAAGTCGATGCCACTGATGCGCTCGAGCGGCACGGAGTCGATCCGAGTTCGCCCTATCTGCTCTTTGTTGGACGAATCACGCGACAAAAAGGAATCATCCATCTGGTGCGCGCGATTGAATTCATGGACGAAAATTTTCCCATCGTGCTTTGCGCCGGCGCGCCGGACACAAAAGAGATCGGCGTAGAAATGAAAGAAGCGGTCGCGGCCGCGCAGAAGAAACGCAAAAACATTTTCTGGATCGAAGAGATGCTCGATCGCAAAGCCGTGATCGAGCTCTACTCGCACGCGGCGGTCTTTTGTTGTCCGTCTATTTACGAACCGTTCGGCATCATCAATCTCGAAGCGATGGCATGCGAGACCGCGGTCGTGGCGAGCGCGGTCGGCGGAATCAAGGAAGTTGTGGTCGACGGCGAGACCGGTTTTTTAGTGCCTGTCGATTTCGTTGAGAAAACATTCAAGCTTGCGAATCCGGAAAAATTTTCACGTGACCTCGCCGCGCGAATTAATCAGCTGATGAAAGATCGACAATTGCGCGAAAAGTTCGGCAAGGCCGGGCGCAAACGCGCGGAAGAGCTTTTTAGCTGGAGCACGATCGCACAAAAAACGATCGCACTTTACGAAGAATGCCGCGGGGCGAACAAATCCTGAGTCTAAGCGGTCACGCCTGCCTTCTCAGTGGGAATCTTGAACGATTCAATTCGTTTTTTGATATCGTGGACGAAATTCGCCGCGCCGGCGCCGTTGACGACACGATGATCGAACGTGAGCGAAAGTGTGATCACTTCCGCGGTCTCGTTCGTTTTTCCATTCGGAACAATTTCCTGGTGAGCAGCGCCGACGAACAACGTTCCAATTGACGGCGGCACCACAATCGGCGCGCCCGCTCTGACGCCGAAGGCGCCAAGACTCGAGATCACGACCGGCGCATTCATCGCGTCGACTCGACCGCTGCGCGTGGCCGCGATCGCTTCGTCGTAGGCTTTCACAAATTCCGACCAGCTTTTTTTGTTCGCGTCAACAACGACCGCCGTGGCCAGCCGATCGTTCTCCAACGCAACCGCGACACCGAGATCGAAATTCTCGTTCTCGACAATGCTGTCATCGTCCTGGATCAATCGCCGAAACGGAGCGTGTGTTTCCATCGCGCGCACCACGGACCACGCCATCATCACCGACGGCGAAGGCGCGTTCTTGCCGTTTTTCTTTTTCGCCGCCTCACGTTCTTTGCGAATGGAATCCCAGCGCGCGTCCATTTG
>DATBCV010000039.1:0-22283 GCA_036270275.1 Chthoniobacterales bacterium | reverse complement strand
ATCGAGGCGAAGACTCCCTGATGGGTCGGCGTCGTTTCGCCTGAGCCGATGGCGGGATTTTCGATCGCGATATTGTATTTGCCGGTGATCTGCTTGAGCTGCTCGAGCAAAGTGGAAGCTTCCTCCGCGCCTTTCATGGTGGGCTGCGTCTTCTGCAACCACTCGTCGCGTTTTTTCCAAAGCTCGCGCTCGCGCATGTAAACGTTTTGTTCGTTGCGTGTCGTCTTTCGCGTAGCCAGCTGCTGACGCGAGCTGCTGATGCTAGCCAAAAGCATGCGCCACAAAACGAGGTTGATTAGCAGGAACAACACTCCCGAGATGACAAGCGTCATCACTTGCTCCCGGCGATTCATCCGTTCGTAGGCCGCCCTGATTTTCTCGATCATTTCGGTTTTCCCTCCAACCGGAATTGCGCGTGATTGTTCTGAAGAATTCTCGGCGCGGCCATCTCGAACCGGAAATTTTGGAGGCCGCCGTTCTTTTTCACTTTCTCGGCGAACTGGTAGGCCAGTGCGGCGGTGTCAGCCTCGCCGTCCACCGACAACTGCCGAGCGGATTGGTTGTAAGCGGTGATGCGAACAGCCGGCGACGGCAAACTCTCGGAAAGGTGCAGCAGGATCTCGACTGGATAAAATCTCGGATCTGTCGCGGGTGCGAGCGCTTTCCAATTCGTTTCGGTCTCGCGAATGAATTGCGTTGCCGGCGCGTCACGCGCGATCAAGCGATCGAGATTTGCGAGAGCGACTTTCGTGTAAGCGAGATAGAGCAAGAACAACAGGATGAGTGCGCCGTAGGCCGCGCCGGCAAAGGTAAGACGCTTCTTCCATTCGCCGCGCTTGGTTTGCTGGACACGGCGTTGACGCCAGCTGTCCGGCAAAAGATTCAGCTTCACGGACGCGGGCGGCGTTTCGATTCCAACGAGCTCGGTCGGGCTATCGAGAATTCCCTGCACTGTCTCTTTCAGATCGAAACACGATTCATCCAGCAGCAACTTTGGAAAAGAAGCGTTGATCCCCTGGAGCTCGGCGCTGAGCGCGAGCTGCGGTAGTTCCATTTTTAATTGTTCGGGCGCGACGCCGTCGAGCGTGCGGGCAAGACTGACTTTGCCGTTTTCGCTCACCGCCGAAACGAGTTTTTCGCCCTCGGGATAAATCAACAGCGCCCGGCCTTCCGGCGCGTAAGTGCCGGCGCGTTGCGCGGCGTAAAACGTCACCTGAGTCGGAATGATTCCTTTATCGAGCAACGGCGCCGCGATCTCAGTGAGCCTTTCGTTTCGAACCGCGATCGCCGAGACAATGCTCTCGGTTTCGTTTTGCTCGATCAATTCGAAATCGGTCGTGACCTCGTCGGCGGAAAACGGCAGCGCCTTTTCGATTTGAATCCGCACCATTTCCGGAAACTCCGCTGGATCGACAGTCGGTAAACGAAAACGTTGCGCGAGGACTGCGGCCACTGGCAAACTCAGCACAACTTCGTCCTGCGCGGAAACCAGCGGCGCCGCTTCATCGAGCGATTGCAGCAGGCGCACGTTCCATTGACCATTGTTGTCCCGCGCGCGGAGCAAATTCCAGCCGTGCGCGGTTGGCGTAATAAAAACCGGTGAACTCTTCGTCGGCGCCTCGATAACTAAAACTCCTTCCAGGTGATGAGTTGCGGCATCACGCCGACGCGGCGGAAAACCATTTGCACTGTCCGCTTCGAGTTGCCGACGCTGCCTACGCTCGTGACTCGAAAAACAGTGGAGTTCGGCACGACGAACTTCTCGAGTTGCGCAGATTGTTGCGGATTCAATCCGAGCGTGCTCCAGATCTCGGTCGGACTTTTGAATTGCATATCGTCGTCCGTCCCGTCGATGCCGTCCGGTCCCTGACGTAATTGCAAAAATCGATCGACCATGTCGTTCGTCATTCCGGGCAAAGCGAGAATGACATCACGCGAAGCCAATTTGAGATCGATGCCCTGGCGAGTGTTCACCGTGAAATCGTCGTCCCATCCCGGCTCGGATGCGAACTGGCCCCAGCCTGCGACTTTCTTCAATTCATCGACCTGCGTGAGCAAGGCGTGCGCCGGATGATAATTGTCGCTTTCAGCGGGCGCGTTCAAATGATGCACACCGACGTTTGGGCTCACCCAATCCAGTAGCGCGTCGACCATAAGATCGCGCTCATTGAGATCGATTCCTTTGTTTTCCAAATAACGCTTCAGGATCGACACCTTGTCCGGATCCTCGCCTGCGACCAGCCAATTCACATCCAAGCGGCCTCCTTCTCCAGTTAGGCGCGCTTCATAATGTCCGCCGCCATCCAATTGTCCGCTCAAGTTTGGCGAGCCGGGCTTTGTCACCGGATGCAACGCCACTTCGGCGCCCGAGCACGCGAGCGCTTCGGCTTTCAACATTCGTGTGCTTTCTCCTGAGATGGAAAGTCGCGCATTAATATCAAGCGCCCAAGAAACGATGAGCGCGCTCAACAAGAAGAGCGCCCAAAGCGCGAGCATGATTGCCGCGCCGCGCGATTTCTTCTGACCCATGCGCAAGATCGACATCGTCATAATGGCGTTCGTCCCAGCGGAATGATTGCCTCCCACGGCGCGCTCGCGTCCGCCCGGTCAATCGTCACTTTCACAAGACGCGGCAAAGTGCCGGCGTCAGTCCATTTTTGCACCCACACGTTGAGGCGCGGATCGAAATATTGAACTTGCAATGCGCGGACCTCATCGATCAACGGCACCCAGCTTTCGTTTCCCTTCGAAACCGACGAATCGCCTTGCGGTCTGCGCAAAAAACCGACCTCGAATCCCTTTCCCTCTTTTCGTGATTGCATTCGCAACGAGACCACGTAATCGCCCGCCGCATAACGCGTCATCAATCCTGGGCCCGCGCTGCAAATCCAGCGCACTTCATCGCGCTCGCGATCGTTCAACTTAAACGCATCGCCCATGAGCGCGCCTTTTCCAGTGGGCAAGCCCTGCCATTGCTGCGAGAGCACTTCGCGCAAACCGTCGTAGCGCGCATCCGCCGCCACTGCCGCCGACGAAAGCCGAATCGCGACCATGTTGGATTGGACGAAGCGATAAATCGCGATCGCCATCGTGGCGAGAATCGCGACCGCCATGATGATTTCCAACAACGTGAAACCGCGGCGGCGATTAACCCGGACGATAAACATAAAATTCTATCTGCTGCGCCTGGTTCGCGCCGTCGCGCGTCCATTTCGCGGTCAAGGTGACGTGGTGCATGCTCGAGAGCCGCGCGCCCAAGTCGTCTTGCAAATCAGCGGGCGCTGTTTTCTGGATCAATCGGACCGGTCCGTAACCGGTATCGACGTTATATTCCTTCGATGCATCGGGCGCGCCGGGCGTCGCTTGCACTTCGGCCATGCGATTCGAGAGAATTTGCCGGACACGACTTTCCTCCGCGTTAAGCGTGCTCGCGCTCAAACAATTTTGAACGGCGCGACCAAGCGCCAGGACGCCGAGTGCAAAAATCGCCAGACCCATCAAAACTTCGTACAACGCGAAGCCAAATGTCGATCTTCGTTTCGTTCTACTTAGCCGCATATTGCGCTAGTTCTCCATGCCCGGTTAACGGCGAATAATTTTCCGTCCAAACGCCGGCTCGGCCTTCGTAATGCACTTCCGCCGGCTCACACGTGCCAGTCGGCCAGAAAATCCACTCGCCCGCGGTCTTCGAGATCGCCGCCGGAAGAGTCAGCGTCAATATACTGCCGTGTTCCAGTGGAAAACGCGCCACCGTTTTACGGTCCTCGTCCTTTCCAAAAGCCTCCGGCTGCACGAAAACCTCTTTGTCGCTCCAAACGATCAAATACGGGCGATGCTCGTTGACGCTGCGCTCCTGGGCCGCGCGCACCAGATTATTAAATTGATCCAGCGAAGCGCGCAGCTTCCGATCGGCGATGACTCCGCTCAAGCTGGGGACCGCCATCATTAGCACGACCACCAAAATGGCGACGGCAATGACGATCTCGATCAGGGTAAAACCTCGGGAACGCTGCACCTGCGAAGTTACGCTCGCCGCGCGAAATCACAAGACGCGCGCGCGGATAAGCGCCCTCGGCAATTTGCCTTGCAACAAAGGGGTTTGGGACGGAGTGTTGGCCCAGCCATGAGCATCCTCGCCAGTCTGCTGAACCTCGGAGGGCCGGACCTGATTTGGATTCTTCTTCTCGTGCTTTTGCTCTTCGGCGCCAAGAAATTACCCGAGCTCGCGCGCGGGATGGGCCAGGCGATCAAAGAATTCCAAAAGGCAAAGGACGAATTCAGCGACGAATTGCACAAGGCGGACAAACCTGACGCGACGGCAAAGACGAACCCACCTCCGGCGACAATTCCTCGGACTGATACTTCGACGACAGCTGCAGTGCGGCCAGATCCAAACCAGGCTGTTACTCCCGGCGACAAAGCAGACCAGGTTTAGGCTGTCGTGGCGGCTGTCCTCAGCTGCATTCGCATTGCGATCCCGCTGAACGCGATTGTCGATCTTCGTTGACCGCGCCTGAACTTTAAGACAACTTCGCGCCGCCTTACCTATGTCGGACGCTGACTTGCGCACGCGCATCAAGGAGATGCTGGTCAAAAACCTCATGCTCCAAACCCCGGTCGAACAGATCGGCGATGACCTGCCGCTTTTCGGGCCGAACGGCCTCGGTTTGGACTCGATCGACGCCCTGGAGCTGGTGGTCAGCATGGAAAAAACCTTCGGTGTCGGGGTTCCTAACTCCGAGGTAGCGGGCCGAGTCTTAAAAACAGTAAATACAATTCACGATTATATTCTCGAAAAACGCGCCGAAGGTGTTCAAACTGGCGGAAAGATCGACAATCCGGCGTGAATTTACTTCATCTCGAAAGTAGCGGCAGTTGGGGCGGACAGGAATATCGCACTTGTCTCGAGATCAATTGGCTCAACGCGAACGGGCATCGTGCCTGGCTGATTTGCGATCCGACGAGCGAGGTAATGATCAAAGCGCGCGAGCTCGGCACGCCGGTCATTCCAATGACGCTCAGGCACCGCATCAACCCGCTCGTTTCATTTCGGATCTGGCTTTTCTGCCGTCGCAATCGCGTTGACCTCATCAAAAGCTACAGCTCGAAAGATCATTGGCTCTGTCTGCCTCTTTTTCTCTGCGGCTGGCCGGTGACGCGCGCGCGCTGCATCACCGATCCGCTCGGCAAAAAGCAACGCGCGTTCATTTATCGACACGGCTGCGCCAAAATCGTCGCCGACGCGCAAGTCATTAAAAACGAATTCATCGAGCAATACGCGATCGCGCCGGGAAAAATCGAAGTCATTGGCTCGGCTGTCGATCTTGAAAAATTCTCGCCAAACCGCGACCGGATGAAGTTTCGGCGCGAAGTCGGGCTCTCCGCCGAAACGCCGATCATCGCGAACATCGGAATGATTCGCCCGGACAAAGGGCAATTTAATTTGGTCGAAGCGGCGCGGATTGTTCGTCATCAACGACCGGACGCGCATTTTGTTTTCGTTGGTGAAGCCACGGGCGGACGGAGCCGGGAAAAATGGGTGCGCAAAGCGATCGATCGCGCGGGATTAAACGGCAACGTGCTGATGATGGGTTACCGCTGGGACATTCCCGACATTCTCGCGGCCGCGAACATGGTCGTGATCGCGTCGCGCCACACTGAAGCTTCGCCCATCGTTTTGCGGGAAGCCTTCGCGAGCGGACGGCCTGTCGTCGCCACGCGTGTCGGCGACGTTCCGGAAATCATCGTCCACGGCGAAAATGGATTGATTGTGCAACCGAACGATAGCAACGCGCTTGCAACCGCGATTCTGCTTTTCCTTTCGGACGAAAATCTCGCCGCGCGTTGCGCGGAGAACGGTCTTCGCTACGCACGCGAACATTTCTGTTTCGACCGAATGATGCGCGCCAAGCTCGATGTCGATCTTGCGTTGGTACAAGCGAGCAACAAACGCGAGTTTCGAACCGCCGAGCGCGTGAAAGCCCCGGACCTTGCGCCGATCGCCGAGCCGCAGCCGATTTTACGCGACTGACGAAGCGTTAACGGCGTCGATCAATTGCCGGAAGCGGCCGAAGTTGTTTCGATACGGCGTCAAAATCAAGCGCGGCAGTTTCCAGATTTCCGGCTCGTTCTTTTCCACTGGCAACGCGCTACCCTGAACGATTTCACCTTCGCGAAGGAGATCGGCGAACTTTTTGTTTAAATCGGCAACCGCCCTTTCCGTTAATGGGCGGCAAATGCGCAAGACGAGCTGTTCCCTCACCCAACGCGTTGAATGATAGACTTTGTAGAACTGTAAAATCTCGGCGACCGCTTCATCGACATTGTTGCTGATTTTGAAAAATGAAAAATCTTCACGCGAAACGAGACCGAGCTTGAACAGATATTCGGTCTGGAACTTCATCCAGGTCTGCCAATAATCGCCGCCGGGCCGGTCCAGCATCACGACCGGAATGACCCGCGCCTTGCCCGTCTGCATCAGCGTCAGGATTTCGAACGTTTCATCCATCGTCCCAAAGCCGCCCGGAAAAAGCGCGAAGGCATGCGATTCCTTCACGAAGTTTAATTTGCGATCGAAAAAGTAATTGAAATTAATCAGCTTCGGATCGCCTTGAATAATTTCGTTCGCCTGTTGCTCAAAGGGCAAACGAATGTTCAAACCGAAGCTGTGTTCGCGGCCGGCGCCGCGTTGGGCCGCGCCCATGATTCCTTCACCGCCGCCGGTGATGACCATGTAATTGTGCGCCACCATCGTGCGCGCGAAATTCTCCGCCACTTTTGCTTCCGGGGCTTCTGTCGTTATTCGCGCAGAACCGAACACGACGACTTTCCGAAACTGCGAATACTGCGCAAAAACTTTCGCGGCATACCGCATTTCCTTGACCGAGCGATTGATCAACTTCAAATCCGCCTCGCTCATCTCGTCCCGCGCCATCTTCAGCGCAGTCACGATCATCTCCTCGATGAGTTGCGGATTTTTCTTAGCGCCCCAGTCGCGCACCAGATCTTTCACTCGCTCGTCGAACGGCGCTTCGACCGACCAAACCCGGCGCGCTGGCTGAGCCTGAATTGCTCCCGCGGTAAAATCTTCCTCTTCCACGCGCAATTGTAGAGGCCGCTGTCCTCAGCGGCAATCCCGCGGGGTCAATTTTAAATCGAGATCAAATCTGCCAAAATTTCGTGCATGTGACGGATCGGCAGCGAAAAATGTCCTTCATTGTCGATGTAGCGCGCGACGCAATTGGGCAAACGCTTCGCGGTCTCGTCAGCAACGCGGTACGAAAATGCGCGATCCTGTTTCCCATGCCAGAGCCGCACCGGAACATCGACATCTTCCAAACGAAACCCCCACGGCCTGCCGTAAATTTCGGCGTCGGCCATCACTCCGTAGGCGCCCGGACCGCTCCATGCCCGGCGCTGACTTTCGAAAATGACCTGGAAGGCCGCGTTATCACGAAGCACGTCGGCGTCCGGTCTCGGCAACGTGTGAAAGTAAGTTCGGGCCGAGGTTCGCCATGACATGAGCGGACGCACCAGCCGAAAGGATGCGCGTAACAACGCCGGTTGATTTCGATAAAACCATACCATCCAACGGTACAAAGGCAGTAAGCCGCCGTGATCACGCAGATCAGCAAACGGAACTGCGCCGCTGACGATTGCCATCCCGCGCACGCGTTCCGGCATTTTCAATCCGGCGACGTACGCGTAAGGCGCACCACCCGAGAATGCCAGGATGTGAAAGCGCGGGATGCGAAGATGATCCGCTAAGACTTGAAGATCGTTCGGCCAATCCAGTAATCGACGATTCGCCTGGAACGTTGAATCGCAAATTCCCGGCCGATCAGGCGAAATTATTCTCACATTCAATTCACGCGCAGCCTGATCCGCGAACTCGCCCATCGTTCGCGAGCTTGGCCAGCCATGGAAAAAGAAAACCGGCACTCCCCACGCATCGCCGTATTCGCAAAATGCGAGACGGCCTCGAGTTCCAAGCGAGACGAATTGGCAGCTCTCCATAAATTTCCAATAATCGCCAAATCCCGGGCCGAGGAAAATCCTCTTTCCCGCGCCACTTTCGCGCTGTAACTTTTTGCACGTAAGAGGAATTCAGCTTTCGTAGCTTTACTGTATGAAGGACAAAAAACCGAGTGACGGAAAAATTGAAGTGCACGGCAACGGGATGGGTGTTGCCTCGCCTGAAGATATCGAGCGCCGCGCGCGCGAGATCGCACTGATCGACGAACGCGAGCCGGATAAATTTACGGACGCTGATTGGAATCAGGCCCGGCGGGAATTGCTTGGCGAACTGGAGACCGAGCCGCCGGAAGAGGACGAGAAAACGGTCCAACTCGAGGCGGAATGGGAAGTGACTCCGGACAATCGCGGCCATCGCGTCCCGCGCCCAGGAGTTGAAGAGGACGAGGAAAGTGTCGGCGAGCATCTCGTGAGCGATGGGAGAGAGGAGGCAGCACACGATCAAATGCTCGAAGCCCGCAAGGAAGAGCTCGAGGAGGAAGGCGGAATTACTTGATCCCGGCCGCGGTCGCTCCCCAAAATAGAACGGCGGCCGCGCCACCGCGTTCGCGCGAAAATTCTTCGCCCGCGCAACAATTGCTCGCGCGTTTTCATGAAGTGCGAAATTTCAGCGCCAGGCTGACGGAAAACCTCGCGCCCGAAGATTGCGTCGTGCAATCGATCCCCGACGTCAGCCCGACGAAATGGCATCTTGCCCACACGACCTGGTTTTTTGAAACGTTCATTCTCAAAAAATGGAAGACCGGTTATCGCGACGGGGTGCCGGAGTACGCTTATCTTTTTAATTCTTATTACAACGCCGCCGGCGCCATGCATCGCCGCGATCTTCGCGGACTCATCTCGCGCCCGACCGTCGAGCAAACAAAAAAATATCGCTCATCGGTAAACGCGGACATTGACGATCTCGTCTCGAACGCGGACGAAGAATTGTTTCGCGAGATCGAGCCAATCCTGATTCTCGGCATTCATCACGAGCAACAGCACCAGGAGCTGCTCATCACCGACATCAAACACGTTTTCGCGCAGAACCCGCTCTATCCTGTTTTTAAAATAGGTAGGGACGTTTCTCCGAAACGTCCGTCGAATTCTTCGGACGGCTCGGACAGCCACCCCACCCAATTCGTCGCCTTTGACGAAGCGACCGTTGAAATCGGTCACGATGGAAATGGTTTTTCCTACGACAACGAAGGTCCGCGGCACCGCGCGCTCGTTCTGCCTTTCGCGCTCGCGAACCGCCTCGTGACGAACGCCGAGTATCTCGAATTCATGCGCGACAATGGTTATTCGCGTTCCGAATTCTGGCTTTCGCTCGGCTGGATGACCGTGAACGAGCAGAAATGGTCCGCGCCGCTCTATTGGATCGAGGAGGATGGCGCATGGTCGAACTTTACCCTGAGCGGTTTGCGCGAAGTCGATCCCGACGAGCCCGTCACGCACCTCAGCTATTTCGAAGCCGACGCCTTTGCCAAGTGGGCCGGCGCGCGTCTGCCGACTGAGTTCGAATGGGAACGCGCGGCCGCGAAGATCGACATCGACGGCAATTTCGTTGAGACCGAGCGCTTCCATCCCGCGCCAGTGAATCAAACGCCGCGCGATGAAACACTCGCGCAAATGTTCGGCGATGTCTGGGAATGGACGCGCAGCTCATATTCGCCTTACCCCGGTTATCGCGCAGAGCCAGGCGCGCTCGGCGAGTACAACGGCAAGTTCATGTGCAATCAATATGTCCTGCGAGGCGGCTCGTGCGCGACCTCGCGCACTCATATTCGCAAAACCTATCGCAATTTCTTCCAACCAGAGAAACGGTGGCAATTCACGGGCATCCGTTTGGCGCGCGACGTCTCGTGAACGAGAAAACCACCTCGGCGGTCGAATCCGCGGCGAAAGAAAACTTTCGCGACGAAGTCCTGCGCGGACTTTCCAAATCGCCGCCAGAATTGCCTTGCAAATTCTTTTACGACGAGCGCGGGGCGGAGTTGTTCCAACAAATCTGCGAACTTCCTGAATATTACGTTACCCGAACCGAAATCGAGATCCTGCGATTGCACGGCGCGGAAATGGCGAAGGCCCTCGGCCCGCAAATTGAATTAATTGGCCTCGGCACCGGCGCCGGAACTAAAACACGCACCTTGCTCGAAGAATTGCGCGCGCCACAGGTTTACGTGCCGATCGATATTTCAAAAGAACAATTGGAAAAATCGGCCGCGCGCTTCAAGGAAATGTTTCCGACGTTGCAAATTCTGCCGGTCGCCGCCGATTATCTGGAGCCGTTCGAACTTCCGCTGCCGAGAAAACTTTCCTCTCGCAGCGTCATTTATTTTCCGGGATCGACGATTGGTAATTTCCAACCTGACGCGGCCGGCGAATTTCTAGCGCGTTTGGTTGATCTGGCGGGCGATGGCGGCGGCTTGCTCATCGGTGTCGATCTCCAGAAAGATCGACATGTAGTTGAGGCGGCTTACAACGACAGCGCCGGCGTGACCGCGCAGTTCAACAAAAATCTTCTCAATCACATCAATCGCGAGCTCGGCGGCAATTTTGATTTGGCGCGCTGGCAGCACTACGCGACTTACAAGCCGGCCGAAGGCCGCATCGAGCTTTACCTTATCAGCGAAATCGATCAGGCCGTAAAAATCAGTGGCCGCGAATTCCAGTTTCGCGCCGGCGAAAAAATTCTGACAGAGTATTCCTACAAACACACCATCGGCGGCTTCATTACCCTCGCCCGCCAGGCCGGATTTCATTTCGAACGGGTCTGGACCGATGACCAGCACTGGTTTGGCGTTTTTTATTTCACCGTGGCAGACTAGGCCGCGGTGAGCGCCCTGGTCCAACTCGTCGGTGTTTCAAAAGCTTTTGGCGACGCGCCCGCCGTCCACGATGTCGATCTTAGCATCGAGCGTGGCAAAACCACCGTCCTCATCGGGCAGAGTGGCTGCGGCAAGTCCACCCTGCTTCGCTTGATCATTGGTTTGATTGAACCAGACACGGGCGAAATTCGATTCGATGGTGGTAAACTTACGCCCGACAAGATCGACAGTGTGCGGCGGCGCATCGGCTACGTGATCCAGGAAGGCGGATTGTTCCCGCATCTCACCGCGCGCGGAAATGTTTTGCTCATGCCGCGTCATCTTCACCGTGACGAAAACGAAATGCGCGGGCGCATCGCGGAGCTTTGCGCGCTCACTCGCTTCCCGGAAAATCTCCTCAACCGCTATCCGCTCGAACTGTCGGGGGGCCAACGCCAACGGGTCAGCTTGATGCGCGCGTTGATGCTTTCGCCAGAGCTGTTATTGCTCGACGAACCGCTCGGCGCGCTTGATCCGCTTGTGCGAGCAGCCCTGCAAAAAGATTTGAAGGAAATTTTCGCGCGTTTGAAACAAACCGCGCTCCTCGTCACTCACGATCTCGCGGAAGCAGCTTATCTCGGAAACGAAATCGTGCTCATGAACGAAGGCCGAATTGTTCAGCAAGGATCGATTGTCGATCTTCGTGAAAGACCAGCGAACGAGTTCGTTTCCGAGTTCATCAACGCCCAACGAGCGCTCACTCTCACATGAATTTTTACCACGAACGACACGAAGCACACGAAGGATTTCCCCTAAGGTTCTTCGTGTGCTTCGTGTTCTTCGTGGTGACAACAATGTCGGTTTCAGCGGAGACAAATGTAATGATCGGCTCGAAGAAATTTACTGAGTCGTACGTGCTCGGCGAAATCGCGAAACGAACTCTGACCGACGCAGGAATTTCCGCGGAGCACCGCCAAGGAATGGGCGGAACGATCATTCTTTGGCAGGCGTTGCGCAGCGGAGAGATCGACATTTATCCCGAATACACCGGCACAATCACGCAGGAGATTTTGAAACGAAGCGATCGGCCGACGCTAGAACAGCTCGCCACAGAACTTGCCAAGTTCGGAATCGGCATAACGCGCCCGCTGGGCTTCAATAATACTTACGCGCTTGTCATGACGCGGACCGAAGCGCAAAAAACTGGCGTCCGCACAATCAGCGATCTCCGAAGTCACTGGCAATTTACTTTTGGCCTCACGCACGAATTTCTGGATCGACAAGATGGCTGGCGTCCGCTTGCGCAGTTCTACGGATTGAATCCCAAAAGCGTCATCGGAATTGATCACGCTCTCGGTTATGACGCGCTCGCGAACGGACAGATCGATGTGAAAGACGCGTATTCGACCGACGCCAAGATTGCTGAATACGATTTGGTCGTGATCGAGGACGATCGAAATTTCTTTCCACGGTACGACGCGGTATTTCTTTACCGCCTTGGGCTTGATGAAAAAAGTGTCGCTTCGTTGCGCACGCTTGAGGGCGCAATCGACGAGCCGGCCATGATACACCTCAACGCCGAAGCGGAACGGACGAAAGATTATTCCGAGGCCGCGAATGTGTTCTTCGGACCCAACTCAGGCTCGCGAGCGTCGCTTGGCGAAAATTTTTCGCGAAAACTTGCGCGCTGGACCATGCGTCATCTCGAGCTCGCCGGACTGTCCCTGTTATTGTCGATCCTCGTCGGGATTCCACTCGGAATTTGGGCAAGTCGCGGCGGCGCGCTCGGCCAGCTCATCCTCGGTTTCGCCGGAATCGTGCAAACGATCCCATCGCTCGCGTTGCTTGCGCTTCTCGTGCCGCTGCCATTTTTTGGAATCAGCGTGCGCACCGCCATCACTGCGCTTTTTCTTTACGGATTGCTTCCGATCGTCCGCAACACCGCGACCGGTTTGCAGGATATTCCGCGAGGAATGCGCGAATCGGCGATCGCGCTCGGTCTGAGCCGGCGCGCGCAACTGTGGCAAATTTATCTGCCGATGTCTTCGCGCTCGATTCTCGCCGGAATTAAAACGAGCGCGGTGGTCAATATCGGCACCGCGACCTTGGCCGCGCTCATCGGCGCCGGCGGTTTGGGCGAACCAATCCTGAGCGGTCTGAACTTGAACGATCACGCGACGATTCTTCAAGGCGCGATTCCTGCCGCAGTCCTCGCGTTGCTTGTCCAAACGCTCTTCGATTTGCTCGACCGCGTTTTAATTCCAAAAGGTTTGCGGCTGTAAACGATCTTCGCGTTTTAGTTGCCGTCGTCTCTGACGGCAGTCGACGAAATCGATCAGAAAAATTTATGCGACGGTCGGAGACCGCCGCTACATTACATGAAATGATTGCGTCGATTAACCCGGCGACCGGTGACAAGCTGAAGGAATTCGCTGCGCATAAAGACGTCGACATTGAGAAAGCATTGCGCAGCGCCGTCACAGCGTTCGAAAAATATCGCGGCGAACCCTTCGTGAAACGCGCGCAGTTAATGACTGAAGTCGCGACGTTGCTTGAGCGTGAAAAAAACGAGCTCGCACGCACCATCACACTCGAGATGGGAAAATTATTGCGCGACAGCGTCAGCGAAATTGAAAAATGTGCACGCGGCTGTCGCTACTACGCCGAAAACGCCGAGCGCTTTCTGGAAGACGAAGTCGCGCAAACCGACGCGCGTCGAAGTTATCTGCACTACGAGCCGATGGGACCGGTCCTCGCGATCATGCCGTGGAATTTTCCGTTCTGGCAGGTGTTTCGATTTGCCGCGCCCGCGTTGATGGCCGGAAATGTCGGGATTCTCAAACACGCCGCCAACGTTCCGCAATGCGCGCTCGCGATTGAACAGCTTTTTTGCCGGGCCGGATTTGAGGAAGGAATCTTTCAGGCGCTCTTGATCGAATCGGATCAGGTCGAACGCTTGATTGTCGATCCACGAATCAAAGCGGTCACGCTGACCGGCAGCGAAAAAGCGGGGAGCATCGTTGGCAGTACTGCTGCCCGCGAAATCAAGAAAAGCGTGCTCGAGCTTGGCGGCAGCGATCCATTCATCGTGATGCCAAGCGCAGATTTCGCACTCGCGGTCAGCACCGCGGTCAAGTCGCGCACGATCAATACCGGGCAATCGTGCATCGCCGCGAAACGATTTTTCGTCGCGGACAAGATTTACGACAAATTTCTCGATCAATTCGTCGAGCAAATGCGCTCGCTCAAAGTCGGCGATCCGATGGATGAAGCGACCGAGATCGGACCGCTCGCGAACGAACAGATTTTAAATGGCGTCCACGAGCAGGTGCAAAAGACGATCGCGATGGGCGCAAAATGTCTGACCGGCGGAAATCGGATCTCCGGCCCCGGATTTTTTTACGAGCCGACGGTGCTTGTCGATGTTCCGCGAGAATCGCCCGCCTTTCGCGAAGAAGTTTTTGGTCCCGTCGCGGCTATGTTGCGCGTGCGCGACGCCGAGGAAGCTGTCGATCTTGCGAACGACAGCCGCTACGGACTTTCCTCCAGCGCGTGGACAAACGATCCAATCGAACAGGAGCTCTTCGCCGCCTCGCTCGAATCCGGAATGGTTTTCATCAACGCGATGTCCGCGTCCGATCCGCGCTTACCATTCGGCGGCGTAAAACGCTCCGGCTTCGGCCGCGAGCTCGGCGCCGCCGGCATTCGCGAATTCATGAACGCGAAGACGATTTGGATCGCCTAAGCTTTTTGACGCGGCGCCTGCCTCAGCCGTGCAACGTCGTGCCAATATAAAAAGAGGCTTTTTTTTCGGGAAAACGTTTTTCGAGCGCATTAATAAACGCCTGCCATCTATCGGCGTCGAATGCCCCTGGATAAACCTGATACGCGGATTCGCCGTTGCGCTGGATCATGAACGTGGTTGGACCCTGCATGTAATACTGTAAATCCGCTAACGAGATCGACACGTAACGACCTCCCCAACGATTAATGGTGAGTTCGTTGTCCGTTAGCTCGACACTGCAAGGCACCAACGCCAACCACACAAAAATGATCAGCACCGAGAACGGAATTAGGAGAGTCGCCAAATACATGAGCGACCACCATTCGCCAGTGCGCGCGTACTCGATAACAGCGCCAATTGCTGTAATTAGCAGCAGCAACGGAACCATATGCGCCAGCAATCGTTTAAAACTCGGCGTTAACGTCATAACCTGCGCAAAACACAATTGGTAATCACTGCCCGCTGCGGATTGGTTGATTTGATTGATACGCGGCGATGCTGCGTTGAAGATCGACAATGAGGCCTTGGTTCCCAGTTGCGCGTGCGATCTCGATGGCTTGTTGCGCCGTTGCGGTCGCGTCGTTGAAGCGGCCGGCTTCGGCGTAGGCGGCGGCAAGGGTTCGCAAAACGATCGCGTTCGCGTGACCGGCGCGACTCATCACGTCTTCGGCGAGTTGAACTGCGCGCGCGCCGTTGCGCAGCGAATCGTCAGGGGCGGTGGCGAGAACCCACGCGAGATTCACTTCCGCGTTCATGTGACCGGGATCGACATCGAGCGCTTTTTCCAAGTGCGCGACCGCGCGTTTGGTTTCGCCGCGCTGCAATAACGCGAGGCCGAGATTATTTTGCGCGTCGGCGTTGCCGGGACGGATGCGCAACGCTTCTTCGGAGTGTTCCATCGCTTCACCCACGCGCCCGCGTCGCATCAGGAGATCGGCGAGGCTGGCGTGCGCGAAGTAATTGTCCTTTGTCACAGCGATGGTGCGTGTCCACAACGTTTCACTGTCGCGCCAGTAGGAAACCTGCGCGCGCGCACATAGGGCAAGAGCGATGACAATGGCGCAACAGAAAACGCTCAACGCCCAACGCCCAACACTCAACGTCGAATTCGGAGTCTTTATTTTAGCGTTGAGCGTTGTCAGCAAATCCGCGACGGTCCACGTAATCGCGATGAGTAACCCGATCTGCGGCAGATAAGTGTAACGATCGGCATGGGCCTGGAGATTCACTTGAATGAGGCCGATGACCGGCAGCAGCATCACCACATACCAAAGCCAGCCGACGAAAAGATACGGGCGAGATTTTCGTAATGCGAAAACTGCGATTGTGATCGCGAGCAATACCGCGGCGGCAACAATTAGTTGCCACAACGGCAAGCCATCTTGCGGATACGGATAAAAGAGTGCGAGGTTCGCCGGCCAAATCGTTTCCCAAATGTAAACGAGATAGCTGACCAATCCGTTCCCGATCCGAGTGAGGAACGGAACTTGATCGGCAGCGCTATGGGCCGGGGCAATTCCGCGCGTCGTCAAAAACGCAACGACGAGCGAGAGAATGAACAATGGAATCTTTTCCACAAATAACTTTGACCAGCTCGTTTGCTCTGCTGTCTTCCGTCCGCTGTCCTCGGTTCTCCGTCCTCCGCTCAAGGGCCAATAATCCAACAGCAAAAGAATCACCGGCGTCGTGACCAGCATTGGTTTTGAAAGCAATCCCGCCGCGAACAAGATCGACATCGTCATGTAGCGCGCGGGCGTTCGTTTGCGCGTGTAATAAAAATAAGCGCCCAGCGTGAGCATGAAGAAGAACCCGCTCAACACGTCTTTGCGTTCTTCAATCCAAACGACCGATTCCGCGCGCAATGGATGAATCGCGAAAACGGCGGCGACGAATGCGCTTCGCCAGATTGATTTCGTCATCAGCCGAAGCACGAGAAAGAGCAGGAGGACAGCGAGGGAGTGAAGGACGACGTTCGTCATGTGAAACGCGCCCGGATTCGCGCCGAACAATGAAAACTCGAACATGTGCGAAATGTTTTTGAGCGGGAACCAATTCGTCGCCGGCCAGTGCGTGAATGCCCACTTCACGTTGTGCCAGGTCAGCCCGCTGTTGATCTCGGGAACTTCGTAGACGTATTCGGGATCGTCGAAGTTAATGAATGGAAATTTGACCGTTTGGCCGAACACGAACCAAACGAGCGCGATCAATCCGCCACAAATGGCGGCAACAATCCACCGGTCGGAAATTTTATCGCGCATTTCGCAAATTCGAATCGCGCAACGGCTGACCGCGCTGATAAAGATCGACATCGTGCGCGATTTCGTTAGCGAGATCGCGCACGCCTTGAGCATTCGCTTCTTCCGCCGCGCGTTTCGCGATTTGCAGCGCCTTATCGAATGCGCCGGCCTGCGCATAAGCCGCGGCGAGCGTGCGTATGAAAACTGGATTGTTCTCCTGCGACAACTGATTGGCCTTAAGCGCGAGCTTCAGCGCGATTTCGTTGTTTCGGAGCGAATCGTCGGGGCCGGTCGACATGACCCAGGCCAAATTATTGAGCGCGAGAACCGAGTCGGGATCAGACTGCAGCGCTTTTTCATAATGATCGGCCGCCTCGCTTAACAATCCTTTTTGGGCAAGCGCGTTTCCAAGACTGGTGTGCACACCGGCATCATCCGGCCGCATCGATAACATGGTGCGCCATTCGGCAATCGCGCCGTCGAGATCGCCTTGTTGAAAAAGAGCGGTGCCAAGATTGTAATGACCGTCGGGATAATCGGGACGCAATTGAACCGCCTCGCGCAGGTGCGCGGTGGCTTGAGCGAGCCGGCCTTGGCGAGCAAGCGCGTTGCCGATGCTGTTCTGAATCAGCGCGAGGCTCATGCTGTAATGACGATGTTCGCTCGACGAACGAATCGCGAGCGCGCGCTCAAAGTAGGAAAGCGCGCGATCGAATTGGCCGCGGTCCGCGTACAGTGTGCCGAGATTTGTCAGCGCGACATCGTTGTCCTTCGTCACCGCGAGCGCGCGCGTCCAAAGAGTTTCGCTATTGCGCCAGTAAGAGACCTGCGCGTGTGCACAAAGGGCAAGTGCACCTACAATCGCGCAACAGAAAACGCCCAACGCCCAACGCCCAACACCCAATGTCGAATCCAGAGTCTTTAGTTGATCGTTGGGTGTTGACTGTTGAGCGTTGAACGTTTTCAGAAGATCGCTAATCCCCCAGACGACCATTAGGCAAAGCCCAACCTGTGGAAGATAAGTGTAGCGATCGGCGTGGCCTTGCAGTCCGACTTCGACAACACCGATCACCGGCAAAAGCATAACGAGATACCAGAGCCAGCCGACGAGCAGATAAGGGCGCGTCCGCCGCAATTTCCAAACAATCAGCGTTATCACCGCCAAAAACGTTGCGGCCAAAATGACTTGCCAAAGCGGGAGACGATCGTCCGGATGCGGATAGAAAACGGCGAGATCGTGCGGCCAAACAAATTTCCAGATGTAAATCACGTAACTGACGAGCGCATTTTCCACTCGCCAGAGAAGCGGCAATTGTCCCACCGAGTTGGACGCGTGCACCTGCAACGCAACCGCCGCCGCCGACGCGCCGGCTGAAAGCGCAAAGAGCGGAATTTTTTCCCGAAACAGTTTCCAAAATGATTTCGTGTCCGTGACACGATTGAGCGGCCAGTAATCGAGCAAGAGCAGAACGGCCGGAACGGTGACAAGCATCGGCTTGGACATCAGGCCGCACGCGAACAAGATCGACGTCAACAGATAACGGCCGAGCGCTGGCGCGCGTGCGTAACGCGCGTAGGCGATGAGTGTGAGGAAAAAAAAGACCGCGCTCAAAACATCTTTGCGCTCAGCGATCCAGGCGACGGATTCCACGCGGAGCGGATGAACGGCGAAGAGCGCCGCCACGAACGCGCAGCTCCAAAAACGGCCAGTGAGATTGCGCAGCCAAAGAAAAAGCTGAATCGTCGCGATACTGTGCAACAAGACATTCGTGAAATGATGACCGGCCGGTTGCAGGCCAAACAGCTGGCAGTCGATCATGTGCGAAATCAGCGTGAGCGGATGCCAATTGTTCGTGTACTTATCGACGAACGCGCGCGCGGCGTGCGGCCACGAAAATCCGGAACTGACAAGCGGATTGCCGTAAACGTAAACTTTGTCGTCGTAGTTAACGAAATCGTGGCCGAGCGTTTGGCCGAACACGATCCACACCAGCGCGATGAGTCCGGCGCAAACCGCGAATTGAACGATTAACGACGGCTGTGTTCCCAACTTCTTTGCGCGCGAGGCTATCATGGAGGAGGCCCTTCGCGATACGGCGTGCTGGCGCGATACTGTTCCAATTCGCGGCCCAGACTTGTTGCCAACGAAGATTTGTTTTGCGCGGCCGCAAGATCGACAGCGCGTTGGGCCGTACTCACTGCGCTCGGAAAATCGCCGGCCTCCGCATACGCTGCGGCCAAGGTGCGCAGGACGAGCGGTGACTCGCCGCCCGGGAGCGAGGCCGCTTTCTTCGCGAGCTCGACCGCGCGTTTGCCATCGCGAATTTCGTCGCGAGGAAATGTAGCGAGCACCCACGCCAAATTATTCAGCGCGTTTCCATCGTTTGGCTCGATCTGCAAACTTTTCTCCCATTCACGGATCCCGCCGCGCGTATCCCCTGTTTGAACGAGCAAAACGCCGAGGTCGTTATGCGTTGGAACATCGTAAGCAAAATCATGCAGCACCGTTCGCGCACGGGCGATCGCCGCCGCGCGCGACTCGTTTCGAGCTTCATCCGTTTTCCCGATCGTCCAAAGTGCGGCGGCGAGATTTTGGCGCGCGGTTTGATTTTCCGAAGTCACCCCGGCCGCGTAACGCCAAAGCGAAACGCTATCGCGCCAATGCGTCGTTTGTTTAAACGCGAGCGCAGTGCAAACGACAACTACCAAAGTCGCGGCCGAGCCGAGAATGAGCTGACGATTTCGCCACTGCCGGGTCAATGCTTCGCAACTCCAGGCGACGGCAATCGTGATGCCGATGTGCGGAAGATAAGTGAATCGATCGGCGCGGGCTTGCAGACCAGCTTGCAAAATTCCGGTCACGGGCGCGACGAGAACCAGAAACCAAAACCAACCGACAATGACATACGGATGTTTTTGTCTGACGAAAATCGCACCGAGCGTAATGGCAATGAGGACCGCAACGCAGATCGACACGCGCAAGACATTTAACTGATCGTGCGGATGCGGATAAAAAACGGCGAGGTCGGTTGGCCAGAAAGTTTGCTGCAAATATGCGATCAAACTCACCGCCGCGTTTTTGAGTCGAGGCAGAAGCGGCAGTTGATCCAAAGTGGCCATCGTCACCGTTTGTGCGAACACGGTCACGAGTGCGGCGAGCCCTGAGAGCAGAAAGAGTGGGACTTTTTCGACGAACAGCCTTTGCCACGCGCTCCGCTCAGTCATTCGCGCGAGCGGCCAGTAATCCAAAAGCAACAGCACCACCGGCACGGTGACAAAAGTCGCCTTCGACATTAGTCCGCAAACGAGAAAGATCGACATCGCCACATAACGAGCGACGCCCGGGGCGCGCACGTAGCGCACGTAAGCGCCCAGCGTGAGCATGAAAAAAACCGCGCTCAGCACGTCCTTTCGTTCGGCGATCCACACGACGGATTCGACGCGCATCGGATGAATCGCAAAGATCGCGGCGACGAATGCGCTTCGCCAAAGAGCGCCCGTCATGTTGCTCAAGACGAGAAAAAGCAGAATCGCCGCGACGTTATGCAAAACGACATTGGTGAAATGATGGCCGCCCGGCTTTAATCCATAAATCTGACAATCCGCCATGTGGCTGAGCGTTGTCAGCGGATGCCAGAGGCTTGCGTGGCTATGAGTTAGAAACCATTTCAATCCCTCGAGCGTGACGCCGGCAGTGATGTGCGCGTTTTCATAAACGTAGACATCGTCGTCAAAGTTCACGAAGTCGTAGCGCAACGTTTGCCCGAACACGATCCAGACAATCGCGGTGAGGAAAATGCAAACCGCGATTTTGACGCTGCGATCGTTTCGCGACGCGAAGATCGACATGATCACACCGGCGGCGGAAGAACGCGCCAGCGCGCCAGACGAAACCGCAACGCAGTGGCGAGACAACCGAGACCATATCGAACGCTGCGGCGGAAATTAATGGAGGAACCTTCCGGCAGATATTTCGCCGGACAGGTCACCTCGCCGATCTTCGACCCGAGCCAAACGATCTGCGCGAGCATTTGATTGTCGAAAACGAAATCGTCGGAGTTTTTTTCGATTGGCACCTGCTGGAGCAGACTGCGCGCAAACGCGCGATAGCCGGTGTGATATTCCGAAAGCTTGGCGCCGATCATGAAATTTTCGACGGCAGTGAGGAAACGATTCGAAATATATTTCCACCACGGCATACCACCATCGAGCGCGCCGCCGCCGAGAATGCGCGACCCGAGCACGCACGGATAAAGACCGCTCGCGACGAGCGACGCCATCGCGGGAAGAAGCTGCGGCGTATATTGATAATCCGGGTGAATCATCACCACGATGTCGGCGCCGGCCGCGAGCGCGAGCCGGTAACACGTTTTCTGATTTCCGCCGTAACCGCGGTTGCGCGGATGCACTTCCACTTGCACGTCCTTGAGCGTCCGCGCGATCTCCACCGTTTCATCGTGACTCGCGTCATCCACGACAATGACAAGATCGACAATCCCCTGCTGCATCACTTCGTCATAAGTGCGCTGCAAGGTACGCGCGGCGTTGTAAGCCGGCATGACCACGACAATTTTCTGGCCGTTTAGCATCGAGCTAGTCGAATATGCGCGACGGCAGCATCTTGCAACCCCGATGATCATTTTTCACGATCCACGATGCGCTGAATATTCTGCGCCGGGTCATCCGGAGCGACCGGAGCGAATCACGCGCACGGCGCCGCTGTTGAAAGATCGACATCCGAATTGGCAATGGCGCGAACCGAAAGTGGCGACGAACGAACAACTGCTGCGCGCACATTCGCTCGCGCACATCGAGAGCGTGAAAAAACCGGCGGGCGATTTCGATGTCGATACGCCGGCGTATCCGCGGATCTACGAACATGCATTGCGTTCCGCGGGCGCGAGTATTGATGTAGCGCGCGCCGCGCTCGGCGGAGATCGCGCATTTGCGTTGATGCGGCCGCCGGGTCATCACTCGACACGGGATCATGCGATGGGTTTTTGTTATTTCAGCAACATCGCCATCGCCGCGCTCGATGCGCTGGATAATGGCGCGGAGCGCGTCGCGATTTGGGATTTCGATGCGCATCACGGCAACGGCACGGAAGCGATCGTCGCGCACAATGAGCGAATACGTTTCGCGTCGATCCACCAATTTCCCGCTTATCCCGGGACCGGGTCGAAATCTTTTGCCAACATCGACAATTATCCGGTGGCGCCGCAAACGCCACGCGAACAACACGTCGACGTCTGCAAGCGCGCACTCGAACAACTTTTGAGCTTCAAACCGGATCTCGTCCTCGTCTCCGCCGGTTTCGATGCGTATGCGCGCGATCCGCTCGTGCAAATGACGCTCGAGGTCGAGGATTTCGCCGCGTTCGGGGAATGGCTTCGCAAGATCGACGTCCCGGTCGGCGCGATCCTTGAAGGCGGCTACAGC
>DATBCV010000038.1:0-1919 GCA_036270275.1 Chthoniobacterales bacterium | reverse complement strand
AGTAACGGGAATCCAACCCTCACCTGCCGCTTCGCGTCTTCCTCTCCCTGGCCAGGGAGAGGATGGAGGTGAGGGGTGATCCGCGCGCTTCCTTCATTAATCTTTCTCGCGCGCGCCAATTTTGTTTACGATGATTTCTTTAGCATGATTTCGCTTCAGGTTTTTTACGAAGGCAATGTGCAAGGCGTCGGATTTCGCTGGTCGATCCGGAACATCGCAAAAGGCTTCGACGTGATCGGCTGGGTGCAAAATCTTCCGGACGGCCGCGTTGAATTGCAGGTTGGCGGCGCCGAAAGCGAAGTCTTCGCGTTTCTGGACTCGGTGATGGAAAGCGAATTGCGCTCGCACATCGACAAACAAACACGCGCCGCGTTGCCGGAGCCGGTCCGGGCGCGCGGGTTTGAGATTCGCCATGACTGATTCGGCGGCGGTCGCGGTCGAATCGCTGACCAAAGTTTTCCCGGTCCCCTTTCGGCGACGATCGATTGTCGCGGTGCGCGATTTGAGTCTGCGCGTCGAACGCGGTGAAGTTTACGGGCTGCTTGGGCCGAATGGTTCGGGCAAAAGCACGACCCTGAAAATTATTCTCGGACTCGCTTCGCCAACTCACGGACGAACGAAAATTTTTGGACGCGACAGTTCACTTGTCGAAAGTCGCCAGGCAGTCGGGTTTCTGCCGGAGAACCCGTACTTCTACAAATTTCTCACGGGCGAAGAGACATTGCGCTTCTTCGGAAAACTTTGCCGGCTCGATGGAGCGCGATTGAAGAATCGGGTGAGCGAACTGCTGGAGCTCGTTGGCCTAACGAGTGCGCGCGATCGACGATTGAAGACCTACTCAAAAGGAATGTTGCAACGAATTGGACTGGCGCAGGCGCTGATCAACGATCCGATGCTCCTCGTGCTCGATGAGCCCACGGCCGGCGTCGACCCCGCAGGTTCGCGCGACATTCGCGATCTGATTGTCGATCTTAAGAAGCGCGGCGTCACTGTGCTGTTGTCATCGCATTTGCTCGGGCAGGTTCAGGAAATTTGCGACCGCGTGGGAATTCTCGCGAAAGGCACGCTCGTTCGTGAAGGACGGCTCGACGAACTGATCGCGATTGAGAACCGAAGTGAGCTCGTTTTAGAAAACGCCTCCGAGTCGGTCTTGAACGAAATCGAAAAGCTCCTCGCAAGCTCGGACGCAAAGATTATCGAGCGTCGAAGATCGACAACGACGCTGGAACGCCTGTTTCTGGACGCGACAAGAGGCAACGACGAATGACGAATGACGGAAAAGTCGTAGCCCTCGAACAGCACAATCAAAGTGCGCCGTTTCTCCTCTCCCTTTCACAAAGGGAGAGGATTAAGGTGAGGGATTGTTCGATGCGTTTTGCTCGAGCACCATCCAAATCGCTTCTAGGACGCTGTCGAGCTCTCGCGAACTTGGTAATTCCAGAAACGGAGCACGGAAATCCCTTGTTCATTTAAAAATTCTTCCCGGCTCTGATCATGTTTCTCCCGCGTCTGAGAATCGTGCCGCGAACCGTCGAGTTCGACGGCAAGCTTCGCCGCCGGACAATAAAAATCTAAAACGTACCGATCGAGAGGATGCTGCCGGCGGAATTTGTATTCTGCGAACCTTCGGTTTCTTAGATGTCGCCACAGAATACGTTCGCAATCAGTTGCATTTTTGCGCAGATAGCGGGCACGCGACATCTGGGGAGTTCCAGATCGTAGCGCTTCGTTTCAGAAAAAGAAATAGCAGACCCCTCACCTCAATCCTCTCCCCGCCCACGGGGAGAGGCGGACCGCCGAGATGACCACCAATCGGCATCGTTCGTTTTCGCTCGCGCGAATCTTTGCAATCACCGCGAACACGTTGACCGATCTCACGCGCCAAAAGGTCTTCTACGTTTTGCTGCTGTTCGCGCTGG
>DATBCV010000037.1:0-2917 GCA_036270275.1 Chthoniobacterales bacterium | reverse complement strand
TTCAAGAACAGCATCATTTTCGACGAAGCGCAGGTGCCGCATTTCAATTACGTCGGCGATTCCATTCTCGGTTTCAAAGCGCACCTCGGCGCCGGCGCGATCTTGTCGAACGTGAAACTTGATCACAGCGAAATCGCGGTTGCGGCGAAGGACGGCAATATCGCGACCGGTCTCACGAAGTTCGGCGCGATCGTTGGAGATCGGACGGAGATCGGTTGCAACGCAGTGATTAACCCCGGTTCGCTGCTTGGTCGCGATTGTTTGATTTATCCGAATGTAAATTTTCGCGGCGTGTTGCCGGACGGCAGCGTCGCGAAATTGCGTCAGGAAGTTCAGATTCTCGAACGCCGCAGTCGATCGAAGTAGTTAGTCGACGATCAGGAGTACGAGCAAGAGTCGCTGGCGGATGGGGAGGGATTATCCAACGCTTCGCGTCAGCTCCAGTTTTAGAACTTCGCTTTTAACCCTTGCGCGTGACGCGCCCCACCGGTCGAACGGCGTTCGAATCTCCATTGCGCGAACGAACAGCGCCAGATTTCACGCGCGGTAAATCCTAGCGATGAACCTGGCGGATGGGGAGGGATTCGAACCCTCGGTACCTTTCGGTACACACGCTTTCCAGGCGTGCACAATCGACCACTCTGTCACCCATCCCGTCGCGCAGGAATGGTAAGATCGACAATCAGAGTTGCAAGCGGCGGAACAATTCGTCGAGCGGCAGTTGGATGCCGATGAAAAAATCGCCGAAGTCGGCGTACTCCGCGCTCACCGGATCAAAGCGCATTTCGTAAACGATCGCTTTGATTTGAAAAGTATCGCGCGCGAAAAGCGTGACGCCCCACTCCGCATCGTCCAGTCCGGTCGAACCGGTGATGAGCTGTTTCACTTTGCCGGCGTATTGCCGGCCGACGTTCGCGTGGCCTTTCATGAGCTTCTTTCGCTCGTCGAACGGGAGGGCGTACCAGTTGCGCTGCTCGCCGCGGCGTTTGCTCATATTATAGAAACAAACGACCGGCCAATCCGGCAGCGTCGGATAAACACGCTCCTGCCGGTAATGTTTCATTCGATCTCGAAACGTCGCGAGGGCGGTCTCGAGTTTCGCCGGATCGTTTCGCGTCTCCGCGTCGAGCGTCGCGGCGTATTCCTCGTCCGAGGTGATGTATTCACTTTCTTCGGTGAGCGAGAGATAACTGTAAACCGGCGCGAGCATGTCGGGGCCGAGCGAAAGCGAAAGTTGCTTCTCGATCTTGTTCGCATTCTGGAGATCGGGCGTGATTAACATGAAGCCGAGATCTGCTTTCGGCGTGACGACGCTGAGCGTGAGCAACTGCGTGGATTCCATGGCGCGAATTTCCTGCACGAGCTTGCTCAGATTTGTTTTCGCGGCGTTTTGTTCCTCGCGGTTGAGCAAATTCCACGGGCCGTGCTCGACTTGATAGAACAAATGCAGACAGTGCCAGCCTTGTTCGGGAATGAGCGCGGTGTTTTTGTCCGTCACGTTCGTAATTTAAGACCGCCACGCGAAGATGTCGATGTTACGTGCGCAGCGTTGTTTGCGCGCTCGGCAAATGATTCATGCAATATTCTTCGCCGTCACTCGCGACGCGAAATTCGAGATCGGGATCGCTCAATTCTGTTTTGCCGCAGACTTTGCATTTGTGCAGGGGCTCGCTTTCGCTCCGCGATAATTCTTCAAATCTTTGCCGCCGCGTCGTGACTTCACGGCGTTGTTTCGCTTTGGAGAAGAATTCCGGGCCAAAGAAAATCAGATAGTTGGCGAGCGCAGCGATAAGCGAAGCGCGATATGAATTCGTCCCAATAAAAAAACCGACCAGCAAAAACCCGCCTGCGACCCAGGCGAGCCATTTGATCCGGACCGGCAGGATGAACAGGATGTAAATGACTTCTTCAGGATAAAAATGCGCAAAGGCGAGGAAGAGCGACATCAAGAGCATTGAGTTTGAGAAATTACTGCCAAAGAAAAACGCGGCCGCGGTGGTGCCGATCATTCCGACGAGAAAATAAAGCGTGAGGCGAAATGATCCCCAGGCGCGCTCGAGTCCTTCGCCGACCCACCACAGAAACCACAGTGCGACTAGAACGATGAGCGGTTGCATTGCGCTAGGACGGCCGATTCCTTGCGGAATGAAAATGTAAGTGACCAGCCGCCAAATTTCGCCGTGGCGAATTTTATCGGGATCGAGCGTGAGGATTGAGACGTAACCCGGCAACAACCAGGTCAGTCCGAAGACCAACGCGGCGAACCCGACTAGAATGCGCGGCAATCCTGGAATTCCGATAAAACCAATTCGGCGTTCGAGTTTATCGAGCAAAGGCATGTGCGCGCAAACTAGTCGCAACCATCCCTCACCTCAATCCTCTCCCTTTGTGAAAGGGAGAGGCGGCCACATCTCTCCTCCAAACCAAACAACCTCGAACACGGGAATCTTTCCTCTCCTGCTCGATCGAAGAGGATAAAGGTGAGGAGTCGAAAATGAATTCGTCCGTGCTAGGCTCGAAGTGATGACCGACGCCGTGACAAAGAAAACACCGCTTTACGATGAGCACGTGAAGCTCGGCGCCAAGATGGTCCCGTTCGCGGGGTGGCTCATGCCGGTGCAATACGCGAGCATCGTCGAAGAGCATCAGGCCGTGCGAAAAAATGTCGGCATGTTCGACATCTCGCACATGGGGCAATTCATCGTCGAAGGTGGCGAGGCGCGCAGTTGGCTGAACACGATGCTGACCAATAACATCGACAAGCTCGAAGTCGGTCAGGGCCAATACACGTTTTTGCTAAACGACAAAGCCGGGATCATCGACGACTTGATCGCGTACCGAATCGCCGACGCGAAGTTTCTGCTGGTCGTGAACGCGTCATGCGTCGATCAGGACTTGGATTGGCTGAACAAACACA
>DATBCV010000036.1:0-27644 GCA_036270275.1 Chthoniobacterales bacterium | reverse complement strand
CATGTCACGGAGCACCGCTTCGTCCATGATCCGGCCCAGCATCCGCATTTCCCAAAGCGCCGTGTTCCGTCTCGGAAATCGCTTCGATTTCTCCTTTTGTCTGGACGTCCTCCATTCCAAATATTCGAAGACTTGCGGCCGGGTAAGGAGCTCTGGCCGGTCCACCTGGCGATGCCGCAAATAGGCAAAGACATGGTTCCACGCATTCATGTGCATACGGAACGTGTCGGCGTTTGTGTAAACGGCTTTGAAAAACATCGGCACCCATCCCCAACCTTCGCCGCCGTTTCGAAGCAACATTCGCGCTTCGATTTTGTTGATCTTCTTTGCCAGCTTATAGTCCGCGTCCGGGTCGTTTATTCGTATCTTCGACGACTTATAAACTGGCTCGTCCTGGGCACCGTATTTCAGCCAAAAATATGGCGATCCTTTTCGAATATATGCGCAAACCGCCACGGTGTAACTGAGTGTAATAAACGCTATACCACTGTCAACCACTTACGAAAGGCAAACGCACACTCTATACCACTAACAAATAAACATACCCTATCACTGGGTCGCAGGTTCGATCCCTGCACGGTGCACTCCGTAAGATCGACAATCGACAATCGCACTTCCTGCTTTTCTGCTTTCTTGATTTGTTGTTGGCTCTAATCCGTGAAAGCCGAGTAATCCGCGGTGGATCGTTCAATGAAAATATCCGTCGTCATTCCCGTTTATAACGAACGCGGCACGATCGAACAGATCGTGAGCGCGGTCCGCGCCGCGGACGTCTGCGAGATGGAGATCATCGTGGTGGACGACGCTTCGAGCGATGGAACGCGCGAAGTTTTGCAGGAGAAGGTTTCAACGCTCGCGGACAAAATTATTTATCAGCCGCACAACATGGGAAAAGGCGCCGCCCTCCGCGCGGGATTCGCCGCCGCTACCGGCGACGTGATCCTGGTTCAGGACGCCGACCTGGAATACAACCCGGCCGATTATCCCACTCTGCTCGAGCCGATCTTGACCGGCAAAGCTGACGCCGTTTTCGGTTCGCGATTCATGGGCGGCCGGCCCCATCGCGTTTTGTATTTCTGGCACATGGTCGGCAATCGTTTCCTGACCTTGCTCTCGAACATGTTTACGAATCTGAACCTGACTGATCTCGAGACCTGCTACAAAGTGTTCCGCGCGCCGCTCCTGAAGAATCTCGATCTTCGCGAGAACCGGTTTGGCTTCGAACCGGAGATCACGGCGAAGTTAGCGAGGACGCGCTGCCGCATTTACGAAGTGGGCATTTCTTACAACGGCCGAACCTATAGCGAAGGGAAAAAGGTGAATTGGAAGGACGGTTTCCAGGCTATTTACGCCATCGTTAGGTATAATTTGTTCCCGTAAACTGCTCGTTCGATTCGCCTCCGCGACGAAAATGCGAGCCCGATCTGGTCCGAGGGTATTTGTCTTGCTCTTCCACCTCCGATTATGCGATGGCGACCTTCCGCCGCGGTGGAAATTAATACCGTGGGCGTTGATATTTCCCGGGAATGCGCGACCGGGCCGACGCAGAGGGTTTTGCTTCTGGAAGATCGCGCGGATTTTCGCGAAGTTCTCCACGAATATCTGGTCTCCCGCCTTTGTTTCGAGGTGGTCTCGGTGCAGAGCGGCGTGGAGGGCCTGCGCGAAATCATGAACAGTAGATTCGATCTCATTATTTGCGACATGCTCATGCCGCAGGTCGGGGGCGAAATGTTTTACTGGGCGGTAACCCGCGTCCGGCCCGCCACGGCCAAGCGCTTCATTTTCTTCACCGGGCACCAAAATAACCCGGCCATCCAGTTTTTCTTCCAGCGGATCAACGCAACCGTACTGCTCAAGCCATTTAAGCTCGCAGCGCTGGATCTGGCGATCCGCGACGTTCTACGCAAGCTCGCGTAACGTCATCGGCTCCTCTTTGCCGACACGCGAATGTAGCCATTCGGCTGAATAACTTTCTTGACGGGCGGAATTTGAGCGGGCAAAAGGGAAGGCCGCGCGGCGAGGAAGCGCTCTTACTTGTGAAAAATCATTGCCTTATCTTTGTTGCACTTGTGTGCGCAGTCACGATGTCGATCTTTGCCCCGCAAAGTTTCGCCCAAACCGTCTCAACCAACGCCGATCGCGCGCAAATTCTCCAAAACCAAACCCAACCGCCTTACGGACCGGGATTTTCCGGTGAAGGAATCGAGGACGGCCACGCGGCGGCCAGCCCTAACGACGCCGACATTGGCGAGCAGGAAATCCTCAAACGCGAAAACCAGTACCTGCCGTGGAGCGCTTCGCTCGCGACGCCGATTTTCTACACCTCCAACGTCGCGCTAACGCCCAACCATGAAATAAGTGACGTGGTCTTCGCGCCGGCGGCCGCGTTTTTCTACGAGCCGCAATTCACTCGCCTGCTTTACGGACATTTCGGCGCGCGCGAACAAGTTTTCTTCTACGGCGACCATCACCAGTTCAATTTCGGCAGTCTGGATTGTGAAGCAGGGCTTACTTATTTCGTCCCGCAATGGCATGAGCTGATCCTGCGCGCCTGGTACGATTTCAATCGACTCACTCTCGACGATCGTCTCGGCGACGAATTCTTTTCCAATCACAGTATCATTTTGAACGCGGAGATTCCGTTTCGAATTAACCGCGCCCAACAATTTTCGCTCGGCGCGGACGCGAACTTGAGCGTCGGCGCGGACCATCAATCGCCGCGCCGCAACGACTACGAAGGTTATCTTGGTTACAGCGCCGCGCTGACCCGCGCTTTTTCAGTGAATGCGGTCGGCCGCGTCGTCGTGCGCGATTATCACCAAAACGGCCGCACGGATTTGAGCGAGATTCTTTCCGCGGTGGCGACTTATCGCTTTAACAATTTGTTCTCGGCCAGCGCGATCAGCTCCTTCGCCCATAGCGATTCGAACCACGATGTTTTCGATTACAACGTCGCAAACCTCGGAGGCGCGCTCCAGCTCACGGTCCGGTTTTAGGGGCAGTGATGAAATTTAAATTTCGATCGCGCCTCGGCGGATCGATCACGCTCGCGCTTTTCGGCGCGCTGCTTGCGCTAAGATCGACAATCGCGGCCGAGCTCAAGGAAGCGACCGTCACGCAGATCATTAAGGAGGTGCAGCTCTTGCCGACCGGCGAGGCCGCGCGCGCTGCCGTGTTACGCGACAACGTCCGAAACGGAACCGCCGTCCGCACTGGAAGCGATTCGCGCACCGAGCTCACTTTCACCGATCAAACGCTCGCTCGGCTCGGCGCGAACACGATCTTCAGTTTCAATGAAGGCACTCGCAATCTCGACCTGGCAGGCGGCGCGATGCTGCTTCACGTGCCGAAAGGCTCCGGCGGCGCGAAAATTTCCACCGCTGCCGTAACCGCGGCGATCACCGGCACGACGGTGATCATTGAATTTCAAGCGGGAACGCCCGTCAGCGCACAAAATCAGAAACGCGGCTTCGCATTCTTCAAGCCAAAACCGCACCCGACACGCGGCGGTTACATCAAGTTTGTCACGCTGGAAGGAATCGCGCGCATTTATCTGAACAATCGGCTTGGTGAATCGGTGCTCGTCCCCGCGGGCCAGATGTTGATCCTTACACCAGACGCAGCGCGTTTGCCCGACCCGGTCGATGTCGATCTTGAGCGGCTGCTCAAGACTTCCATGCTCATTGTCGATTTCCCGCCGTTGCCGAGCGAGCAATTGATGGCCGCCGAAGTGCAAAAGCAAAGGACGAAGAAAGCGGAGGGCAAACTGCGCGCGACCAACCTGGTCATTTACGGGCACGGGACCGCGGTGAGTTTGAAGGACCCTCCACCGCTCGACACGATCGACCAAAGCATCGCCGCGCTCGGGACCGCGAGCGTCGCCGGATTGAATGAAGTCGGTCCGCTCAAGACCATCACGGCCGACCCTTACCATCTTGGCAGTGGCACCACTATTAGAACCGCCCCGACGATCACCACAGGCGGCGTGACCGATCATGGAAAAATTTATCGCAACGTCGCCAAAGACGGATTGCCGTCCGACTATTTCTTTGGATCGACAACGTCGTTCGACAAGGCGAGCGGATTCAACTTATCGATCACACAGCCGACGGCCGCGTTTCGATTCAAGGATCTGCTGGTGTTCGGCGTTCCCACAATCAAGGTTCCGAAAGGCGGAGCCAGAAATCTCGCTTTCATCGCCGAAGGCACGATCAATCCCGAAGCACCGGGCGGAACGCTGACATTCCCCGGAATGAACAGCGTCCTTTTCGCGACTGAAGCAGGCTCGCTCAATTTTAGCACTCCAATCTCGTTTTCAGATATCAACGATCTGACGTTTTACGCGCGCGGCGCGGCCTCCACGCTGTTTGTGCAATCGGACATGTTTAATGTGGGCGCGCTCACCCTTCTCTCCGAAGGTCTGCTCACGATTTTTAATTCGAGCGAGACACTCACGACCTCGAGCGGCAATGGCGGGACGCTCACCGGATTAAGCGACGGCGACATTCTCGTCGAAAGCTCACACATCATGGCCACCAGCGGAATTCTTCCGCTTGGTGGAGCTCCGGCCGGCGCCGGCGGCAGCGTTAGCCTGACATCCAAGAACGGCGGCATCACGCTCAGCGGCTCGACGATTCAAGTTTCATCCGCTGATCCACCCGGAACACCTAATCGCCGTTCGAGCGCGCGCGGCGGAACAATCTCGATTGAAAGTAATCGACCGGACAACGTCGCCATCCAAATCAACAGCAGCTCGCAATTACTTTCGTTGCTCGAAGCGGCTGCGCCCGGTCCCGGCGGTTTGATCACGATCAAGGCGACTGGACTGAAGAGCACTGTTTCGATCGGCGGCACAATCGAAGCGACTCATGGTGGAGTCGACATTCGCCACGCCGGCGATCTTGGCACCATCGATCTCGACCAAATCACCGTGCGCGGTGACATTATTAAAATCGCGGTGCTCGGAACGAACGGCGTGCTGACAATTGGCGGCGGAACTTTGAGCGCGGATTCGATTTTAAAACTTTATGCGCCAAGCAGCAGCGGCATGATTCGTTTTATCTCTGATTGCACGATCGGCGCGAAAGTGACGAATATTATTGCGGCCGGCACAGTCACGATTGCCGGCGGCGTGATGGTGACGGTGACCGGATCACCGGTGAGCGTGTTCACAAACGCCGCACATTACACCGGCTTCGGGGGTGACGGTTCGACGACTGGGCATTTCGCCGGACTCGGCGCTACGAATCCTCAGCCGCTCTCCGCCGCACCGCCGCTGGGGCCGCCCGGCGGAAATTGATAAGATCGACAATTACGCGAGAACTCGCGCCGTCTCCGCTAATGCCCGAACCCGGCGCCGAGCGTCTTGAGCACATTGATGCATTGCGCGGTTTCGCGCTCGCCGCCGTGCTCTTGGTTCATTTGCCCGACTTTTCTCTTTACGCATTTCTAACTCCGGACGCGCAGGCTTCGCTGCCGACAGCCAGTTGGGACAATTGGATTGCTCCGCTCTTCGTTATTCTGCTCAAACGCAAGGCCCTCACAATTTTCACTTTGTTGTTCGGTGTCAGTTTCGCTCTTCAGCTTAAGCGAACCGAATCGTCGTCCCGGTTCTCCGGATATTTTGTTCGTCGTTTGTGCGTGCTTCTCGTCATCGGGATCGTTCACAGCATTTTTTATTATGGCGATATTTTGCGCTACTACGCGGTGATGGGTCTGTTCCTTTTGCCGGCGAAACGACTGCCGCCGCGCCCCCTCGCTTTGATCGGAATTGTCATCGCATTGTTTCCCTGGGCTTTGTTCGATTCGTTCAACCCTTTTCTGAATCGGGACGCCGAAGTTTGGAAACAACTTGTGGCAGCGACGCTGGCTGCCTTCGCCGGACCCAATCTTGTTGAAATGCTCAAAGCCAATTTTCGCTACGATTGGTGCACTCTCGCGAACGACTGGACTTTTCCGCTCGCGTTGCTCGGCCGATTATTCATCGGCGCTGCGATTGGCCGTTCCGCTGCGCTGGCTCGGCCGAAAGAACATGCTCGAACGTGGTTTTGGCTGTTGTTGGTGACAATGCCGGTTGGGATTGGATTGACCGCGTTTGCTTCATTCGCGGACGAGCGAATCGTGCCGCAGATGCTGCGGCCGTCGCTCCATGGCGCGACATCACTCTCACTCGCGCTCGCCTACATCGCGATTTTTGTTCTCATTTTTCAATTGCCCGCCTGGCAACGCCGATTGTCACCCTTGGTTGCGGTCGGCCGCATGGCGCTGACGAATTATCTTTTGCAAACACTCATCGCCATCCTGCTTTTTTATGGCGTTGGTTTCGGGCTCGGTCCGCGATTTGGTTTGATCGGCACGCTCCCCTTCTTCGCCGCGATCTTCAGTCTGCAAATTATTTTCAGCCAACGGTGGCTTAGCCATTTTCAATTTGGACCGGTCGAATGGATTTGGCGTTGCCTGAGTTACGGTTTTGTCATTCCAATGCGTAAAAACCGGCGGAGATGATCTTTTGACTACGCTTTAGTCCCCGGCCGATGCATAATAACGTCCACGATCCACTCCACTCCATGAAAACTCGTATTCCAAATTCAAATCTTATCGCCGTGATCGCTTTGGTCGCGATTATTTTTGCGATTGGCAGATTTCTTTTCGCCGCGGAACAAAAACAAGCTCGGGTCACGGAAGTCGTGCACGACGTCCATTTGCTCGCGGGACAAAGCGCAGCGCGACCGGCCGCGGTCAATGACACCGTCCATTCCGGCACCGCCGTTCGCACCGGCATCGATTCGCGCGCGGAGTTAACGTTTACCGATCTGACGCTCGCGCGACTTGGCGCAAACACTGTTTTCACTTTCGGCGCTGGAACGCGTACTTACGATCTCGGCAGCGGCGCGATCCTGATGTCTGCCCCGGCGCAAGCGGGCACCGTGAAAATTTCTACCGCGGTCGCGACCTGCGCGGTCAGCGGCTTTACCGCGATTCTCGAACGGCATTCGAACGCCTGGAACAAGTTCATCCTCTTGCATGGCGACGGCTACGTTCAAATTAAAGGACTTCCGGTCGATCCTTGTCGGTTGCACAGTGGACAGATGGTCGTGTTTCCGCCGAACCCGACACATTGCCCGCCCGTGCTCGACATCGATATTTCCAAAGTGCTAAACGGAAAACTGGTCAAAGGATTCAAGGGAGAATTGCCCGAATACAATTTGATTCTCACCGACATCGAAAATCAGAAAACATCACCGCCCGGCGGCGGCCTGATCGACCCGACCAATCAAGACACGATCGATCGGGCGATGAGCGCGCACATGGAACCTAATCCTATGCCGCGGCCGACAATTATTCCGACCGCGCGGTCGTTCTAATCGTTCGCGGGGATCGTCAAGGTCGTCCCGGCCTTGAGATTCGCCGCGTCGTCGATCTTGTTTTCGTTGGCGTCGCGAATCTCGCGCCAGCGTTTCGACGTTTTGTAAAACTTCCGCGAAATCGAAGCGAGCGTGTCGCCGTCTTTCACCGTGTAAGTGTGCCCGCCCTTCGCTTTCTCTTTGTCGCCGTGATGCGATGGCGATTTGTCCGCGACCGGCCGCGGCTTCACCGGGCCGGCGTCAATTTCCTTGTGCAGCCTGAGATTTTCATTTCGCAAACGCGCCGCTTCCGCCCGAGTGACCACGGAATCGCCGGATAGGGTGGTGCCGAGCGCGACTTCATCGCGATGCATGAAATCCTTCACCTCGGCCGCATGCGATCCCTCGGGATTGAGCACGAGATAGCGTTTGAAATGGTGCATCGCTTGAAGCGGATCGTTCAATTTGTCGTCGTAAAGTAAAGCGAGCTTGTAATGGACCTCGGCGGATTGCGGCGTGCCGTCGAGCGCGGCCTCGTAAAGATTGATCGCCCACAAATAATCGCCTTGGGCCGCTTTCCAATCCGCTTCCTTGATCTTTTGCGTGTTGCGCGACGTGACCATGCGCTCGCAACCGCTGAGCAATGCGACCAGCGCGAACGAGACAGCGAAAATTTGAACGCGAAGATTGTAAGCGCGCATTTCTCGTTCAACGTCTAATCGTGAAACGAGCCCGAGCGCAATTTTTTTCGGCTCTCGCGCTGCTTTTTGCCTCCATCTTGTCGATCTTCGCTCAAGCGACCGTCGGCCAAAAATACCAAATCGCGTTTGCCGACGTGGACGGCAACTCGCTCTCCACCGCGGATGGCCGGGTGAATGTGGTCGTTGTGACGAGCCAGGCGAACATCGACAAAGCGCGTGCCGTAGGAGATCGGACGCCGGATTTCTGTCTCGCGAATCCGAGTTATCGAATGATCACCGTGGTCGAGTTTGAAACAAAACACACCGCGCCGATTCGCGCCGTTGCCAGATCGGTTATTCGTCATCGACTCAACTCCGAGGCTCACCGCCTGAAAAATCGCTACGACAAACTCAAGATCACTCGCGACGCACGCCGCGATGTTTTTGCGGTAGCTGATTTCGATGGCACAATTGCAACGCAACTCGGTTTGAAATCCGATGCAGCGCTTTTTCACGTTTTTGTCTTCGGCAAAGGCGGCGAATTACTTAAGCAATGGAGCGAGGCTCCGAACGCGGATGAGCTGGAGGCGGCGCTGCGCTGATCAAGCTTCTTCGTCTAACCACTTCGCGATCCCGCCTTCGAGATTAAATACGTTTGCGAATCCCGCCTCGCGCATCAGTCGCACTGCTTGCGCGCTGCGCTGGCCGCTGTGGCAATGGACGATCGTGAGCGGTTGTCGCTCTAATTCATTTAAGCGTTCCGGCAATTCGCCGAGCGGAATCAGTTTCGCTCCGTCAATGCTTTCCATCTCGTGCTCGAACGGTTCCCGGACATCAACGAGTTGAAAATTCTCGTGCGTCTCAAGCTTTTGTTTCAATTCAGCCACCGAAACTGTCGGAACCGCGGCAGTCGTTCCAACTCCGCAGAACTGTTCGTAATCAATCGGCTCAGTGATTGTTGGCGCTTCGCCACAGACCGGACACTGCGGATCGCGCCGCAGATTGAACTCGCGAAACTTCATCTTGAGCGCGTCGAAATAAAGCAGGCGACCGATCAGCGGCTCACCGATTCCAAGAATCAATTTGATCGCTTCGTTGGCCTGGATCGTCCCGACAATTCCCGGCAGCACGCCCAGCACTCCAGCTTGCGCACAATTCGGGACCGAACCGGGCTCAGGCGGCTCGGGAAACAAACAGCGATAACACGGCCCGCCGAGATGCGGCGCAAACACCGTCGTTTGTCCGTCAAAGCGAAACACTGATCCGTAAACGTTCGGCTTTTTCGCAAAGACGCAGACGTCGTTGGACAAATAACGCGTCTGAAAATTATCGGAGCCGTCCACGACGATGTCGTATTTGGAAATAATCTCCATCGCGTTTGCGCTGGTTAATCGCGTTTGGTGCGTTTCGATTTCGATCGTTGGATTCACGTCGCGCAGCCGGTCGCGGGCGGAATCCAGTTTCTTGCGGCCGACGTCTTTCGTGCCGTGCAAAATCTGTCGTTGCAGATTGCTAAGATCGACATCGTCGAAATCGACAAGGCCGAGCGTTCCAATTCCGGCCGCGGCGAGATAAAGCGCCGCCGGCGAACCGAGCCCGCCCGCGCCAATGCACAACACGCGCGCTTCGTTGAGACGCCGCTGACCCTCAGGGCCAACCTCGGGCATGATCATGTGCCGCGAGTAACGAAGTTGTTCGTCTTTGGTCATTCCCAGTGAATTTACACACCTGTAGGGGACGCTGCTAGCGTCCCAATCTTAGTTGGGAGCAAACTGCTTCCCCCTACAGACAGATTATTTTGTCTTAACGAGGTCCCAATTGATTCCAACGACCCGCCGATTCTCAAAGCGCTTCAAAGATTTCGGAAAGATCAAATAGCTCGCGCCTTTCTTTTCCTTGAATCCGACCATGCCGAATTCAGTGCCGGATTCGTTTCTCAAAATCGTCATCACCCGATGGTTTTTGATTTGCGATTGCAGATGTCGATCCTGCGCGAGCTTTTGCCAAAGTGTATAAACTTTCGGTTTACCGGCGGCCTCGACCACGTCCGCGAAGCGTTTGATTTTCGTTTTGAGAACTTTCACACTCGCGAAAAGAAAGTCCGCCAGAGAACTACGGCAAGGAGGATCAAACTACCGTTGCTGCATTCCTGCCCTGGCGGGGTTCGTCAGTCCTCAATCCATAGCCCCTGACGGAACGGAATCTTCCGCGCAAGATCGACATCGCGCAATCGCGAGTTTTATCGATGAAATGGGAGATTCGCTTTCACCCGGGCTTCGTCGGTTTTGTCGACGCGCACGGTTTTGCCGAGCTGGCGTTTGCGCTTGGCCCGCTTCAAGCCAAGGAGATGACGACGCGAGGATTGCGAGCGCAAAACTTTTCCGCGAGCGGTAATTTTGAAACGTTTCGCGACTGCTTTCCGCGTCTTGCTGCGGGAAATTGACTTCGGCATGAGGCGCGAAAGATAGAGCAATTCTCCTAAGCGACAACCCTTTTTAGGCAGGATTAACGGGATTTTCGGGATAGGTTAATCTGTTAGGCCGGTCTGAAAACATGGAAACCAACCAAAACGCCAAGCCTCGCGTCGTAATTCTCGGCTCCGGATTTGGCGGACTCGAAGCGGCGAAAAAGCTCGCGTGCGAAAACGTGCGCGTCACGGTGGTCGACCGCACGAATTACCATTTGTTTCAGCCGCTTCTTTATCAAGTGGCAACGGCGGCATTGTCGCCCGCCGATATCGCCGCGCCGATTCGCGCGGTCTTGAGCGAATGTAAAAATATGGAGGTCGTGCTCGCTGAAGTGGTTTCAGTCGACGTGAATGCCAAAAAAGTCATCCTCGCCGACATCGAGCTCGATTACGATTACCTCATCGTCGCAACCGGCGCCCGCCATTCTTACTTTGGGCATCCGGAATGGGAGATACTCGCGCCCGGGCTGAAAAGTCTCGAGGACGCGGTGGAAATTCGGCGGCGCATTTTGTTGGCATTCGAGTACGCCGAAAAAATTCACGACGAAGCCTCTCGTAAAGCCGCAATGACATTCGTAATTATCGGCGGCGGCCCCACCGGCGTGGAAATGGCCGGCGCGATTGTCGAGATCGCGCGCTACACTTTGGCGAAAGATTTTCGCCACATCGATCCATCGCAGGCGCGCGTTATCCTGGTGGAAGGACATACCTGCGTGCTCGCGGCGTTCCCGACCGACCTTCAAAAAAGCGCGATGAAACAACTCGCTGATCTCGGAGTGGAAGTGCGAACCGGAAGTCGCGCGACGAATCTTTCCGAAAATGGATTGCAGGTCGGGGACGAGTTTATTCCATGCCGGGTGAAAATTTGGGCCGCCGGCAACACCGCGTCGTTTGTCGGGCATTCGCTCGGCGCGCCGACCGATAGCGTCGGCCGAGTGATTGTGAACAATGATCTGACGGTTCCCGATCATCCAGAAATTCAAGTCATCGGCGATCTCGCAAATTTTTCGCATCAAACCGGCGAACCGTTGCCAGGTGTCTCGCCGGTGGCGATGCAACAGGGACGCCACGCCGCGCGAAATATTTTGCGGATTATCGAGCGCGAAAGGCCGCAGCGGTTTTGGTATTTCGATAAAGGCAGCATGGCCACGATCGGCCGAAATAAAGCGGTCGCGGATTTGAAATTGATTCATCTCAGCGGAATTCCAGCCTGGCTGGCGTGGTTGTTCGTGCACGTGATTTTTCTAGTCGGCTTCCGCAATCGCCTCGCGGTGCTCTTTCAATGGGCTTGGGCTTATTTCAGTTTCAATAAAGGCGCGCGCTTGATCACGCGAAACTTTCAATCCGAGCAGCGGCCACCGGCCTAACGAATGGGACTTCGCATGGCAGTTGTTGGCGCTGGCGCGATCGGCAGTTATTACGGAGCCAAGCTCGCCCACGCCGGCAGCGACGTGCATTTTCTGATGCGCGGCGATTTAACCGAAGTTCGCGACAAAGGAATTTCTGTTCGCGGCGACGGCGAAAACTTTCGCGTCGAGAAAGTAAATTGCTACAACTCCACCAAAGAGATCGGACCTTGCGATTTGGTTATCATCGCGGTCAAAGCGACTTCCAATGCCGAGATTGTCGATCTTATCCCGCCGCTACTGCGCGAGAAGACAATGTTGCTCACTTTGCAAAACGGACTTGGGAACGAGGAATTCTTCGCGCAACATTTTGGCGCGGAACGCGTGCTCGGCGGACTTTGCTTCATCGCGGTGGATCGACATTCCAAGATCGAAGTCGAGCGTTACGCGTACGGAGAAGTGATTATCGGTGAAATCGCTCGCACACCGCAGGAGCGCACGCATGAAATCGCGGAAGAATTCAAGCGCGGAGGAATAAAATGCCGCGTCACCGAAGATCTCGCGCGCGATCGATGGGGAAAGTTGATTTGGAACATTCCGTTCAATGGATTGTCGATCCTGGCCGGCGGCATCGACACCGCGGCGATTCTGAATGACAAACATTTCCGCGAGCTGACGCTCGATTTGATGCATGAAGTCATCGCCGGCGCGAACAAGTGCGGGCTCGCGTTGAAACCGGACGCTTGGCGCAAACACATCGAGCGAACTGAGAACCTGGCGCAGGGTTACAAGCCTTCAACGCTGCAAGATTGGGAAGCGGGAAAACCGTTGGAGATCGAAGCCATCTGGGGCGAACCGGTGCGGCGCGCGCAAGCAGCCGGCGGACAGATGCCGCGCACAGAAATGATTTACGTGCTTCTCAAGAAGCTTGATCAGCAACGGCGCGCGCAATGAAATCCACGAACGCGCCAAGGATTGTTGTTCGAAATCTGCAGCGCAAAGTCGCGATAAAGATTGTCGATCTTGCGACGTTCGCGCAGAAGGCGGCGGCGTTTTGTCTACAGGTCCCGCACAAGGGAAACAGTAAACTGCGCGAGTTGCCTGAGATCTCGGTCGTCATCGTTTCCGACGCTAAAATCGCGAAGTTGCATCGGCAATTTATGAACGAATCCGGTCCGACGGACGTGATCACGTTTCAACATGGCGAAATTTTTATCAGCGCAGAAATGGCGCGCCGGAACGCGCGCCGATTTGGAAACCCGCTTCAGCGCGAGCTGCGTCTTTACATTGTGCACGGACTTCTTCATTTGCACGGCCTCGACGATCGCACCGTGGCTCGCGCGCGCGAGATGGAAGCCGTTCAGGGCAAAGTCCTCCGACAGGCCGAGCTTTGAAGTGCTCGCGCAGTGTGATAATATTTTCCAATGAGCGCGGTGATCGCCGTGCAGGGCGAACAAGGATCGACATCCACGGTGGAGGCGCCAGTCCGGGAAAGTGAAACCCGCGGTGAAGAAGAACTGGACGTGCCGTGGCAGGTCGTGGTGCACAACGATCCCGTGAATTTAATGACCTACGTGACGATGGTTTTCCAGCGAGTGTTTGGTTACCCGCGCGAAAAAGCCGAGCGACACATGCTCGAAGTGCATCAGAAAGGCCGCTCAATTTTGTGGTCGGGAGTGCGCGAGCGCGCCGAGTTTTACGTCCAACAGCTTCACGGTCATCTCCTGCTCGCAACGCTGGAGAAAACTGTTTGATATGGAAATCTGCCGCGACGGAGACGCGCTGCGCATTGGAGATCTCGATCCTTTCCTAGCCGAGCTGTTGAGACAAATTCCTGCCAGCACTAAAACCCAAGGCGCGGAATCTGCCGAAGCGCGTTTGTTCTGTTCACCGTCGGCCGAAAAAGAAATGTGCGCGGAATGGAAGAGCTATGTCGAGCCGGAATTGCGCCGCCTTTTTCGAAGTTCGACCGAAACAGTTGCGACCGATCTGGTGCAACTCAACGGCAACGAAAAATCTCTACGCAATCGCACCCTGCTGATCCCGTTCGAGCATGCGGATGCTTGGCTGAATGCGCTGAATCAGGCGCGACTGGTTATCGCCGAAAAAAACAAATTCACTGATGAAGAACTAAACGACCACGACCGCTCCCCCATCGGCTCGCGACGAGACCTCAGTTTGTTCCAGGTGAACTTCTACGGCTTTCTGCAGGAATTTATTTTGCGCGAGATCATGGCTGATTAATGACAAGCAGCCTCTTTCGCGCTGAACTTGTCGATGTAATGCTCCAATCGCACAGGGCCGAGCTCCATCATTCCGTCCATGAATTTTTGCAGCTCGAATTTGTCGCCGCCGGAAGAGCGCGCGGCGTCATAAGCTTGGCGAACTTTTCCATAGCCTAAATAATAGCTCGTGATTTGTGGCGAAGTCGTGATCGCGCGTGTCCACATATTTGCGGCGAGCTGATCGCCCTGGAGCGCTTCATTCTTCACAAAGCGAATCACTTCCTCGCGCGGAAGGTTTTCGGTGTGAACGCGAACGTCGATGATCGTGCGAGCGATGTTCTCAAGTTGTTTTTTGAAGTGCGCCAAACGCTCGAGCGACCCGCCCCAGTCATTGTCGAGCATGAGTCGCTCACAAAAAGTTCCCCAACCTTCCACGTAAAGCGGATCGGGAAACAAGGTCCGGACCTTGTGCGGCTGATGCGCGGCGATCTTGAATTGCACGTAATGACCGGGAATGAGCTCATGCGCCGTGATCATCTTGTTGAAGTGCTCATTGAAATCGCGAAAGAACGCATCGCGTTGCTCGGCGGTCGCACCTGCTGACGGCGCCGGCAAAAACAAAATCGTTTTCGCGTCCGGCGCGTACGGACCGGGAGGATAAACGCCGCCGACGCTCTGCCCGACAAAGAACGATGGCGAACGATCGACAATCAAGGTGAGCGGATCGGGCAAGGTCATGATTTTTTTCTCGTGCACGAGCTTGTCGAGTTCGCTCACGTTTCCGCGCCACTGCGCGAGCGCATCGTCCACGCTTTTGCCATGATCGCTTTCGATCCGGGCGAACAATCGCCGCACAAGATCGACATCTTCCTTCGGCGGCGGCTCGTTTGACATCAGCGTGGACCAAACCGACCGGCCGTAATCCGCAATTTCCTTCCGCGTCGCCGCTAAATCGGATTGAGCTCGCGCAAGAACTTTGCTTGGGGATTCGGTGACGCCGCCCGTTCCGGCCCGAAACGTTTCTGCGTAAGCGGCGCCAAGTCGCGGCGTGCCTTTCGCTTTCTTGCCGAGCTCGTCCAGCGTGGTCGCAAATTCAAGCAGCGCCGCGGCAACATCCGCGCTTTGTTTGCGAGCGCTGTCGTCGCCATTGATCGCAGCGACGAATCCTTCCTGATAAAATTTCGCGGTCGCGCGAAGTTGGCCCGCGGCGATTTGGCAAAATTCCGGCGCGACGAGTTTTGGATCGACATGCGAGAACTGCTGTCGGCCTTCACGCGCGAATCGCGGCAGATTTTCCGCCCGCGCTTTTGCGTGTTGTTGCCGCTCCCCAAAAGGAAAGTCGTCACGAACGAGCAGAAAAACCACCGCGTTCCCGACGACGCTGGACCAGTAAAGAGGATCGCGCTCCGCGCGTCGTAAAACGGTGAGCGAATTCAGCTCGCGATCGATTTGGCCGAGGAGAGCTTCACCATCGAGTTTGTCATCGAACGATAACTTTGAATCCTGCAAACGCGCGACGAGCGCTCCGCGCACCGCGCGATTGAACTCGATCCATTGCGCGATTTTCTTTTTTGAAAAATCCTCGAGCTTCGAATCGACATCGTGTCGTCCCGCTTCAGTCGCGCGGCTTGGGAACATCGCGAAGTAATGCTCGAGATAAGCGTTCGCGAGCCCGCCGACATCATTATCCCTTGCCGTGGCCCGCATCCCGGCGATCAGGCAGGCGCTGGAGAAAAAAAGGGCGCTGCTAATTCGGGATCTCACTCGGCGATTAAGACCGCGGAAATCAGCCGGGGCCACCGCCGGATAGTCCCTGGCGATCCCGGACCATGGCCATGAGCTTGTCTTTAATGGCACTCGAAGCTGTGGCCGGCTTCAAACTCAGAGCGAAGGCTTCATGGAGCGCGTAACACTGATGGATGAAATCCTCAGCCGCAGTGCCATAGAGCTTCCTCGCGCTCTCAAACACCTGCAGCTCTTCGGGTTCCAAAGCCCCGATCACGTACAGGCGCGCGCTGTTCTGGAATTGTTCAAAGCTCATCTCTTAACTCCTTCAAGCCGTCGTAGATCTTTTTCAAGCCTAATTCGAGCCGGGTCTTCACAGTGCCTAACGGTATATTCGTATGAGAAGCGATTTCGCGCTGGCTCATCCCCTGAAAAAATGCGAGCTCGATGACCTGCTGCTGGGCCACGGGAAGACAATTTATCACTTTCGCCATCAGAACGCGCGTGTCGCCGGCATGGATTTCGTCTTCCGTCACATTCTGCACCCAGGCGAGGGGCTGCTGCTCCGGCTCGGCTTGAAATCGTTCCTCTGCCCTGGCGTAAGCTTGTTTTTTTCTTAGCGCGTCAATCGCGCGCCGCCGGGTCAGAGTGACCATCCAGCCGAGAGGTTTGCCCTTCTCCGCGGAAAAATTTTTCGCCTGGTTCCAGATTTCCATGAAAACTTCCTGAAGCAGATCATCAGCTTCGGTGTCGTTATGGATGATTCGCAGGATCAGCGCTTTCACGATCCCATTGTAACGATCATAGAGATGAGAAAGCGCGTCCGCGTCCTCCCTCTGGATCGCCAGCATAAGATCGACATCGCTCGGACCGCCCGGTTCACTCGCGACCGCCACCGCGATCGGCTTCGACTCTGTGACAACGGCGTCCGTAGGAAGATTCGGATCGAGCGCCGAGGACATCATCCAGTTGTACTTCTCGCGGGCGTTGCCGTCTACGAATTTCAACGCTTCATGGATAAAGCCTTGACGCTAAAAGACCTCTCCAAATACCATCCGCCCTCAACCCGACGCCTACGCGTTTCGACAACCAAGCTTAATCCATGAAAATAATCATCCCTTTACTCGGCACATTATTCCTGGCCGGAATGACCTTCGCTCAGGAAGAATCTGCCTCGCCCGCGGAATCGGCCGCGCCCGGCACCGAAGAAAAAGCTTCCGCAACCGTTCAAGAGACACCGGCTCCCAAGAGCGCTGAGTCAACGGCTCCCGCGGCTGAAAAGAAAGCGGAAGCCGCCGCATCTGCCAAACCGGCCGCGAGCGCCACGGAAAAGAAAGAAGCCGCGGCATCGACAACAACTGCGAAAGCCACTTCCGCCGCTGCGCCCATGAACACCAAAGGCATGGGTCCAAAAGAACTCGAAAACGCCTGGGAAACTTCCATCTCGAAACACGATTTTGCTGCAATTGAGCAAATGGTCGCCGCGGATTTCGTCGGCGTTTCTTCAAAGAATAAGTTTGTCGGCCGGCGCGACCAGCTGGCCGAGTTCAAAAACGACAAGGACACTTATAAGTCGGCCAAGAACGAAAAGCTCAACGTGAAAATGTTCGGACCCAACGTTGCGGTCGTCACTGGTCGATCGCGTGAAGTGGGAACGGGCAAAGACGGAAAGGCATTCGATCGCACATACCTGTTCACCGACACCTGGATGATGCGCAACGGGAAATGGCAATGCATCGCTTCGCAGGTCGCGAAGATTAAAGGTTAATCACAACAGTTCTTTTTCGAGCGATCCCGAAAATATTCGGGGTCGTTTTTTGCAGGTTGATTGTCGATCTTCCGATCTGACGAACGGATGATTGCGCGGTCCGCTTTGTGCGGCAGGTTAGTTGGTCATGCCGGAAACCGCTCAACAGACTTCTAGCGATCCGCTCTGGTACAAAGACGCGGTCATCTATGAGCTGCATGTCAAAACTTTCGCTGATAGCGACGGGGATGGCATCGGAGATTTCCGCGGACTGATCTCAAAGCTCGATTATCTGCAGGAGCTCGGCATCACCGCGATCTGGCTGCTGCCGTTTTATCCATCGCCTCTCAAGGATGACGGCTACGACATTGCCGATTACTACGACGTTAACCCAAACTACGGAACGCTTGAGGATTTCCGCGCCTTCCTTGATGCCGCGCATCAACGCGGGCTTCGCGTGATTACGGAACTCGTCATCAATCACACTTCCGACCAAAACCCCTGGTTCCAAAAATCCCGACGCGCCGCGCCCGGCTCGCCGGAGCGAGAATTTTATGTTTGGAGCGACACGCCGGAAAAATATTCCGAGGCGCGGATCATCTTCAAAGATTTTGAAACGTCGAATTGGTCGTGGGACCCGCTCGCGAAAGCGTACTATTGGCACCGTTTTTATTCGCATCAGCCGGACTTGAATTTTGATAACCCGGCGGTGCATGCCGCGGTGGAGAAGGTTTGCGATTACTGGCTCGAGATGGGTGTCGACGGTCTGCGACTCGACGCTGTGCCGTATCTTTACGAGCGCGAAGGCACGAACTGCGAAAACTTACCGGAGACGCACGCATATCTGAAAACCTTGCGCGCGCATGTCGATCTTAAGTTCCCCGGACGCATGTTGCTCGCGGAAGCGAATCAGTGGCCGGAAGACGCGGTCGCTTATTTTGGCAGCGGCGATGAATCGCACATGAATTTCCATTTCCCGCTCATGCCGCGAATGTTCATGGCGCTACAAATGGAGGATCGGTTTCCGATCATCGACATCCTCGATCAAACGCCGCCGATTCCGGAGAATTGTCAGTGGGCGATGTTTCTGCGCAATCACGACGAGCTTACGCTCGAAATGGTCACCGACGAGGAGCGCGATTACATGTGGCGCGTTTACGCGAACGATCCGACCGCGCGCATCAATCTCGGGATTCGCCGGCGGCTTGCGCCGTTGCTCAACAACAGCCGCCGCAAAATCGAATTGCTCAACACGATGCTGATGTCAATGCCGGGCACGCCAATCATTTATTACGGCGACGAGATCGGCATGGGCGACAATATTTACCTCGGCGATCGCAATGGCTGCCGCACGCCGATGCAATGGAGCCCGGACCGCAACGCCGGATTTTCTCACGCGAATCCGCAACGGTTGCATTTGCCGGTGATCGTTGATCCTGAATACCACTACGAAGCGACGAACGTGGAAAATCAGCAGAAGAATTTATCGTCGCTGCTTTGGTGGATGCGCCGCGTCATCGCCACGCGCAAAAATTTCAAAGCGTTCTCGCGCGGCTCGCTGGAGTTTTTATTTCCCGACAATCCGAAGGTGCTCGTGTTTCTCCGGCGCTACGAAGAGGAAACGGTCCTGGTGGTGGTAAACCTTTCTCGATTCGCGCAATCGTTGGAGCTCGATCTCTCAAAGTTCGCCGGCTCGGTGCCGATCGAAGTTTTCAGCCGCAATCCATTTCCGACGATCAAAAAATCAGGTTACATCCTGACCCTTGGCCCGCATTCGCATTACTGGTTCACCCTTGAACCGCAACACGCACGCAAGCGCGCGGAAAAGAAACGCGTTCTTCCAACCTTGAAAGCGCGGCCCGAATTGCAATCGCTGCTCGATGACGGCGCCCGCGCGAGGATCGAGACTGAAATTCTGCCCGAATACATAAAGAATTGCCGTTGGTTTGGCGCGAAAGCGCGAACGCTTCGGCAAATGCGCGTCCTCGAGCGCTCGGCCGTTTCAACCGAACCGAATGCGGGCCAGCTTTGGGTGGTGGAAGTCAGTTATCTCGACGGGCCGACCGAGAATTACGCATTGCCAGTGAAGATCGCGCCCGCCGAGAAAGCGAAGACCATTTCGCAAGCGGCGCCCAACGCGGTGATCGCGCGCTTCGAGGACGATTCGATTCTCTTCGACGCAGTCTGGGACAACGAGTTTCGCGAAAAACTTTTCCGTTTGATGCTGGATCGACAACCGGCCAGCGGCCGCAACGGAAAACTGGTCGGCGTGGCGAGTCCGCGACTTGGCAAGATCGACAATGTCCCGCCATCGAACGTTCTCGGCGCGGAACAAAGCAATTCGTCTGTGCTCTATGCCGACAAATTCTTTCTTAAGCTTTATCGAAAACTCGAAGACGGTGTGAATCCCGACGTGGAAGTGACTCGCTTTCTCACCGAGCGCGCTGGATTCGAAAACGTGCCGGCGTTTGGTGGCGCAATCGAGTACCGGCGCGAAAAATCGCAGCCGACGGTAATCTGTTTGTTGCAAGATGCGATCCAGGCGGAAGGCGACGCCTGGACGATGACGCTCGATGCGGTCGGCCGTTATTACGAGCGCGTGCTCGCACGCAAAGCCGACCTGCAAAATGAAAGCGCGCCCGCCGCGACGTTGATCGAGGAAATGATCGGCGGCGTTTATCCCGAAAAAACGCGATTGCTCGCGCAACGCACCGGCGAGTTGCATCTCGCGCTCGCATCGGCGAAGGACGATCCGCAATTCGCGCCCGAGCCATTCAACGCCATGGCGCAGCGCTCCGTTTATCAAAGCATGCGCGCGCTGCTAAAGCGGAACTTCGATGCCTTGAAAAAGAAAATTAGCGATGTGCCGGAAAGTTTGCGCGACGAAGCGAAAGATGTTCTCGGCACCGAAAAGGAAATTCTCGCGCGCGAAAAACGTTTGCTCGATCGAAAAGCGAACGCCGCGAAAATCAGGATCCATGGCGATTATCATCTCGGCCAGGTCCTGAACACCGGCAGAGATTTCGTCATTCTCGATTTCGAAGGCGAACCGGCCCGGCCCATGAGCGAGCGCAAACTCAAGCGCTCAGCGTTGCGCGACGTCGCCGGTATGATGCGCTCGTTTCAATACGCTGCCTACAGCGCGCTTTGGCAGCCCGCGATGCGCGCCGAAGACATCCCGTTTCTCGAGCGTTGGGCCGACATTTGGTATCGCGAGATGAGCAGCATCTTTCTCCAGAAATATTTGGCCGCGACCAAGGGCGCCACGTTTCTCCCGCAAAACTCCGACGATCTTCAGATTCTCCTCGAAGCATATCTACTCGACAAAGCCGTCTACGAAATCGGCTACGAGCTCAACAACCGGCCGGATTGGGTCGTCATCCCCATCCGCGGCATCAAACACATTCTGAAATCGGCGTGACGATTCTTCGCAAATGTTGCGCGCTGACCGTTGATTAGAAAAGGAGATTGCCTAAATCTGTGTAAATCTGCGTAATCTGTGGACGAAAAATTTATGAACGAACATCTCGACAAGATCGACAATGACATCGCGGCGAAGCATCTCTTGAAACATCCGTTTTATCTTGCGTGGGTGCGCGGGGAATTGAGCAAAGAAGCGCTCACCGATTACGCGAAGCAGTACTATCATCACGTTGCGGCATTCCCGACTTATCTCTCGGCGCTGCACGCGAAGTGCGACGAGCAACCGATGCGGAAACAAATTCTGCAAAACATGATCGATGAAGAAGCTGGTTCGCCGAATCATCCGGAGCTTTGGAAACAATTCGCGAACAGCCTCGGCGTTGATGATGTCGATCTTGCAACGACAGAGAAGGAATCGGAGACGAAAAATTTGATCGGCACGTTTCGCTCGGTGTGCGGTCAAGGCTCGACCACCGAAGGATTGGCCGCGCTTTACGCGTACGAATCTCAAATTCCGGCGATCTGCGAATCGAAGATCGACGGATTGAAGAAGCATTACGGCTTCACCGATCCGAAAGGCTACGAATATTTCTCGGTCCACATCGAAGCGGACAAAGAACATTCCGCCGCCGAACGCGAAATGCTCGCGAACAAGATCGATAATGACAACATCGGCAACGTGCGTGCGTCAGTGAATCGCGTTCTCGATGCGCTTTGGGATTTGCTCTCGGGCGTTTGCCGAAGGCACGCCATCGCGTGCTGAATCGACACTCTTCTGTAGCGGCGCTCTATGAGCGCCGGATGAATTAATGCGGCGGTCATAGACCGCCGCTACAGCATCACCGCGGCGTGATGCCTTCGGCGATGTCGACGTGGAATGTTTGCTTCACCTTATTCTGGCCAAACGTTAGCTCCGCGTTGTAATCGCCGGCCGGCAGCAAACGTTTCGGATCGTCGCCACCGTACTCGATGCTCTGGTCTTTCCCTGGCCGCAGGTCCCAATTCAATCGCGTGAATCCCGGCGTGCCCGGCGCTTTCAAATTCGCCACCGGTTGGCCGGTCGATTTCGTAATCGAAATTTTAATTTCATCGCCGGTGAATTCTTTGACCCAGACCGTGAAGAGCGCGCCGTCGTCCGGATTCTTGCCGCGATAAACGCCTTTGCCGTTCGAATCGACGAAGCCCGGTTGCAAATATGCGCCCGTTACGCTCCGCACAGTAAATAGATGCGCGGGTTTCGCGGCAATCTCCGGAGTGAATTCGCGGAACGGCGTGCTGTCGTCGAGGATGGCAATGCTGCGGCCGTGCGTCGCAATCGCGAGATCGGCTGTGCGCGGATGAATTTGAATATCGTCCACGCGAACCGGCGGAACATCTCCGATGCGCACCCAGTGCACGCCTTGATCGAACGACGCGAAAATTCCGAAATGCGTGCCGGCATAGAGTAATTTTGGATTTGCGAGATCTTCGCGAATGACTTCGACTGGATCGTTCGCCGGCAAATCACCCGTCACTGACGTCCAGGTTTTCCCGAGATCGCCGGTGCGCATAATCATCGGGCGATCATCGCCGGCGCGGTAGGCGTTCGTTGCAATATAAGCTACGTTTGGATCGACATTCGAGGGTTCGATGCGCACGACCCATTGGCCGCGCGCGGGCTCGGGCAAATTATTCGTGAGCTCCGTCCATTTGCCGCCGTCGTTCTCGCTAATCCACAGCCGACCGTCATCAGTGCCGGCCCAAAGCAAGCCCGCTTTCTTCGGCGATTCTGCGAGCGAAAAGACGACGCCGTAATTTTCCGCGCCGCTTCCGGTCGCGTTCGTTTTGTTCGGATCGTTGTGCGTCAGGTCCGGACTGATCACGGAATATTTTTCCATTCGATCGGTCAGCTTGAAGACGCAATTGCCGCCGAGATAAATGACGCCGGGCTTGTGTCTACTCATCACCATTGGCGAATTCCAGTGGAAGCGGTAACGCGGCGCGCCTTCGTTTGGTTCGGGCCGCAAACGCCGAAGCTCGCCATTGCGCAAATTAATCCGGTGCACTTCTCCACCCTGGCTCTCGGCGTAAAAGGTGTCGTGGTCGGTCGGATCGAACAGCACATAGAATCCGTCGCCGCCGGCGAGAGCGGTCCAATCCGAGTTACGAATCAACTCTTTGCTTTGCACTCCGCTCGGCCCGACCCAGTTCTCGTTGTCCTGCAATCCGCCGGCGATCCGGAAATACGGTCTCGAATCGTCGAGACTGATTCGGTAAAATTCTCCCGCTGGAATCTTACTCAGGTGGTCCCAATTTTTTCCACCGGCAAAACTTTGATACAGGCCACCATCGGTCCCGAGCAACAAACGCTGACAAACCGGAGGTTTCGGCGGTTTGTTTTTGTCCTCAGGCTTTGGCGGCTTGGGCGCCGGCGCCGTCCCCGGCTGAATGGCCAGTGCGTGGCAATCTGGGTGAACTTTCTCGGAAAGATCCTCCCGGAAATTTTTACCGCCGTCATCCGACACGAGAAGCGCGAACTGCAATAGATAAACCCGCTGGTCGTTCGCCGGATCGATCCGGATCTGGCTGAAATAGAATGGGCGCGGATCGATCGCGCTCATCCGCGACCAACGCTCTCCGTTGTCTTCCGATCGAAACACGCCGCCACTTTTGCTGCGCAGATCGCTCAGAGTTCCCGAACCGCCTTCAAAACTTTGCACAACCGCCATTACGATTTTCGGATTACTCGCGCTCACGGCCAGACCGATCCGCCCCGTCTGAGCAGGCAAACCGCCGCTCAATTTTTTCCAGGTCGCACCGCCGTTCGTGCTTTTGAAAATTCCGCCGACGTCTTCGCCGCCGGTCGCGTCCGGTCCCGAAGTGAAACTCCAAGGTGTTCGCTGCCTCGCGTAAAGCGCTGCGTAAATGGTTTGCGGATTACTCGGGTCGAGAATCACGTCACCGCAGCCGGTGCGAGCGTTATGCGGCGCGGCTGCCTGCAAAACGAGTTTCCAAGTTTTGCCGCCGTCGGTTGTCTTAAACAATCCGCGCTCGCCGCCGTCCGCCCATAGATGTCCCATCGCCGCGACATACGCGATGTCCGAATTTTTCGGATCGACAACGATGCGCGCAATCGTCCGGCTGTCTTTCAGCCCGACGTTTGTCCAATGTTCGCCGCCGTCGGTTGTTCGATAAACGCCGTCTCCCCAACCAGAGGAATTACGGTCGTTCGCTTCACCGCTTCCCACCCAGATGATATCCGAATCAGACGGGGCAATCGCGATCGCGCCAATGGAAAGGGCAGATTGCTTGTCGAAAATCGGATCGAAGCTGACACCGCTATCCCCTGATTTGAAAACGCCGCCGTGTCCGAGCGCCACGTAAAACACGAATGGATTGCGCGGATCGATCGCGATGTCCGAAATGCGACCGCCCATGACCGCGGGACCGATCGATCGCGCCTTGAGACCTTTGAAGAGCACATCGCTCAACTGCGGCGCACCTGAGGAGGGCGGCGGCGTTACCGAAGCGGACAATGGCGGGGTGGTACTCGCTGGCGATGCGGTCGCGGGCGAGGCCGCGCTAACGGGAGTGGACGCTGGCGGCGATTCCTCCTGCGCGAACGAAATTGAAAGGCCAACAAACGAAGCGAAGATCAGAGCGACTCGAGTACTCATAGGCTTGAGAAACAAATCATGGCAATTTCACACGGTAGAGCAAGCATCTCGCTTGCAGATTTCTGTAGCGGCGTTCCATGAGCGCCGCAATATTGTCGATCTTCTATGACGCAGCCGGTGTTGGAAGGAAAGATTGGAGTTGTTTTCGGAGTCGCGAACAAGCGCAGCATCGCCTGGGCAATTGCCCAAGCTTGGGCGGCCGCGGGGGCGCGTCTGATTTTCAACTATCAAGGCGAGCGGCTAAAGGAAAACGTCGAGGAACTGACGGCCGCGTTCGGAGAGAAAACGCCGTTGTTTCCGTGCGATGTCTCAAGTGATGCGGAAATCAAAACGTTTTTTGAAAAAGTCCGTGGCGAGACCGATCGTGTCGATCTTCTGCTACACTCGGTCGCGTTCGCCCCGAAGGAAGCGTTGGAAGGCGATTTCGTGAGCACGACTCGGGAAGCGTTTCGCGTTGCGCACGACATCAGCGCCTATTCGCTGGTCACGCTCGCGCGCGAAGCATCACCATTGATGACCAACGGGGGCAGCATCGTGGCCATGACTTATTACGGTTCAGAAAAAGTGGTGCCGCATTACAACGTGATGGGCGTGGCGAAAGCCAGCTTGGAGGCATCTACCCGCTACCTCGCTTACGATTTGGGTCCGAAGAAAATTCGCGTGAACTGTATTTCGGCCGGTCCTGTGCAGACGCTGGCCGCGCGCGGCATTAGTGGATTTAGCCAAATGATGAAGCACTACCAGGAGCGCGCGCCGCTGAAGCGCAGTTGCGAGCCATCCGAGCTCGGCGCGACCGGCGTATTCTTAGCGAGTGACGGAGCGGCCGGGATCACCGGACAGGTAATTTACGTCGACGGCGGTTATCAAATCATGGGCATGTAGCCACCCCCAAAATATGAAAGGACTTCAGAAGTGATTGCGCGAGTTTGGTACGGCTGGACCACGCGCGAGAATGCAGAGAAATATCAAAGGCTTTTGCGCGAAGAAGTTTTGCTCGAAATCGCCCAGCGCGCAATTCCCGGTTACAAAGGCGCTGAATTGTTCGTACGCGAAGCGGAGAACAATGAGACGGAATTTATTACGCTGCTCCGTTTCGAAACGCTTGACGCGGTGAAAATTTTCGCGGGCAAGAACTATGAGCAGCCAGTCATCCCTCCGGATGCGCGGCGGTTGCTCAAACGACACAGCGAACGGTCGCTTCATTACAAAGTCGTTTCGCTCAATTAACCGGCAGATGGCCCTGGCCAGTGAACTGCGGGCGTTGTTGAGCAGCGACGCTGTGGCCGACGATGCCGGAACGCTGGCGGCCCACAGCGGCGATAAATGGTTCGCAGCCGAAGCGCCGGAAGTTGTCGTCTTCGCAAGATCGACATCCGACGTGGCGAAGCTGCTGAAATTTGCGTCGCAGAAGAAAATTCCGGTAACTGCGCGAGGGGCTGGATTCGGCTACGTCGGCGGCTGTGTCCCGTCGAAAAAAGGCATCGCACTGTCGCTGATGCGGATGAACCGGATCAAAGAAATTAACTTTGCCGACGCGATTGCGATCGTTGAGCCGGGAGTGATCACGGCTGACTTGAAAGCGGCCGCGCGCGGCCAGAAGTTATTTTACCCGCCAGATCCCGCGAGCATGAAAGATTGCAGCGTTGGCGGAAACATTGCGACCAACGCGGGCGGACCGCGCTGTCTGAAATATGGCGTGACGCGCAATTATGTAACTGGCCTCGAAGTTGTGCTCGCGAATGGGGACGTCCTGCGAACTGGCGGGCGCGTCCATAAAAACAAGACCGGCTTTGACTTGATCGGCCTATTTGTCGGATCGGAAGGAATGCTCGGCGTCGTCACTGAAATCACGCTTCGGTTGCTGCCCCTTCCACCGGCGCGGGCTACGCTCTCTGCGGCGTTCGCCAATATTTCCCAAGCAGCCGCCGCGGTACAGGAAATTTTCAGCAAAGGATTTTTGCCGTCGGCGCTCGAAATTGCCGACAGTTTTACTCTGGAAGCCGCGCGTAAGGACCTGGGCAAAGCGATCGTCCCGCCGGGCAATGCGCATTTGCTGATCGATCTTGATGGACAAAATAAAAGTGTGCGCAGCGAGGCGGAAGCGATTCGTCAATTACTCGCCGGTAAAAACCCGAACGCGCTGGAAATCGCGACCGGCGAAGAAGATTGCGAGAAACTTTGGGCGTTGCGCCGGCAATTCAGCAATTCGCTGCGGGCCACTGGCCTGACGAAATTGAATGAGGACGTGGTCGTGCCGCGCGGTCGCATTGTGGATCTGGTCGAGTTCGCGGAGCGCCTGCACACAGAGTCCGGATTTCCGATCGCCTGTTTCGGCCATGCCGGGGACGGCAACATCCACATCAACATCATGGCTGACCGTTATAATCGTGATGCTGGCGTGCGCGAAAAAGTGGAGAGCGCGATAGGTGCCCTGTTTGCGCAGGTGCTGGCCTGGGGCGGTGTGATAACAGGCGAACACGGAATCGGTCTGGCCAAGAAGCGCTGGTGGCCAGACGCGACCAGCGAGCCGGTGCGCGAGCTTCATCGCAAACTCAAGGCCGTCCTCGATCCCCACGGGATTTTGAATCCCGGAAAATTCGTTGACTGATTTTTGAGCGCAGGCACGCCGTGGGGGTCGAATACTTTAGGAGGGAATCACGTCTAAATCTCTGTCGCGCTTTCGCGCCGGCATGGGATCGTATGAAACCGGGAACAATCACACACACAGTCGCGGCTTTGCTTTCCTCCGTGACTTCGCTATTTGGCCACGGAGCGGTGACCAAGGCCGAGCCGTCGAAGGCCAAGCTAAGCAAGAAGTCCGAGAAAAAATCCGAGCAGTCTGGTGTCGGTATTGAATCGCTCGCTTTCACGCCAAGTCATTTGAGATCGGCTCCGCCGTCACCGGGCGATCCATATCCTTGGAAACGCCAGATTGTGACCACCGTCTTCTGGATTGGCGAGAAACCGACCGAAAATAACCCGATTCCGAACCGGGCCAGTTCCTGGGACAAAGATTGGACGAAAAATTACGG
>DATBCV010000035.1:0-89699 GCA_036270275.1 Chthoniobacterales bacterium | reverse complement strand
CATGGCGACGCGTTTGCGCGGGATTTTCTCGATCATTGGCGAATGGCTCGCGCTCGGCGGACAGATCAGCACTTTTCCGCCGACATCGTTTTTGTTGTAGCGGACGTATTTGCAAAATGATTGGCCGAATTGCTCATAGATCCGCGTCATTTGAAAAACGGAGCCATGCAGCATCGGCGTGAGCCCCGCGCCGTCGAGCGCGCAAAGAATTTCCTGCGCTTTGCCTAACGAGTAACCGAGCAGCACCGGCACCGCGCCGTCGTCGATGGTCTCGCGCGCGAAGGCGACGATCTGTTCAATCACTTTTTCCGTCGGTGGAAATTGATAACGCGGCAAACCGAAAGTGGTTTCCATGATCAGGGTGTCGGCTTCGCGCCATTCCGCGGCTTCGGCCGATTTGCCGTGCCGCAATTTGAAATCGCCGGTGTAAAGGAGCGATTCGTTTTTGTGCGCGAGAAATAATTGCGCGGAGCCAAAAATATGGCCGGCCGGAAGCAGGACAAGATCGACATCGTGCACGCGGCGTTGTTCGCCGAATGGAAGCACGTGCTCGATGCGACTGCCCGGCATACGAGCTTGCATCAATCGCGCGGTGCGCTCGGAGACAATTATTTCCTGGTGCGGCGCGATGTGATCGCTGTGAGCATGCGAAACGAATGCGAAGCGTTTCGGTTCCCAAGGATCGAGCCAGAGATCGTGCGCCGGAAGATAAATTCCGCGATCGTAGCGCACCTCGAGCATGAAAGAATCTAGAGTTAGACGCGCGCGAGTGCTATACGTGGCCTGCGCGGTATGCAGTTGAAACTCACGTTAGCGATCCTGATTCTCCTAGTTGGTTGGAGTGCATTTGCGCGCACCCGGCCGCAGCCGCGCGTCATCGAGCGGGTCGTGCCGTTGCCGCTCGCGTTGAGCGACGATTTTGAGTTTCGCAAAAGGAAACTCTATTCGCTGACCGAAACCGCGCCCGGTCAGGAGAAGACGACAGGCAACGACCAAGTTATTCAAAGCGCAACCAAGGGCGGCAAATTGGCGAGCACGGCGCCATCAAGCAAATCGACGACAGTCCAGGACGCTTCGCTGCGATTCGAGCGAGAGTATCGATTGTTCGGCGCAGTCACGAAACTCGATCAACACGAGCGCGTCGGAAATTATTTCGATTTTTTCTGGAAAGCGAAACGCACGGCGGATTTGACGGTGCGGCTCGAGTATCGGCAGGAAAAATTGCATGCCCACGTTCAAGCGCAGGAGGTTTTCTATCCCAGCGCGCGAGGCAGTCACAAAACGGAATTCAAAGTTGTGGGTGACGATTATTTCGATGACGGGCGGGTAACGGCGTGGCGATGTTGCATCGTGGAGAACGGGAGGATCGTCGCCGAAACGCACTCTTACATGTGGGAATAACGCAACTCGCTCAGCCCGAAGCCCTGCCGGGTGCGGTTTGACAGTGTCGATGTCGATCTTGTATCCTTAGTTACTCAGCTGTGCAGTCATCGATTCTAGTGGGCGTGAACGGCCCCGCCGTTTGGGTTCGAGTGGAAGGCAAAGGGAACTTCCTCAACAGTGGGAGCCTGAAAGAATTCGCGCAAGCAATGGTCAACCGCGGTTACCGCGAGTTTATCATCGACTTGGAAAATTGCGCGATGATGGATTCTACCTTCATGGGAACGATGGCGGCGGTGGCACTGCGATTGAAGGAATTGGGCCAGGGTCATCTTCACGTGGTTCATTGTGGCGAGCGCAGCTACGAGCTTCTTTCCGGGCTCGGGCTCGATCAGATCTTCGACATTCATTCCAATGGCGCCGCCGCCGCGCCGGATTGCGCGGAGATGCATGAGGAAGCGCGCGTTGCGGCGGAGGCACAGAAAAAGGAGCGGACCGAGACAATGCTCCAGGCGCACGAAGCTCTCTGTCGCGCCGTGCCGGAAAATCTTTCCCGATTCAAAGACGTTCTGGATTATTTAAAGCAGGACCTTCATCAAACGACAGCGGGGAAGTAATTGGCCAATCTCTCGCCAACCATTCTGGTTTCGCTGTTCGTCGCTTGTTTCGCAGTCTGGGGCTACACCTTGTTCCGCCAACGCCGCAGCATTCTCCGGCTGGAACGTTCGCAGGAAGAAATCCAGGTCGAAGAGACGCTCGTGTTCGATTTTCTGCACGGACTTGGCGAAGCCTTCAGCGAAACGATTCGCCCCGCGAATTTGCATCGCTTGATCGTCGAAGGAGCAACTCGCGTTCTGGATGCGCAAGGCGGCGCGCTTTATCTCGGCGACCGGACCGGGAGCAAACTCGCGCCCGCGTTTATTTCCAAAGGCTGTCCGCCGTTGGTCGATGTGCCCGCGCATATTTTGCAACAAGCCGCCGCGACTCCAGTTGCGCTGGAAAGTTTTCTCCGGCTGCAACACGTCAATGACGGCGAAGGTCTGCTCGGTCGCGTTTGGCAAAACGCAACCGCAGCGTCTCTGAATGAGTTCTCTCAAGCGCCGGAGTTTGCGAAATTGCGCGACAGCTCCTTGGGCGCGAGCTCGGTCATGGTGGCTCCGCTTCTTTACGCGAAACAAAACATGGGAGTTCTCGCGGTGGCGAACAGCCGTATGGGCCAACCGTTTTCCCAAAACGATTTTGTCGTTTTCAAATCGATCGCCGAGCAATCCGCCTTCGCACTCTACAACGCGATCATTTATTCCGAAGCGAATGAGAAGAAACGTCTCGATCACGATTTGCAAATCGCCCGCGACATTCAGCGGATTTTGCTTCCGGCGGAAGCTCCGAGCGTCAACGGATTCGACATCTCGGGGTTGAATGTGCCGGCGCGCCAGGTCAGCGGCGATTATTTCGATTACATTAAAGTAGACGACGAACGACTTGGCGTTGCGATCGCGGACGTTTCGGGCAAAGGCGTGCCGGCCTCGCTCATCATGGCGATTTGCCGGAGCGTCTTGCGCAGTCAGGCAATCGGAAATCCCTCGCCCGCGGACGTTCTCAAAAAAGTGAACCGCCAACTTTATCCTGACATCAAGGAAGACATGTTCATCAGCATGGCCTATCTCATTCTCGATCCTGCGCGCGGCGGTGTGACTCAGGCACGCGCCGGTCATGACGCGCCGCTCCTTTACCAGCATAAGACAGGCGAGATTAGGCCGCTGAAAACTCCCGGAATGGTCGTTGGGATTGACAGTGGAGACGTGTTCGACAGGTTAACAACAGACGTCGCGGTGGAGCTCGAGCGCGACGATTTCATCCTGCTTTACACCGATGGAATTACGGAAGCTCTGGACAGTGAGGGGAACGAATTTGGACTGGAACGAACCATGACCTCGCTCAAGTCGAGCGCAAAAGAGAGCGCGCAGACCATTGTCGCGCGCTTGATCGACGACTTGCGCAATTTCGTCGGCTCGACTCCGCAAAACGACGACATCACTTTAATTGTAATCCGAAAGACATGAAAAAAGTTCCGCTGACACGGGAAGGGAAGCCAACGGCTTCCCCTACAGATGCGCAGACTGAGAGCGACGATCCAATCGCGAGTGTGCAGGCGGATTTGGATCGGTTTCGCGATCTTGCCATGCGAAGCCAGGCCGATTTCGAGAATTACAAAAAGCGCACCGCGCGCGAAAAAGAGGACGCGATCAAGTACGCGAACAAAAATCTTCTCGAGAAACTTGTTTCCATTGTCGACAACTTCGAGCTCGGACTGCAAGCCGCGCGCGGTGAAGGAGAGACATCGCCGGTTTTTTCCGGAATGAACCTCGTTCTTAAACAGCTGCAGGATTTGCTCGCGGACAATGGCGTCCAGGCGATCAATGCCGTCGGCCAAAAGTTCGATCCGCATTTGCACGAAGCGATCGCGCATGAACCGAGCGACGAATTTCCGGAAGAGACCGTGATTCGACAAACTCGCCCAGGTTATAAAATAAAAGACAGACTGCTGCGGCCGTCGGCAGTCGTCGTTTCAAGCGGGCCGGCAAAATAATTGCTGGTCATTCCCTGCTCAGGCCTCGTGCTCCTGCTCGATGTCGATCTTTCCAAAGGTTGATCAAGGGCATGAGTAAGAGCAAGAGTGAGATTGAAAATGCCTAAAACTAAGCGCGATTATTATGAAGTTCTCGGAGTGAGCCGCGGCGCCTCCGTTGAGGAAGTGAAGCGCGCGTATCGCAAGCTCGCGGTGAAGTTTCATCCGGACAAAAATCCGGACGATCCGCAGGCGGAAGACAAATTCAAAGAGCTCGGCGAAGCCTACGACGTTCTTATGGATGGCGATAAACGCGCCGCTTACGATCGCTTCGGTCATGCCGCCTTTGAGCAGGGGCGGGGATTCGGCGGCGGATTTCACGATCCATTCGATATTTTTCGCGAAGTGTTCGGCGCAGGCGGCGGAATTGGCGGCGGGATTTTTGAAACCTTTTTCGGCGGTATGGCTGGACAGGCCGAAGATCGACAACGCGGCGCCGATTTGCGTTACGACATGCAGATCACTCTCGAAGAAGCCGCGTTCGGCACGGAAAAGGAGATCGAAGTTCGCAAGCTCGAGCTTTGCGAGAAGTGCAACGGCTCCGGCGCCGAGCCAGGCTCGCGCGCGGTGAATTGTCCGGTTTGCGGCGGCCGCGGTCAGGTGATCAGCTCGCGCGGATTCTTCCAAGTTTCGCAGACCTGTTCGCGCTGTCGCGGCGTTGGACAAATCGTGGAAAAGCCGTGCCGGAATTGCGACGGCGAAGGTCGAGTTGAAAAAGCGACGAGGATTAAATTAACAATTCCGGCCGGGATCACCGATGGATCGCGGCTTCGGTCGTCGCGCAATGGCGAAGCGGGAATCCGCGGCGGTCCTCAAGGCGATCTCTATGTCGTCATTCACGTCAAGGAGCATGAGATTTTCCAGCGCGACGAAGACAATTTGTATTGCGAAGTGCCGATAGCTTTCAGCGTTGCAACACTTGGCGGCGAAGTTTTCGTTCCAACTCTGGAAGGCAAAGCGAACTTGAAAATTCCGGCGAGCACGCAAAGCGGGCAAGCGTTCAAGTTGCGCGGGAAAGGCGTCGTGCACGTGAACGGCCGCGAGCGCGGGGATCTCCTCGTCCGCGTGATGGTGGAAGTGCCGACAAGATTGAACGCCGAGCAGCGCTCGAAACTCCAGGAGTTTGCCTCGCTCTGTGGCGAAGAGAACACTCCGATCCACAAAACGTTTTTCGAGCGCGCGAAAGAATTCTTTCGCTGACGCCGGAATTATTGGCTCGGTTGTTTTCACAGCGAAAAGTAAAACGCATTCGGTATTATTGACGCTGAATGCACCGCTTCTACACCGCGGTTGAAAACTGGAATCCCGACGCGCTCGTTTTGCGTGAAGGCGAGGCGCATCATGCGCGCGATGTCCTACGCATGAAACGCGGCGATCGCGCGGTCGTCTTCAATGGCCAGGGCCGGGAGATCACCGCCGAGATTGTCGATCTTACAAAGGACGAAGTTCGGCTGCGAAAGTTAAGCGAGAGCGAAAGCCAACCGCTCCGTTCTCGCATCACACTCGGACAGGCGATTCCAAAAGGGAAAAATATGGACCTGATCGTGCAAAAAGCGGTCGAGATCGGCGCTGCGGAAATTGCGCCGCTGATCTCCGCCCGCACGATTGTCGATCTTGACCAAACGGAAGCGCAGCAAAAACGCGAAAAGTGGACGCAAGTCGCGATTGAAGCTGCGAAGCAATGCGGTCAGAACTGGTTGCCGCAAGTCCATACGCCGCGCAAACTCAAAGATTTTTTTGATGCCGTCGCCGCTACAACATTTGATCTTCGATTGATTGGATCGCTGCAACCGGACGCGATCCATTTGAAAAAGATTCTCGCGGATTTTGCCGGCCAACATCACGACCGCCCGAAGAATGTTTTGATGATGGTCGGACCGGAAGGGGATTTCACGCCGGCCGAGCTGGCGCTTGCGAAATCGCACGGCTGTTTACCGATAACGCTCGGCCCGATCGTGCTGCGAGTCGAGACCGCGGCGATTTATTGTCTGAGCGTTCTCTCCTACGAGCTGATGTAGCGGCTTAGTAAATGTAGGGCTGCGAAAGCTCGAACGCGTTTTCGATTAGTTCGCAATGTGGATCGCGATCGAGCGGAAGAAGGACTTCGACCACATCGAATCGGAAAATCACGTCGGGATTATCGAGCAAACGCAGCCAGGCGAGCGCGCCTTTCGACACGCGCAACTGCTTTTGCCGGTCGACCGCTTCGATCGGCCGCCCAAATTCTTCATCCGCGCGCGTTTTCACTTCGACAAAGACGAGCGTGTCGCGGTGGCGGCAGACGATGTCGATCTCGCCGCCGGTGCGATCTTTGAAATTGCGATAAAGAATTTTGTAACCGTGACTGCGCAGGAATTTGCAGGCCAATTTTTCTCCGCGCGCGCCACGCTGGAGATGTTCAGGCAACAAATCCTTCGAGCGCGAGAAGCGGTTGCGCCACCGGCTCGAAAGAGCGGCGATGGATTGGACAAGGTCCAAATTCATGGAGTCTGGAGAGATGGAGCTCGGTGCTGTAGCCCTTGTGCTGGTCGAAACAATATTCGGGAAATTCCGCGCAGAAGTCACGCATGATTCGATCGCGTGTGACCTTCGCGATGACGCTCGCGGCCGCAATGGTCAAACTGTAACAATCGCCATCGATGATCGCGGTTTGCGGGAAGGGGAAGGGAAAAACCGGGAGCCCGTCGATCAAAACGTGTTCCGGAGGACCGGTAAGCGCAGCGAGGGCGATGCGCATCGCTTCATGAGACGCTCGCAAAATATTGATTCGATCGATCTCGAGATGATCGACAACGCCGATCGCCCACGCGATTTCATAATTCGCGACGAGCTCGCCGTAAATTTCCTCGCGCCGCCCAGGCGACAGTTGTTTTGAGTCGTTCAGCTTCCGGTGCCGAAATTTTTCGGGCAAAACAACCGCGGCGGCGACAACTGGTCCGGCCAGCGCGCCGCGCCCCGCTTCATCCACGCCCGCGATTCGGACGACTCCGGTGGCGCGCAATTTCTTTTCGTACCGGAATCCGCAGCGCCGATATGCCATCGGCGTCGAAAATACTGAAAAGGTGAAAAACTGAAACTCCGAAATTCTTTGCGTCTCAGTTTTTCAGCATTTCGTTGGCGAGGCTACTCGCGAACAGCCGTCGCTTCTTTGCCTTTGCGGCGGCGGAGATAATTCAGTTTCGCGCGGCGCGCTTTGCCTTCGGTCTCGACTTCGATCTTCGCGATGCGCGGAGAGTTTGTCGGGAAAACGCGCTCGACACCTTCGCCGTAGGAAATGCGGCGCACGGTGAAGGACTCATTCAAACCGCGACCTTTGCGACCGATCACGATTCCGGCAAAGATTTGGATTCGCTCCTTATCGCCTTCCACGACGCGCGTATGCACGCGCACGCTGTCGCCCACTTTGAATTTGGCGCCGTCCTTTTGCTGCTCTTTTTCGATGATATCGAGAATCCGGTTCATAAGCGTGGTTCCGGGGAGGGAAGGGCGTTCACTTTGCTGCAAGACGCCAAAAAAGCAAGGCGCGGTTTGTGATTGTCGATCCTGCGATTTATAATCGCCGTCTCTCGCGCTCGTAGCTCAACTGGATAGAGCGTTGGCCTCCGGAGCCAAAGGTTGTGGGTTCGACCCCCGCCGGGCGCAAATTCCGATCAATCGCGCTTCTAGAATTTTTTCTTCGCTAAGTCGGGACAAGTCGCTCAAGCCTTAGCTACTGGCGAAGGCCGCTGAACTTTGTAGCCGTTGGTTGGCTGCCTCGAGCTCGGCGATTTTTTCACGCAGCTCGACCGTGCGTTGGCGAACGGCTTCTTCCAGCGCGGCGCGTTGATTTCGCAAAATGACATTGAGCCGGCGCGCTTCGAGCAAGTTACGAATCCGCAGCAAAGCTTCCGTTTGGCTCACTGGCTTAACGACAAAATCAGTCGCGCCTGCTTCAAGGGCGCGCGCTTTTGCTTCCTCGCTGATGTCCGCGGTCAATACGACAATCGGCAGAAACCTTTCTGAAGTATCGGCGCGGAGTGTCTCCAGAACCGCGTATCCGTCCACTCCGGGCATGATCAAATCGAGCAGGATCAGGTCCGGGTCGAACTCAGCGCAGACCTCGATCGCCTTTTGCGAATCGGTGAGGCCCCGGACGCGGCTGTATCCATGTCTGGTCAAAAGCTGCTCCAAAAGAGAGACCGATAAGTGGTCGTCGTCGACAACCAGAATCTTCATGCGATGCAGCTCGGGTTCGGAAATCATGTGTGTAGCCGCTAAAGCCAGCACTTCCCATTCCGGCGAATTCAGAAAGTGACCCGTGGCGTGTGACGGGTTACGGGAAAAAAACGGAGACCCTGCCTGGCAAACGTCACGCCTCACCGCAAACCTCGGCGCAGCCGACAGTTCCTCAGGCCAGCGCTTCTATCCGGCTGAGCAAATCCTTTTTGCTCGTCATGCCGGTGACCTGGTCCCGGAGCTGACCATTCTTGAAAAAGAGCAGGGAAGGAATCGCGCGAATGTTGTACTTAAAGGAGAGGCTTTGGTTTTGATCGACATTCACCTTTGCCACCTTGACCGCTCCAGCTTTTTCGCGGGCGATCTCATCGAGCAATGGAGCAATGAGTTTGCACGGTCCGCACCATTCCGCCCAAAAATCTACCAGCACGGGTGTGTCGCCATTGATTTCCTTATCGAAATTCGATTCGTCGAGATTAATTGCCGTCGAGGTATCCGTAGTAGCCATCACGAAATATAATTCCAAATTTGCAAAATTAAAATGGCAGCTGACACCGCGACCAATCCCCAGCAAAGCTGCATCGGCACTTGCTCGACCCAGGTTTGCGCCATTTGCTGAGGCGTAACCGTCACCGCGATCGCCGGTTTTTCCACGGCCGGCAAATCGATCAACGGCTGCGTTTTTTTCATCTGCACCGCCGGTTTCGCCGGCGGATCCGGGAGCAGCGTGATCCGCGCCGTTTCTTTTTTCGGCGGCGGACTTGTTAGTGCTGCAGGCATCGCCACCGCACTGGTGCGGACGGGAGAAGGCGCATCGACTGCGCCCGCGTCTGGATTTGCCGGCGGTCGCGTCGGCAAATGAATCCGGACCGTGTCACGCGCGGGCGATGCCGCCGCCGAAGACGAGCCCGACTTCGGCGCAACCGTGATTCGCACTGTCTCTTTCTTCGGTTGGTTGGAATCGGTCATGCGGGATCGGACAGTCCAATAAAACGTTGCCCGACACCGCTGATTTTGTCACTCCCGAATTTCTCTTTCTCGGTGACAGTTCTGTGACTATGCAACTAAATCGTAACCGCGCGCTGCGGTGATCCGTCGCGTGACAAACTCGCCAACCTGCGCAGCCTCGGACAAGATCACGCGAGCATCCACCTCGGGCGCGTCCGCTTCCGTTCGCGCGATCAACGGCTGATCGACAAGCAACGTGAGTTCTTCTCCAATTTTCTCGCGCGCCAGCTCATGCGCGATCTGTTGCTGGATCGACATCGCCGCGCGGTAGCGCGCATTTTTCGTCGCGCTCGGCACTTGCTCCGGCAGTTTGGCCGCGCGCGATCCTTCCTCGCGTGAGTATTTGAAAATCCCGAGCCGTTCGAAGCGAACACGCGTAATGAATTCAAGGAGCGACTCAAACTCATCTTGCGTTTCGCCTGGAAATCCGACGATGAATGTCGTCCGGATCGCGAGTCCGGGAATTCCGGCGCGCAATTTGTCGATCAAACGTTCGATATGTTCGCGAGACGTTTCACGGCGCATGCGTTGCAACATCGATTCGTGAATGTGCTGCAGCGGAATGTCGATGTAGCGCGCGACTTTTCTGCAGTCCGCGATCGTTTCGATCAGTTCGTCGCTCCAATGCGCGGGGTGCGTGTAAAGCAATCGCACCCAAAAATCGCCTTCGATCTTTTCGATCTCGCGCAGCAACGCGACCAACGTCGGTCCGCGCGCCGAATCGACCGGTTGTCGCGGCCCCGCCTTCTCCGCCCACAAATCCATTCCGTAATAAGTCGTGTCCTGACTGATCAAATTGAATTCGCGCACTCCTTCGGCCACAAGATTTCGAATTTCGGCCAGGACCGATTCCATCGTCCGGCTGCGATGCTTTCCGCGCATCTGCGGAATCACGCAAAAGCTGCAGGGATGATTGCACCCTTCCGCGATCTTCACGTAAGCCGAATGCGTGGGCGTGAGTCGAAAACGCGGCGTGTCGTAATCTGGAATGTAAGTCGGCCTACTGTTCGCAAACGCAAGATTAGAATCAACGTCCAACGCCCAACGTCCAACGCCCAACTTCAAAGTGTCTGCATTGGACGTTGAGCGTTGGATGTTTTCTTAGAACTTTAGCCACAATCGCGCCAAGCTCGCTCACCTGATCAAGCCCAATAAATGCATCGACCTCCGGCAAATCGCGCCGCAGCTCCTGCGCATACCGCTGCGACATGCATCCGCTTACGATGAGCTTCTGCTCCGGCCGTTTCGTTAGGCCGGCGCGCAAGATCGCGTCGATTGATTCTTCTTTCGCGGAATCGATGAAAGCGCAGGTGTTGATGACGAGCACGTCCGCGTCATCCGCCGAAGAAGTGATTTCCATTCCCCGCGCCAACACACTTCCGAGCATGATCTCGGCATCCACCAGGTTTTTCGCGCAGCCGAGGCTGATCATGCCGACTTTTGTGCTCATCTGCGCAAGATCGACAATCGCTACTCTACCGTCACGTCGTCGTCGCCGCCCGCGACCGATTTACCGTTCTTTTTGATTTGAACTGCGTCGCGATCCAGAACGCGAATGGAAACTTTCTGGCCGCGGAATTCGACCGGCCCGTCCGCCGGCGAAATCCAACGCTCGAACGCTGGCTGCGTCGATTCATTGTCGACCACGACTTTAATGTAAGTCTTCTTCAGCGGTTTGATCGCGATCGAATTGGGGCCTTCGCTTGCAGTGACAGCGCTTTTTTTCGTGGTGGTGGTCGCGGCTTGTGTTACGCCGGCTTTCGCTAAATCTTCTTCGCGCACCGGTTCGGCGCGCCTCACTTCAGGTTCTTTTGTCGCGACCGGACTCGCTTTCGCCGCCGCGCTCGCGTTTGCAAAGGCCGGCGGCCGCGTTGTCGCCGCAACTGACGGAGCCGCGGTTGCAGCGGGAGGCGCGGGTTTCTTTTCAGCGACCGCGACCGGCGGCGGAGATGGCGCGCGCGATGGCGCCGCTGGCGCAACTGACGCTGCCGGTGCTTGCGCAGGCGGAGCTTGCTGAGCTTGTCGAGCTGGAGATTGCTGGGCCGGCGCTTGCGCTGGCGCGGATTCAGTCGCGGTGGATTGCGGAACTCCGACCATTTGATGCGGCGAGATGCGCTGAATGTTCATGATCAATCGCATCAAGATGAAACCGAGAATGATTACGCCCACGCCGATCAATAACGGCCACGGCGACGAGCGATCCCGGCTCGCTCGGGGCCTGCGCACAACCGGCGCGCGCGCGGCCCGAACGCGTTGCGGTTTTGGCGCGGGCTGATCTTGCAAATACGAATACCCATCAACCGTGACTTCGCGCGACGTTTCGAACGCGTCGAGATACGGCGTTACATCGACATCGAGAAATCTACCGTAGATCAACAAAAACCCTTTCGCGTAGGCGAGACTGGGAAATTGCGAAAAATCGTCGGCCTCGATTTCCGCCAGCCGCGACGGACGAATTTTGGTCAAGCGCGCGGTTTCGTCGAGCGTGAGCCCGCGTGCCAGCCGCGCGTCCTGAAATTTTTTGCCGAGACCTTCAATCGTCATGAGAAGATTTTGCCGGCTAAACAGCTGCGTCGAGATCGACCAGGATCTCGCGGGGTTTGGCGCCTTCGCCGGGCCCCAAAATACCGCGCTGCTCCAGAATATCAACGATGCGCGCGGCGCGTGTGTAGCCTAAACGTAATCGTCTTTGGAGGAGTGAAGTGGATGCACGTTTCTCCTGGCGAATGATCTCCAGACATTTTTCCACCAGCTCTTCATCTTCTTCGCTCACGTCTTCGGTCGCGTTCGCCGCCGCCTCCAGTTTTTCATGCATTGCCGGATCGAATGTTGGACGGCCTTGCGCCGAAACGAACTCAACAAGGCGACGAATCTCCTCGTCCGTGACGAGAACGCCTTGCGCGCGGATCAATCGCGACGCGCTCGGCGGCAAATACAACATGTCGCCCTGGCCTAACAAACGATCCGCGCCGTTTTCATCCAAAATCACGCGACTGTCGATCTTGCTCGCCACTTGAAACGCGATCCGGCTTGGAATGTTCGCTTTGATCACTCCCGTGATCACGTCCGCGCGTGGCGTTTGCGTCGCCACGATCAAATGAATTCCCGCCGCGCGCGCCATTTGCGTGATCCGCGCGATCGCGCTCTCGACATCGGCCGGCGCGGTTTGCATTAAGTCCGCCAGCTCGTCGATCAAGACCACGACGTACGGAATTTTTTCCGGAATCGGTGCTTCGTCTTCGCGCGGAACTTTCATTTCTCCGGAATCCTGCGCCGCCGATTCATTCAACTCAGCGGCAGTTTTTTTCTTCGGACGCGCGTTGAAGCTGATGATGTTGCGAACGCCGACCCGCGCGAACATTTTGTAGCGCCGCTCCATTTCCTCGATCAACCAGCGCAGCGCGAGCAAAACTTTTTTCGGATCGGTCACGACAGGAAAGGCGAGGTGCGGAAGGGCGTTGTAATGCTGAAGCTCGACCACTTTCGGATCGATCATGATAAAACGCAGCTCTTCGGGCGTGAATCGAAAAAGCATGCTCGCGACCAGCGCGTTGATGCAGACGCTCTTGCCGGCGCCGGTCGTGCCTGCGACAAGCAAATGCGGCATTTGTGCGAGATCGGCGACGATCGCTTTGCCGTAAACGTCTTTGCCGAGCGCGAGCGGAATTCTGCTCTTCGCCTTCGCTTCCTCCCAATCCGTCGATTCAAATAACTCGCGCAATGTGACGGTGACTTTGCGCGTGTTCGCGAGCTCTATGCCAACTGTGTCTTTGCCCGGGATCGGCGCGAGAATGTTGATCCGTTCCGCGCGCGTCGCGCGAGCGAGATCGCGCTCGAGGCTCACGATTTTGTCCACGCGCACGCCTTTCGCCGGATAAACTTCGTAACGCGTGATCGTGGGACCTTTGGTGATGTCACCGGGCGCAACCGCGATGCCGAATTGGCCGAGTGTGTCGATCAACGTTTGCTGCACCCGTTGCAATTCGCTCGGATCGGCGCCGCCGCGTCCTTCGGGATCATGCTCGTTCAACAAATCGAGTCCCGGTAACGCATACTTCGTCGGGTCCCATGACCGATTCGTTAGGCCGACCGCGGTCGGTGTCGATCTTGCCGGCGTCGCGCCGCGTAATTCCGCGAGCGAAGGTTTTCTTCGTGGCGCTTCGCCCGGCAGCGCGGTGGTATCGACAACTTTTGGCGCAGGACGATCCGCCAATTCCTCCGGCGAGATCAGCGCTGCGGCCGGTTCGGGAACCGGCGCGCCTTTTTTCTTGAGTTGTTTCTCGATCGAGCGCCGTTGCTTCGCCAATTCCTTCCGGCTGATTTCGAGCTGACCTTTGATGTCGGCTTTGCGAAGTTTCCGGTGCAACCGCCAGTCGTGCAGGCGAGCGAAACCGGAACGCGTTCCTGCGATTGCTTGATGCACGAGATGAATCGGCCGCAGTCCCGTCATTAAAATGACGCTCGCCACATAAATCGCGCTCAACAGAATAATCGAGCCGACTTTGCCCATTGAGGTGAGCAAAAGCGTTTTGCCGAAAAAATATCCGACCCAGCCGCCGGGCCCTTGAATGTTGAAGGCGCGCTTCCATCCTTGCAGGTGCGTAGTTTGCAATTGAAACAAGCACGCGCCCGACGCGACGAAGAGGGCGATCCACGGCAGCCGCGGAACGACCCGGACATTTGCGGACAATAATTTCGCTCCACCGAAGTAAAGCAGGACACCGGCGAGAAAATATGAAGCGGCCCCGAGCGTGAGATAACAAAAACCGGCCAGGATCGCGCCGAACGGGCCGATGAAATTTTGGGCCGGTTTGTTCGGCGGCGAAATTTTACTCCACGGAATCCACGACGGGAGATCTTTGGGATTATACGAAATCAGCGCGAGGAAGAGCAGCGTTCCGGCGCCGAGTAGGATAATGGCGACGACTTCATTCCAGGCGCTGTTCTTTGAGCTGCGGGACACCGGCGATCGCTCATACTAATGCTGCAAGCGCGACGATTAGCAACAAATCGATGCTGCGCGCCACAACGCTTTCGCCTTGCGCAAAGCGCAGTTCGCCGATTAGCTTCCGGGCGCGTTATGCATTTTAGGCTTCGCAAATTCGTCGCCATCACTTCCACCGCGGCGCTGCTTCTTTTCTGTTCCTGCGAGAAACATCACCTCGGCGAAGCTCCCGAAGTGCAAAAGGAACATGTCGATCCTGTGCAAGCGGGCGGTGAAGAAAAGTCAAGCGCGGCCGAGAAAAAAGGATCGGAATCGCAAAGCGTTTCGCCGACACCGGCCAATTTCTTTCCGCAAAGCACGCCTGCGCCTTAAGGATATCCGTTATGGCTAAATATTTAACGTCGCCGCCCAACCTCAAGGGCATGCCGCCCGGCGTTCCTTACATCATCGGCAACGAAGGCGCAGAGCGGTTCAGTTTCTACGGAATGCGCACGATTCTGATCGGGTTCATGACGCAATTCATGGTGAACCAATCCGGCGTCCTTGAGGGAATGCCAGACAATGAAGCGCAAGGCTGGTTCCATCAATTTGTCTCCTCCGTTTACTGGATGCCGTTCTTCGGCGCGATCATCGCGGATGGTTGGCTGGGCAAATACAAAACGATTTTTTCTCTGTCGATCGTTTACTGCCTTGGCCAGTTCACGCTCGCGCTCATGGACACTTCGTGGGGAGTTCATTTCGGACAGAAATGGGTGCTGGCGATAGGACTCATTCTCGTCGCGGCTGGCGCGGGCGGCATTAAGCCGTGCGTGTCGGCCAACGTCGGCGATCAATTTGGCGAATCGAACAAGCATCTGCTCACGCGCGTTTTTGGCTGGTTTTATTTCTCAATTAATTTCGGCTCGTCATTTTCAATCTGGCTCTGCCCGGTTTTACTGCGCAGTCCGAACTGGGGCCCGCGTTACGCCTTCGGTCTTCCCGGCCTGCTGATGTTGGTCGCGACGATTATTTTCTGGCTCGGTCGCAAGAAAATGGTCCACATCCCGCCGGCCGGCCTCGGCTTTCTGCGCGACCTGAGGAGCAAGGAAGGTCTCAGCGTGCTCGCGCGCGTCTGGACCATCTTTGCCTTCACGATGATTTTTTGGGCGCTGTGGGACCAGAGCAGCGGCGGCGAATGGACGATCCAATGTCAGAGAATGGATCTGCATTTTCTTGGCATCAGTTTTCTTCCCGAACAGGTGAACGTCGTGAACGGAATATTCATTCTCGCGATGATTCCACTGTTCAATTATTTGATTTATCCAGCGATCAGTCGCTTCTTCCCGCTCACTGCGTTGCGCAAAATCGGAATCGGCCTGTTCCTCACCGCGCTCTCGTTCGTAGTGATCTGGGCGATTCAGCTAAACATCGATCACGGCGGCCGCCCGAACGTCGGATGGCAGTTTCTCGCCTACATCATTCTTTCCGCGGGCGAGGTGATGGTCTCGATCACGGGCCTCGAGTTTGCCTACACCCAAGCGCCTAATCGCATGAAGAGTTTGCTCATGTCGATGTGGTTGCTCTCCGTCGCGCTGGGCAATCAATTGCCTTCCGTAATCAGCTTCCTCATTCCGAGGCTAAAGTCGATGGGCATGAACCTCGAAGGCGCGAATTACTTCCGTTTTTTCACGCTGCTTATGTTCGGCGCGTCGATCATCTACATTTTCGTCGCGCGCGTTTACAAAGAGCGCACCTATTTGCAATCCCAGGAAGTACCGCCCGACGAACGCGCAACCGAGCCAGTGCTTGCCGCCGGCACTCCGACCTGAAGAAAAATGAAAGCCTTTCTCGCAGTCGCCTGCGCATTGTCGTTGTCGATCTTCGCCGCCCGCGCAAACCCGCAGGACGATGAGTTCGAGAAAATTGCGAAGGATTACTGCGAAAATTATCTCGCGTCCCATCCGGAATTTGCGACCGAGCTGGGCGATCATCGTTTCGACGGCGCGCTCACGGATTATTCGGAGGACGGTCGAGCCCGCATGCTCGCGAATGCGAAACAGGTGCGCGGCGAGCTCGATAAATTCGACGATTACAAGCAGTTGGCTGGTCCGAACCAGGTCGATGTCCGGATTCTTCGCGAGAATATCGATTACGAAATATTCCGGCTCGAAGAATTGAAAGAATCGGAGTGGAACCCGCTCGTCTACAACCAAAGTCTCGCGAACAGTCTCTATTTGCTGGTCGCGCGCGATTTCGATTCCGCGGAGAAGCGCGTTCCCAATCTTCGGCAGCGACTGGAATCGATTCCGCTCGTGATCAAGCAAGCGGAAGCGAACCTGCAACATTCGCCCAAGGTCTACACCGAAACCGCGATTGAGCAGATCCAGGGCGCGGTCGGTCTCGTGCGCAACGGTCTCGATCCTTTGCTCAATCAAGCGCCGCAACTAAAAAAAGATCTCGCGCCGGTTCAGGAGAAAACCGCGAAAGCGCTCGAAGATTACAAAAGCTGGCTCCAAAACGATCTTCTCAAACGCTCGGACGGCGATTTCCGCCTCGGCGCGGAAAAGTTTCGCAAAAAATTACGTTTCGCGCTCGCGTCCGATTTGTCGATGGAGGAGATCAAAAAGCGCGCGGATGCGGACCTCGCGCAAAATCAGGAGGCGATCTACCAAACCGCGCTGCCGCTCTACAAAAAATATTTCCCGAAAGCCGACGAGAAAACGCTGGCTGACAAAAAGCAGGTGACGGCCGGGGTTTTGAAAAAGCTGGCCGAGCAACACCCGGACGACAACACGATCGTTGGTTACGCGCAAAAAGTGGTGGTCGAGGCGACTGACTTCGTGAAATCGCACAACCTCGTCGCGGTGCCGAACACGCCGCTGGATGTGATCATCATGCCGGAGTTCAAACGCGGACAAGCAATCGCTTATTGCGATTCATCCGGGCCGCTCGAGAAAAACGGCAAAACATTTTTCGCGGTGGCGCCGACTCCGAACGATTGGCCGAAGCCGCGTAAAGAATCGTTCTTTCGCGAGTACAACAATTTCATGGTGCGCGATTTGACCGTGCACGAAGCGATGCCCGGTCATTATTTGCAATTGTCTCACGCGAATGAATTCAAAGCGCCAACGTTGGTGCGCGCGATTTTTCAAAGCGGATCATTTGTCGAAGGGTGGGCGGTTTACACCGAACAAATGATGGCGGAACTCGGTTACGGCGGACCGGAAGTGAAAATGCAGCAGCTCAAAATGCGCTTGCGCGCGATCGCCAACTCGATTCTCGATCAAAGCATCCACGCCGGAAACATGAGCGAGCAGCAGGCGATGGATTTGATGATGAAAGAGACTTTCCAGGAAGAAGGCGAAGCGGTCGCAAAATGGAAACGCGCGCGCCTTAGCTCGGCGCAACTCTCGACTTACTTTGTCGGCGTGACCGAACATCTCGATCTTCGCGACGCGGCGCAGAAAAAGTTCGGCAAAGATTTCGACCTTCGAAAATACAACGACCAGGTGATTTCCTACGGCAGCCCGCCCGTGAAATACGTCCGCGAATTGATGGGCTTGTAGTTGTAGTGGCGGCTGTCCTCAGCCGCTTTTGCGCGTGAGGACACGCGCCGCTACACGAATGTGCTAAGATCGACATCGTGCCGAAACTTGCCACCTGGCTCCGCCAAAAAGACGAGCGGTTCTTTCAACCGTTTTTCGCGAAGCATCCCGAGATTGAAATTTGCAACGCGCTGAAAGGCGACGTTCCAATCGCGAACGTTGACGGGCTTCTTTTGACCGGAGGCTCCGATATAGCGCCGGAATTTTTGAAACAGCCGATTCTCGATCCGAGCGTGCTCGAGGACGATGTCGATCCTGCGCGCGACAAATGGGAATTCGCGGCGGTCGATCAAGCGCTGGCGCGCGGTCTCGCGGTTTTCGCGATCTGCAAAGGGATGCAGGTGTTCAATGTTGCGCTTGGCGGCACGCTGAAGCTCGACATCCCGGGCCACAAAGCGCCGGAGCAAAAGGAGAACGATGTTCAGGAACTGCGCTCCGACTCGAAAGCGATGCATCGCTTTGAAAAAGTAAACAGTTCGCATCATCAAGCGGTCGATTCGTTAGGCGAAGGACTGGAGGTCGAGGCGTGGTGCGCTGGTGACGACATCATCGAACAAATCCGGCTCCGCAATTATCCATTCGCGCTCGGTGTTCAATATCATCCCGAGCGCGGCAAAATTTACGACGGCCTCTTCGAAGATTTTTTCTCGCGTCTCAACAGCAATCGCTAAATCATTAATTCGTTAATTCGCTAAATCCCGAAAGTGTCCACGCCGCAAAACACCATCGCGATCGTTTACGACTACGATCAAACGCTGAGCCCGAGCTACATGCAGGACGAAGTGGTTTTTCCCGCGTTCGGGATCGACGGCGGAAAATTCTGGACGCGATGCAGTGAGCTCGTGCGCGATCACGGCTACGACAACGAGCTCGCCTACATGAAAGTGTTGCTCGACACCCTCGGCATGGATCGGCCGAAAAATTCCGAATTACAAAAGCTCGGTGAGAAATTGAACTTCTACAAAGGTCTGCCCGAAATGTTCGAGGAATTTCGGAGCGGTCTTCTCAAACCGGAACACCTCGCGAATGGCGTAACGGTCGAGCACTACATCATTTCGTCCGGGCTCAAAGTTTTACTCGATGGCAGCCGCCTTCAACCGTACGTGCGCGCGATTTTAGGTTGCGAGTTCGACGAAGATCAAGACGGTCGAATCACTTTTCCGCGGCGCGTGATCAGTCACACGCAGAAGACGCAGTTTCTTTTTCGCATCAACAAAGGTTTGCTCGATATGTCGCAGGACGTGAACGACCACATGGAGCCCGACATTCGGCCGATTCCGTTTCCGAATATGATCTACGTCGGCGACGGACCAACCGATGTGCCCTGTTTCACCGTCATGAAGAAAAACGGCGGCCAGGCCATCGCGGTATACAATCCGGACGATCCGCAGCGCGCCGGCTTCAAAAAATGTTACCAGCTTTCAACTCACGCCGACCGCGTCAAACACATCGCGCCCTCGGATTATCGCCCGAACACGCATTTGCGAATGCTGCTCGAGCAAATGGTCGAGGAAATCGCGGACCGCATTGTCGATCAACGCAAGTTCGCGGTTGAAACCGGCACCGTCCGCGCGCCTAAACACTAAACGGTAGGGACATCGCGCTGCGATGTCCGAGGACGCCGCAGCGCGGCGTCCCTACCTTTCAACTCGACCGCGCGCACGAGCGCGTTCGAGAAACTGTTCGGCCCCGCGCTGAATGATGCCCGATCTTGATACGCGATCGGCGGCTTCGCCAGATCGCTGATCTCAAACTCTGGAGGCACGTTGCCCATTACCTTCTGAAAAAATTTCTGCTGAGTTTCAGAAAACGGAAAACAACGCCAAAGCGCGTAGGAGTTGAGCCCGTTATTGAGCGCGGTTCGCGAAACCGTGGACGAAACCGAATAGACCGCTTCGATCCCCGCGAAATGTCGAAGGAAATACAAATCGGCGACCTCGCGATCATCTTCGACTCGGAAACCTGCCAGCTTCAATTTGCTCGCCTCGCCTTTTTCAAATGGGTGCGGGCGGTAAACCAAATCGCGTCCCGGATAATTCTCGCGCAGATAATCGAGGCAGCGGTTCAAATGCTCGATGTAAACCTGTGGCTCGAGATTTTTCACGAGCAAGAACGGCGTGCCGAAAAAAATTACGCGACGTTGGTCCGAGCCGGACTGGTGATGAGCGAAGCCATGCAACTCCGCCAAACTCGGAAAACGTGACGGAATGATCTGGTCTTCCGCGCGCGCGGGCAATTCGCCGCCGCTGTTGCTCATGAAAATGATGACGTCGAAAAGTTCCTCAGGATCTTTTTGTAATCGCCGCAGACGGACGCCGTCACCGCCCGGATTGATTCGCGGCTTGTAATGAATCGTGCGCTCGACTCCGGCCATCGGTTCAACGAACCGGTTTTGCAACCAACCCGAAGTCGTAAAGCGATAGCGCGCGCGATCGCCGGTGCGGATCAGCTCGCCGTAAGCTTTTTGCGACACGCAAAGAATCTTGTAAACGTCCGGATGCGCCGAGATCGCGGCATTGCCGAGTCCCAGTAAACCCGCGACGCAGAGCAGAACGTCCTGGTCAGGATCAATGGGCAACGCGCCGACGCCGCGTTGTCGATCCACATTTTCCCGATACAGCCGCGGCAAATCTTTCAGCCCGCGACAGGTTTTGACTTTCGGGAACGCGTGAACTTCGGCGAAGCCGCCAACGAATTCTTGCCAGCGCGCGTTCTCCCACCATTTCGATTCTTCCCGCAGCAAATGAATTCCGCCCGGAAATCGGTCGCGCAATGCGTCCGCCGCGACCAGCGCGTTCGGCAAACGGTCCGGCCGCGAAATCACAATCCAAAGCTTCGGCGCGCGTTGCATCGCTAGACTCCGCGTTGAGTCGGCGTCCAGATGAATTTGTGCATTTGGAGTTGGAAACGGACGTCGAGTTTGTCCGCGAGAATCCATTCCACGATCTGGCGCGGATCGATCCTGCCGAAGATCGGCGAGAACAACACCGCGCGGCAGCGTTTCGTCAGATCGAACTTCTGCACTTTGTCGCGCGACCATTCGTAATCTTCGCGCGAGCCCATCACGAACTTCACTTCGTCGCGTTTCGTTAGTTGTTCGATGTTCGACCAAAGATTTTTTTCAACTTCGCCGCTCCCGGGCGTTTTCAAGTCCATGATCCGATGCACGCGCGGATCGACGTTGGAAATATCGTGCGCGCCGCTCGTTTCGAGCAAAACAGTATGGCCGGCGTCGCACAAGATCGACATCAACGGCACAACGTTCGGTTGAAGCAACGGCTCGCCCCCTGTGATCTCGACCAACGGGCATTGAAAACTTTCGATGCGCTCCGCAATTTCTCGAAGCGGCATTTTTTTCCCTTCGTAGAACGCGTATTCGGTGTCGCAATAGTTGCAGCGAAGATCGCAGAACGTTAGCCGCACGAAAACACAACGCTCGCCCGCCCAGGTGCTCTCGCCCTGGATCGATTCGTAAATCTCATTGATCGTAAGCGTCTTTTCTTTTTCTGCCATTGAGCGTTGGACGTTGAACGTTGAGAGTTCGACGTTTGCAATCTTAAGCGTGGAAAATCGGATCGACAATTGCTTCGCCGAGCTGAAGGGGAAGAAGCGCAAGGGCTTCATTCCTTACATTTGCGCCGGCGATCCAAGCTTGAAGCGAACTGTCGAGCTCGCTTTCGCTTTGGAAAAATCCGGGGCCGATTTGCTCGAGCTCGGTTTGCCATTTTCCGACCCGGTCGCGGATGGAATCGTGAACCAACTTGCGGCCCAGCGCGCGCTCGCCGCCGGAACGACGATTCGCGGCGTCTTCAATTGCGTCCGCGAGATTCGACAGAGATCGCAAATCCCGATCGTGCTCTACACTTATCTGAATCCGATTTTCCAATTCGGCGCCGAGAAATTTCACCGCGAAGCGGAAGCCGTCGGCATCGATGGATTGCTCATTCTCGACTTGCCCCCCGAAGAAGATGTTGATCTTTCGAAGACAAATTTATTTCACATTCGACTGATTGCACCGACCACGCCGACCGATCGAATCAAGAAAATCACGGAGAAGGCGAGGGGGTTTCTTTACTACGTTTCACGTGAAGGAGTGACGGGCGCGCAAACTTCAGTCGCGAGCTCGTTGCCGGAAAAACTCGCGGAGCTGAGAGCGGCTTCGAATTTGCCGATTGCGGTTGGCTTTGGAATTTCAAACGCGGACCAGGCGCGCGAAGTGGCGGAGCACGCGGATGCAATCGTCGTCGGCAGCGCGATTGTCGATCTTATCGCAAAGCATGGCCAGAAACCGGACATGATTGAGAAGGTCGGCGTGTTCGCCAAAGAAATCGCGGAAGCACTCGAATCGTTGAATCTTTAAATGGGAATCAGATTCCGCACTTCTGACGCGCTTCGGCGAAGTTCGATGCTTTCCGGAGAAGCGATGCAAGATAACTGTCGGTTGCGGGCGCATTGTTAATCCGCGTCAGATTTGCCGGTGTTTCAAGTCGCGAAAAAATCGCATTGGCAATTTTCGCGCGGGGCACTTCTTTCTCGCCGTAGCCCATGCCGATGTTGCTCGACCAAAAACGCACGTACTCGCCGTCGGCGTGACGCGAAGTTCCGAGAAAAATTACGGAATGGCCGCTCTCGCGTTTGCCGACGTTGTTGTTCCAAAAAATCTTCATGAAATCCCCGGGCTGCGCCTGCGAGAAATCGGTGAAATTGCGGCCGAGCCCGAGCTCGTAAAATAATCGCGCTGTGCCGGGACCGTTCGCGTTCCATCTTCCCCACACGCCTTCGCCGTCGTGCTGATCGCGAATGATGAGCTGGTTCAAGGTTGAGAAATCGAGCTGCAGCTGGCCGCGGTCGCGCAGATCCTCGATCGCTTTGATGAACACCAAATACGTCGCGCCCGAGCAGAAGCTTACGTACGGCTTCGTCGGGATGACGAAAAATTTGCCCGATTCAAAATGCGCGGCGGATTGAAGTTTGATCTTGGCGACGTGCGAGACGGAATATTTGCCGCCGCTGGGCATTTTTTGCACTTGCTCGAGGATCAGCGAGTTGTAGCTGGCAGCACTCGTGATTTGCGCGCCCGCGAAGATCGACAACAGCAAGAGCAACCTGCGCATGGCCGACAACTAAAGAGCAAATTTCGCATGAAGCAATCGCGCAGGCGTGTTGCGGCTGGCGCTAGCCGCCTCTACAATTTGCAGATGTTGCGTTTCACCAAGATGAATGGCGCGGGCAACGATTTCATCATGATCGACAATCGCGCCGGTGAGGTGCGATTGAGTCCCGAGCAGATCGTGCGCATTTGCGATCGCCACCGCGGGGTCGGCGCGGACGGAATTCTTTTGCTGGAAAACGGGTCGAACGGCGCCGATTTCCGCATGGTTTATTTCAACCGCGACGGCGGCGAAGCTGAGATGTGCGGCAACGGCGCGCGTTGTTTTGCGCGCTTCGCGAACAAGATTGCCAACGCGCCAAAGAAAGTTTCCTTTCAAACACCGGCTGGATTGATCCGGGGCGAATTGCACGGCGATTTGGTTACGCTGCAGATGAGCGACCCGAAAGATTTGCGATTGAACGTCGCGCTCGAGTTGGAAGGAGAAGACGCGAGAGTCCATTTCATTAACAGCGGCGTGCCGCATGTCGTGGTTCCGGTTGCGCGCGTAGAAATGGTGGACGTGCCTGCTCGCGGCCGCGCGCTCCGCCGACATAACGAATTCGCGCCGGCGGGCGCCAATGTGAATTTCATCGAGAAGATTTCGCCGGAGAAAATTCGAATTCGAACTTATGAGCGCGGCGTTGAAGACGAAACGTTGGCTTGCGGCACCGGCGTCGTCGCCAGCGCGCTGGTTTTTGGCGCGACTCAAAAAGTCGATGGACCGATCGGCGTGACGGTTCGAAGTGGCAGCGAGCTGAGCGTGGGTTTCAACAGGGCAGGGGAGAAGTTTACGAATGTCACGCTGACCGGCCCGGCCGAGTTCGCGTTCGAAGGAACGATCGAGATCTAATGTTTCGAGGAACTTTCACAGCTTTGGTCACGCCGTTTCGCAATGGCGATGTCGATTTTGCGGCGCTCGACAAATTGATCGAGGCGCAAATCGCAGCTGGAATCACCGGAATTGTGTCGGTTGGAACAACAGGCGAGTCGCCAACGTTGACGCACGAGGAAAAGCACGAAGTCATTTCGCGCACGATCAAACTCGCGAAAGGTCGCTGCCAGGTCATCGCTGGCGCTGGAACGAACTCCACGCGCGATTCGATCGAAGCGACGAAGTTTGCCGAGAGCGAGGGCGCGGACGGCGCGCTGCTCGTCGCGCCGTATTATAATAAGCCGAGCCAGGAAGGTTTGTTTCGCCATTTCAAGGCGGTCGCCGATGCGACGAAGCTGCCGGTCATGCTCTACAACATTCCCGGCCGCTGCGCGGTGGATATTTTGCCCGAGACCGTTATTCGGCTCGCCGAGAGTTGTCGCAACATCGTGTCGATCAAGGAGGCGAGCGGCAGTGTCGACCGGGTCGCGGAGTTGCGCCGCCGTTTGCCTAACGAATTCACAATTCTGAGCGGCGACGATTCGCTGACTTTGCCGTTCATGTCGGTCGGAGCGGTCGGCGTGGTCAGCGTCGCGTCGAATTTATATCCGGCCGACGTTTGCGCGCTGGTGCGCGCGTGTGAAGCGGGCGATTTCAAATCCGCCGAAGGCATGCAGCGCAAAATGTTTTCGATGTTCAAGGATTTGTTCATCGAGCCGAATCCGGTGCCGGCGAAAACGGCGCTCGCATGGCGCGGTTTGATTTCGCCTGAAGTGCGTTTGCCGCTATGCGAAATGACGGATGCGAATCAGGCGCGTTTGCGCAAAACGTTAGACGAGCTCGAACGCGCGAAATGAATCAACCGCTCTGAGTATGAAAGCGGTTCGGGTTTGTTTAATTGGCGCCAAAGGCCGAATGGGCCAGGCGATTCTCCGCCTCGCCAAAGATGATCCGAAGATCGACATCGTCGCGCAATGCGACTTGGGCGACACAATCGATTCGGTCATAAAAGATTGCGACGTCGCGATCGATTTCAGCAATGCGAGCTCGATCGAGGAAGTTTGCCGCGCTGCGACTACAAATCGCAAAGCGCTCGTCATCGGAACGACCGGACATTCGCAGGCGCAGCGGCAACTCATCGAAACGAGCGCGAAATCGTTGCCAATCGTCTTCGCATCGAACTTCAGCGTTGGCGTGAACGCGCTCTTCGCGCTGACAAAACGCGCGGCTGAGATTTTGGGCGCGGAGTTCAAGCCGCAAATTGTCGAGACGCATCACACCAAGAAAATAGACGCGCCGAGCGGGACGGCGAAGACGCTCGGCGAGATTTTGAAGCGCGAGCTCAAGATCGAGGTTCCGATCGAATCGCTCCGCGAAGGCGACGTTGTCGGGGAGCATACCGTGACTTTTCTTGGAGCGAGCGAACGTCTCGAACTCACGCATCGCGCCGAAAGTCGGGATATTTTCGCGCGCGGCGCGTTGCGTGCGGCCGAGTGGGTCGCCGGGAAACCGCCGGGACTTTATTCGATGCAGGATGTGCTCGGAATCTGTAGCGGCGCTCTATGAGCGCCGAAACTAAGCAAACGGCGGTCATAGACCGCCGCTACAGCATATGAGAATTGGCATCGCGCTCGGCTCAAATCTCGGCGATCGATTGGCGAATCTGCGCGGCGCCCGCGATGCAATTGTCGATCTTGCCGCCGACCGATCTTCGGTTCTCGTTTCGCGCGTGTATGAAACTGAACCGATCGATTGCAAACCTGGCGCGGAGAAATTCCTGAACGCGGTGATTGAAATCGAATACGACGGCGATCCGACCGAGTTACTGGAGAAGTTGATTCGCATCGAGGAATCGCTTGGGCGCGATCGCGATCACGCACGGAACGTTTCGCGCAAGATCGACATCGATATTCTTTACGCAGACGAGCTCGTCATTCAGAACGAGCGTTTGCAATTGCCGCATCCGCGCGTGCACGAACGCCAGTTTGTTTTGCAGCCGCTGGCGGACATTCGTCGGGGCCTGGTCCTGCCGAATCAAAATCAGCCGGTTTCCGAACTGCTCGCGCGGATTCAGGATTCGACTAAAGTGAAGCTCTTCGCGGAGGAGTGGTAATGACGAACCTGGTCGAAAAATATCGCGAGATGAAGAGGCGCGGCGAAAAGATCGCGGCGCTCACCGCTTACGATTATCCGACGGCGCGATTGCTCGACGAAACCGGGATCGACATCATTCTGGTCGGTGATTCGGTCGGAATGGTTGTGCTCGGCTATGAAGACACGACCGAGGTGACGCTGGAGGAAATGTTGCACCACACGCGCGCGGCGGCGCGTGGCGTCACGCGCGCACTGCTCGTCGCGGATTTGCCGATTCATACCTACAAAACTCCGGAGCAGGCGGTGGCGACGGCGAAACAATTTGTCGATGCCGGCGCACACGCGGTCAAACTCGAGGGCGGAGTGAGTCTGGCTCCGCAAATCGAAGCGATCACGCGCGCGGGCATTCCGTTTATGGCGCACATCGGAATGTTGCCGCAAAGCGTGCGCGAAGAAGGCGGCTACAAAGTGAAGGGACGCACTCAATCCGAGATCGACGCGTTACTGGCGGATGCGCGCGCGGTTGAAGCAGCGGGCGCATTTTCGGTCGTGCTCGAAATCGTGATGGCGAAGATCGCGGAACAAATCACCAACGCGATCAGCATTCCGACGATCGGTATTGGTTCGGGCGAACATTGCGATGGGCAGATTTTGGTGACGCACGATTTGATCGGGCTCTTTCCGTGGTTCACGCCGAAGTTTGTCTCGCCGGAAGCGCGCGTGGCAGACGAAATTCGCAAGGCGACGCGCGTCTTCATTGAACGGACCCGCGCCACCGGAATGTCCAAGGCGTGACGGTTGACAACCGATCCGCGGTAACGGTGTTTAACTCACGATGAGAGGTGCGACCCGAATTTCAGATTTCGACGACATCGACGAAATCGAACACGAAGCGCTCTTGACCGGCAGCTCGGAACGGAGCTGGATCTGGTTCGGATTGATCGTGTCGCTCGCGCTGCACATCACGCTCTGCATTTGGTTTTATCGCACGCGCTTCATCACCGCCGACGTCGTGTTCAAAGACATGCAGCAACCGATGACGTTCCGGGTGAAACCAGTCGACATGAGTCAGATCGACAAAGTCAGTGGCGACCAAACGAATCCGGCCGCGAAGCCGAACCCGGACGACACAAAAGACCAGCAGCCGGACGAGAAAAAATCTTTCGATAAACTTCTGCAGGAAATTCAGGCGACAACGCAAATGCCGGACGAGTTGAATAACGCGCTACCGGACAAACCAAGAGTCGATCAGGCCGACGTCGCTTCAGTGATGAATGAGATCGAGCGAAACACCGCGCAAAATCTCTCTCAAAATCCAAACGCGACTCACGAGCAATCGGTTTTGAACGACAGCGCTGTTTCAGGCCGGCCGCAACCGGCGTTGAGCGGAACCGAGCTCGCGACGAGCACGATCATTAAACGGCCAAATACTTTCACGAGTAAACTTCCAGGAGACAGCGCCGGCCCGAACAAAAAAGGCGCGCCGGGGTTCAGCGATCTCGACCAATTACTTTCGCAAAAAGGTCCGCTTGGTTCGGGAACGAAAATTCGGATGCCGGAGGACCAGCTTTTCACCTTCGATAGCGCCGATCTGCAGCCCGGAGATATTATGCAAAAGCTTGTCGATCTTTTGAAACGCAATCCGAAAGCGACCTTCACGATCGAGGGCTACACCGATTCAATCGGAACGTTTGAATACAATCTCGATCTTAGCCAGCGTCGCGCGGACGCTATGAAAAATTATCTGGTGCAGGCGCTGAACATTCCTCCGTCGCAAATCGAAGCGCGCGGGCGCGGCTCGTCGAAGTTTGTAAAGCAACCGCGCTCGCTGCCGCCGAACGCAGATCAGTCCGCCTATGACGCCGAGATTCAATACGAAAGTCCAAATCGCCGCGTCGAAGTCACGATCAACACCAATCCGCAATCGTGATTGTCGATCTTACCAATTCTTGATCCACTGCGTCTGAATCGGCGCGCCACTTGTTGCGCCAGCAGTACTCCAAAGATCAAAAGTTGGATTATAACCCACCGTTCCAGCTGGGTTCGTCGCTTTGGCGGTTGAATAGCCGTAGCTGTTACCGAACGGATCGCGAATTGCAGTTACCTGAGTTTGATCAAATGGGCTGAGCTGATTTGGTTTGAAACTAAAATAACTTTTTCCGGTTTCGGTTCCGGTAATTTGTCGATCTGCGTTCGCGTCGCCGGTCAATTGTTTATAGAGGTAAAGAGTTGCCTTACTATACGCGGCCAAATCTATGTTAGCATCCGGGTTGAGCCCATCCGTGTCGGTCGCATCCCTCGGATAGATTCCGTTGTCGGCTTTGAAGCTTTCGAGCGCGGCGGAGATAGCGGCGATCTCGGCTTCGGCGCGGGAGCGCGCGCCTTTTTTTTGCACGTAACCGACTGTGCTCAGGATTAAGCCAGCCAGAATGATAATGATCGCGATGACAACGAGAAGCTCGATGATGGTAAACGCGGAGGTGTAGTGGCGCGTGTCCTCACGCGCATTTTTTTTGGGATTGCGGCTGAGGACAGCCGCCGCTAGAGCGCCGGCGATCACGTTTGCTGCTGCAAGCCTTGAATGATGCTGATGAGCGGAAGGAACAGCGCGATCACGATTGTTCCGACGACCACCGCGAGAAAGACAATCATGATCGGTTCCAGCGCTGCGGTCATTGCCGCGACGGAAGTATCGACTTCATCGTCATAAACGTCGGCGATTTTCAAAAGCATTTCGGGAAGCTGACCGGTTTCTTCGCCGACGTCGATCATGCTCACGACCATTGGCGGAAACGCGGCGCTGGCTTCGAGTGGTTGCACGATCGATTCGCCTTCCTTCACCGCTTCGTGCACCTGCGCGATCGCGCGCGCGATGACCATGTTGCCCGCCGTTTCGCGCGTAATGTTGAGCGCCTGCAAAATCGGCACACCGCTGCTGACAAGCGTTCCGAGCGTGCGCGAAAAACGCGAGATCGCCGTTTTGCGAATGATGTCGCCAAACAACGGCATCCGAAGTTTTACGCCGTCGATTGTCGATCTTCCACGCGGCGTGCGGTTCGCGAATTTATAAAATGCGATGAGCGCAACGATGATAGCGAGAAGCACCATCCAATGCGCCTGGACGAATCGACTGATGGCGATGACGAAGGTGGTAATCGCCGGCAACGGACGATCGCCAAGCATATCATGAAAGATCGCTTCGAATTTCGGCACGATGAAGACGAGCAAAAATCCCATGATCGCAATCGCCATTGTCATCACGATCAGCGGATAAACCATCGCGGCCGCGACCTTGTTTTTGATCTTGGCCGCTTTTTCCTGGAACTCGGCCAGACGCGTGAGCACGAGCTCGAGCACGCCGCCGACTTCGCCGGCTTTGACCATGTTCACGTAAAGATCGTTAAAGATGAGCGGAAATAGAGCGAGACTTTCCGAGAATGTGCTCCCGCTTTGAACCGACTCGGCCAATTTGTTGATCGTGTTTTTCAAAACCGCATCGCGCTCTTGTTTCGCGAGAACATTCAATCCGCGTAACAACGGCAATCCTGAGTCGATCAGCGTGGCGAGCTGGCGGGTGAAGATCATTAAAATCTTTGGCTTAACGCGTTTGCGCTGGAAAATAACGATGCTGCCGCCTTTGCGTTTTTCGCGCGGCTGCGCAATGCGCGCCGCTTTGGCTGCGCGTTTATTCGCGTCACCATCCCGGCCGGCGGCTTTGCCTTCTTCGTAAACATTCGTGGGAAAAAATCCGGCCTGCCGAAGTTGGCCGATCGCGTCGTTGCTCGTGGCCGCTTCCACGACCCCGCCCGATTCCTGTCCGCGCGAATCGAGCGCTACGTATTCAAAGCGAGGCATGAGAAGAAATTAACGGTTAACGATTCAGCGAATTAACGATTTGCAGCGCAAGCCAAAACTCGATTTCATTCGCTCAGTCACTAAATCGCTAAATCGTTAAGTATATTTGAGCACTTCCTCAATCGTCGTGTCGCCGTCGAAAATGCTACGCAATCCGTCCTGCCGCAGCGTCACCATTCCGAGCTCGATCGCTTTTTGTTTCAAAACAACGGTTGGCGCGCGCTCGTTGATCAGCTCGCGCAGCGGATCGGTGATTCTCATCAGCTCGTAAATTCCTTTGCGGCCTTTGTAACCGGTGTTGTTGCACGCGTCGCAACCTTTGCCGTAAAAAAATTGGCGATCCCCGATGTCTCGTTTGGAAATCTCGAGCTGGGCGAGAAGTGATTCGTTCGGCGTGTAGGGTGCGCGACAATTCGGACAAATGCTGCGGAGCAAGCGTTGACCGAGAACTGCTTCGAGCGTCGCCGAAATCAAAAACGGCTCGACGCCCATGTCGATCAAACGCGTGATCGCGCCCGGCGCGTCATTGGTGTGCAGCGTAGTGAAAACCAAATGACCGGTGAGCGAAGCTTGAATCGCGATCTGTGCCGTCTCCAAATCGCGGGTCTCGCCAATCATGATGCGGTCAGGGTCCTGGCGGAGAAAAGCCCGGAGCACGCGCGCGAAAGTGAGACCGATGTTTTCATTCACCGGCACCTGGACGATTCCTTCCAGATCGTACTCGACCGGTTCTTCAGCGGTCAGGAGCTTTGAATCGATCGTGTTGATCTTGCGCAAACAGGAATAGAGCGTTGTCGTTTTGCCTGAGCCGGTCGGCCCGGTGGCGATGAATATTCCGTTCGGCCGTTCGATCATCTGCACCAAATAACTGTGGATGTAATCGGGCATGCCGAGCATCTCGAGATCGAGATTGACGGTTGAACGATCGAGCACGCGCAGCACAACGCTCTCGCCAAATTGCGTCGGCAAAGTGGAAACGCGAAGATCGATATGTCGCCCCGCGATATTTTTTTGGATGCGACCGTCCTGCGGCAAACGGCGCTCGGCGATGTTCATGTTCGCCATCACTTTCACGCGCGAAATCACCGGCAGCGCGAGGTGACGCGGCGGCGGCGACATTTCATAAAGCGCGCCGTCCACGCGGTACCGAATCTTGAATTCGTTTTCGAATGGCTCGAAATGAATGTCGCTCGCGCGGTCCTGGATCGCTTGATACAAAATCAAATCGACGAATCGAATGATCGGCGTCGCATTCGCCTCCGCTTCGACGGCGGCCGCGCTTTCATCGCCGCGCAATTGCAGCAGATCGCCGGCTTCACCGAGCTGCTTGAGCACTTCCTCCATGCTCGCAGTGTCGGTGCCATAATATTCCTTGATTCGATGGTCGACCTGCTCGCTCGGCGCGACGACAACTTCGACATCTTTTCCGAGCGCGAAGCGCAAATCTTCAGCCGCGTGCGAATCGAGCGGATCGGCAAGCGCGACGCGCAATATGTTTCCAGTAAAAGCGATTGGCAGTGCGCGATGCAAACGCGCGAGCCCGCTCGGGACCAGTTTCAAAATGGCAGGCGGAATTTCCTTCTCCCGAAGATCGACATATTCGGCGCCAATCGCTTCGGCGATTGTTTGGTAAAATCCACTTTCATCGACGAAACCGCCATCGACCATCGCCTGAACGATTGTTTTGCCGTTTAGATTTGCCTCGGTGAGAACGTCCTCCGCCTGCGACGGCTGAAGGACGTGCTGCTCAACGAAAAGTTCGGCGACTTGTTTCTCGTTCACGTTATTTATTTAGCTCACGTCTCGGAGCGTGATGGAGATGACTTCGTCGGCGGTGGTCAGGCCCGCGAGCACTTTGCGGATTCCGTCCTCGCGCAAAGTGCGCATGCCGAGCGCGCGCGCGCGCTGCCGCAAATTCAGTGTCGAGCTGCGCTTGTTGATCATGTGACGGGCTTCGTCATCTAGAACAAAAATTTCGAAGATGCCCATGCGACCTTTGAAACCGGTGCCGCGGCATTCTTCGCAACCTTTGCCGCGCATTACCTGCGCGTCGAGTAATTGTCCCGGTTCGATTCGCAACGCGCGCATTTCGCTTTCAGTCAATTCGGCGGGCTCGCGACAATTCGGGCAGATTCGCCGCACGAGCCGTTGCGCCATGATCGCGCGCAATGATGACGCGACGAGGAACGGTTGCACGCCGATGTCGATCAAACGCGCAATGGCGGAAGGCGCGTCGTTCGTGTGCAGCGTGCTGAAAACCAAATGGCCGGTGAGCGACGCGTTCGTGGCGATGCTCGCCGTTTCGAGATCGCGAATTTCACCGATCATGATGACGTTCGGCGCCTGGCGCAGGATCGATCGTAGCGCCGCGGGAAATGTCATCCCAATCTCGGAGTTTACCTGGACCTGGTTGATCCCGGTCATCTGATATTCGACCGGCTCCTCCACCGTGATGATTTTCCGGTCCGGTTTGTTGATATAATTCAGGCACGCGTAAAGCGTGCTGGTTTTTCCCGAACCGGTCGGTCCGGTGACCAGAAGAATTCCATCGGGCAATTGAATCAGGCGCGCGAAAGTTTCCTGATCGTCGCTGAAAAATCCCAGCTCGGGCAGGCCGAGCATCAAGCTCGCTTTGTCCAAAATGCGAATGACGATGCTCTCGCCGTGATTGGTCGGGATCGTTGAAACGCGAAGATCCACCGGCTTCTTTTTAATTTTAACCTGGATGCGGCCGTCCTGCGGCAATCTCTTTTCCGCGATGCTCATCGAGCCAGTCATGATTTTGAGACGGCTGATGATCGCCGATTGCAACCGCTTCGGCGGGGCGTGCATTTCCTGGAGCACGCCGTCGATCCGAAAACGGACGCGAAACTTTTTGTCGAGCGGCTCGAGGTGAATGTCGCTCGCGCCGCCGCGATGCGCCTCGACAATCAACATCGACACCATTCGAATGATCGGCGCGTCCGTTTCATCGACATCCGAAATCGCCGCGCCATCACCGATCTCCAGTCCAAGATCGACATCGTCGCCGATTTTTTCCTGAATGATGTCGGCCGCCTCATCCGCCGTGCCGTAATACTTGATCAGCGCCTCGCGAATTTTTTCGGGACTGGAGCAAACGAGCTCGAGCTCGCGTTGCAGTAAAAAGCCGAGGCTGTCGATCGTGTCGATGTCGAGCGGATCGCTCACTGCGACGACAAGTCCGCTTTCACCAAATGCCACCGGGATGACTTTGAACCGGCGCGCGTCGGCCGCGGAGATTTGTTTGATGACTGCCGGCGGAATAATCATCGCCGCCAAATCGATCCAATCCATGTGCGCCTGCGCGGCGAGCGAGCGCGAGACATCCGATTCGCTGACAATTCCCTCTTTGACCAAAACATCGACGACGTTGTTCTGGCCGTTGAGGCGCGCGCGGGCGGCGTCAATTTGTTTGCGCGAGACAAGTCCGACGTCTTGCAAAACTTTAAGGACGTAATCTTCGTTCTGTTGCACGGCTGCGAATTGGCCGGGAATCTTATCGAAATTCCTGCCGGACGTGAACCGGCATTTCTTTCAAAAAGGGTGAGGTCGCAATCCCGCTTATCACGATTGTCGATCTAAGAATTTTCTGAGCGCCTCCTCAGCGGGCATTCCAGTAAAAAATCGTTCCCGGATAGGTCCAGTTCGCCGGTTTTTCCGATTCATAGAATATGAAAAGGCAAAAATCGTCCGAGACAGGTTTTGTTCGCACGCGGATTTTCGCGGCGTTGTTACTTTCTTTAGCCGCGGTCTCGATGGCGATGTGGAGTTTTGCCTCGGAGCCAACGGATGGAACGCTCACTGAAACATCCGGTCCATTGATTTACACGGCCGGGCCGTTTTTTCAGCCGAATGCTTTTGGCAATTCGATCGCAGGCGAGTGCGATCCAGCTCCGAGCGATCCGCTCGTGCCATGCGACGTTTTCAAACTGCACGTGCGGTTGCCGGCTGATTATGTGCAGAGCAATCCGAACCAGCATTTGTTCATCCGCATCGATTGGTCAACGCCGGCCGCGCGATTCGATTTGTATTTATGGGACGCGGCAAACTGGGCCGGCAAGACGAGCTTTCCGAGCGGCAGTGCAGTCGCCTCATCGACTCAGACGGGAACAAATTTTCAGGAGATAGAAGTTGCGCCTGATGCAGTAAAAAGCGGCGAGTACGTCGTTCAAGTCAGCACGACCTTGCCCGCCGGCCAAAGTTTCACCGGCACGATTTCTCTGGCTCCGGCAAGCGGAGGACACGCCACGGTGAAGCCTCCAGGAAACGCGAGCGGAATTGCGCCGCGCTTTCAAGAGTTCATTCCGACCGACAGTAACGGCGCGCCTTCCGCGGGCCTGGGACTGATTGCCGGCGAACCGACGCTCGGCGTGAACACGAAGATTAACGCGGAGAAAGGCGGCGATTTATTTTATCAGGCGCTCTATGAAATTCTGCGGGTGCGGTTCGACGATTCCACTTCGCCCGCGAAAGCGACGTGGGAATTCAAAGACTCGCCGACTGGAATCAGCGACAAGGCGACGCTTGATCCAATTTTACTGGCGGATCCGGACACCGGCCGCATTTGGGCAACGCAACTTGCCGGCGGAGATAGCGTCACGGACATCAGCGATGACAATGGTGAGAATTGGACGCCGGCGATCAGCGGCGGATTCGGGAGCGGCGTTGATCATCAAGGGATGGGCGTTGGTCCATATCCGCCGGGCCTGAACGGCGTCATTCAGCATCCACTCTATCCCAACGCCATCTACTATTGCTCGCAAGACGTCGCGACAGCGTACTGCTCGCGCAGCGATGACGGTGGTCACACTTATGGACCGATCATTCCGATTTACAATTCCGCGACGAGCCGCTGCGTTGGGCTTCATGGACATCCGAAAGTCGGACCGGATGGAACCGTTTACGTACCAAACAAAGGCTGCGGTCTCGACACGCCGGTAATCGGTAATGGGCCGATCAATATCGTTGTCTCAGAAGACGCCGGCGTGACATGGACGATTCGCCCGGTGCCGGACAGCACTGGAGGTTTAGTCGACAAAGGCGATCCGACAGTAGCGGTAGATAAGGCCGGCCGAGTCTATCTCGCGTACCAGAACTTGAACAACAACCACATGTACGTCACGACGACTGATGACCACGGCGCGACTTTCAAAGCGAGCGTTGATGTTGGCGCATTGGGCGGCGTGAACTATGCAGTGTTTCCGGCGGCAACCGCGGGAGATCCCGGCCGCGCGGCGATCGCGTTTTTCGGATCGGAATACAACGGTGCGGACCATGACTACCAAAGCATCGTCTTCCCCGGCGTGTGGTATCTCTACGTCGCTACGACTTACGATAGCGGCGATACTTGGTTTGTTGCCAACACGACTCCGGACAATCCGATTCAGGGCGCATTCGGCGGCATCAGCAACGGCGGCGACGGACGCAATCACTATGATTTCATTGATGCGGGAATCGACACGCGAGGTCGCGTCATCGCGAGCAACTCGATTGGCTGCGCCGCAGCCTGCGTGAACAACGGCGGGCCAAACACTTTTGCGAAACTTGCAGGAATCGTTCGCCAATCGGGCGGACGCCGCATGCTCGCTACATTCGATCCAGTTGAGCCGACGCAGCCGGCGGCGCCACTCGTCAACGGTTATCGAACCGACAAAGTGGTCGTTCTCAATTGGCCGGAGCCAGACGGCAACGGAGCGCCCATTACCGGCTACAACGTTTATCGCAAGATTGACGGTCAGCCGGAAAGACTGGTCGCGAGTGCTACCACGCAGCGCCAGTTTATCGATTCCGCTGATCCGGCAAGCGCGTATGCGTATCGCGTTACCGCGTTGAATGCGAACGGAGAAAGTTTCTCCAGCAACATTTTCGCGCCAACAGTCGGACAAAACGCGCCGCGACCGGAACTTTCCTGCTCTTTACCCGGCCAGGTGTATTACGATCGCATCGGCGAAGGCGCGGCCTACCCGAACAATGACATTGCGAGTTTCTCAATCGCTGAGCCGCAAGACATGCCGGGCAAACTGGTGTTCGTCGTTAACAACGCGCACCCGGAACTTACGCCACAGGGCAAATCTGAATTTTACGTTTACTTCGATCCACCGCGCGGCGGCGTGAGCTACAAACTTAGCCTTAAAGATATGGAAGTGACCTTCTATAAGAATGGCCAGTTTGTTAGTAATTGTGGCGCACCGCCGATTAGCGAGTGCCGGGATTGGAAGCACGCAGCCGCGCTCGACTCCGCCAGCGGCGTTAAACCCGATGGCAGCGTGTGGCTGGTGATTAACAAGGAAGACTTGGGCATCCAAAACGGCGACGTTTTGTTAGGCGTCTCAGTGCGCGAAGATACCGCGGAAAATCCTTCGGGCGTACTCGCTACCGATTATGCAGGTGGCCGCCAGGATTATTTGGTGGTCGGCAATGATTTCTGCACGCAGTCAGCGCCAACTCCGACGCCAACGCCTTCACCGACCGCTACTGCCACAGCTACTCCAACGGCGACACCAACTCCTACGATTGCACCTACAGCGACGCCGACTCCTACAGTTACGCCAACACCAACACCGACGGCGACTCCTAGTCCCACTGTGACTCCGACTCCAACTCCAGCAACAACTCCAGCGGTTACCGTTTCAGTTTCCCCTACCTCAATTCATGAAGGGCAAAGCGCGACGTTCACAGTGACGGCTTCGTCTGTGGTTGCGCAGGACACTGCGGTGAACTTCGCAATGAGCGGTAAAGCCGGAGAAGGTGGCGACTACACGCTGAGCAGCGCTGGTCATTCGGTAACAATTGCAGCCGGTCAGAGCTCGGGTTCGGTGACACTCAGTGCCTTGATCGACAATATTAAGGAGAAAAAAGGCGAGAGCGCGGTCATGACGCTACAGCCGGGCGCCGGGTATAATCTCGCTACGACGAGCGCGGGCAAAAAGAAAAAGAAGAGCAGTACCGCACCCTCGGCGACACTGACGATCTTGGACTAACAAGATCGACAATTACTTGACCAATGAACTGCGAACTTGGTCCAAGGAAAAAGGAAATTCAGAGCGGTAGCTTCGGTTCGCGCTTGCTACTCGCCATCGCTTTTTGTGCCGTCGGCGTTTTATTGGCAGTTGCGGGTCTCACCGCACACACGGTGGGTGGACCTTGCGTGCCGGAAGCCGAGCGGTGCGAAAGTTGGTCGGTGTTAGTCCAAGGCCGGATCGCGCGCCGGGACAGCGACCGGATGATTTTCCTTCCGCGATTGCGACGAGCGGAAACACCGTCTATGTCGGAATCAAGGCGGTAGATTTCGATACTGCCGATCCGTACTCGTCCAAAGCATCATGGACACTTGGCGCTTACGACTTGGCTACTGGTGCGGAGCGGTGGCGTGTCTTTCGACGTAGTCGCGTCTACGACAGTCTGCACGCCATTGCCGTTTCGCCGGATGGACAAACTGTTGTTGCTACTGGCGGGGCCTATGATGCATTTCCGGTCGGAGCGACTGACTCGCGAATTGTTACCGCGGCTTACGACAGTGCGACTGGTCACGAACTTTGGTCGGCGACGTGGGACAACAAACCGGACGGCGTCGATAACGGAGTGGTCATCGCATTCGCGCCTGACGGTCGAACGGTCTTCGTCGGCGGAGTCACGACCGCTGTTGCTGGCGAGCTCGATTACGTCACTATCGCGTATGACGCCGCGAGTGGCAGTCAACTTTGGACGCGCATCTATGCCGGAATTGGCAAGGGCGGCACAAATGCACTTTACGATCTTGCGGTCTCACCCGCGGGCGATCGCGTGTATGTGACCGGTGAGAGCGCCGGCGCCGAGGAGTACGAAATTGATTACGCCACCGTGGCCTACAACGCGAACAGTGGCGACGAGCTGTGGGTCTCGCGCCAGCATCGTATCAAGTTCGATCGCGCGTGTTGCCTCGCCGTGGACAGTGACCATGTCTATGTGACAGGTGACAGTTACGTCGGCCCGAACGGTGGCGATTTCCGCGCCATCACAGTGGCGCTGCAAGTGGGCGACGGGACAGTTGCGTGGGAAAAATCGCTCGGAGACTCTGGCTATAATGGCGGTCGCGCGATCGCGGCCGGAACCGGCCGGGTAGTCGTAACGACCCAGAGTCCTGCGACGCAACCCCAGGGTGGACTTACTGCTTTTACCGCCGCATACGACGGAGCAACCGGGCAGGAATTATGGCGGACGCACTTGGCAGAGCAGTCCCGTTCGCAGTTAGCAAACGATCTCGCAATCGCACCTGACGGCAGCCGCGTTTATCTCATCGCCAGCAGTCGTCCGACGGTTCAATACACAGCGCTCGATGACCAGGAAGTGTTAGCCTATGATCTCGCCAACGGGGGCACGGCTTGGAGTGTCCACCTCGATTCGGGAGTGGGGAATGCGTTGACTGGCGATCAAGCGGCGGTTTCGCAAAACGGACAGACTCTTATCACTCTCGGCCAGATCACACGCAGCGCCGACCCGCTCGGCGCCCGCGACCAAAACATCTATGACGCGCTTGTACTCGCGCTCCCGATTTCCACAGGTGCGGCAACACCAACACCGACCGTATCACCCACGCCCAGCGCCACTCCGACAGTAACACCAACGACTACTCCAACAGCCACTCCAACTCCTAACACGACACCTACACCTACAGCAACACCTACAGCGACTCCTTCGCCAACAGTCACACCCTCTCCAACACCGACTGTTACACCCACTCCGACGGTCACACCTACGGCTACGCCGACGGTTACACCAACGCCAACGCCGACGGTTACACCAACGCCAACTGTTACTCCGATCCCGACTGCCACACCAACACCTACGCCAACCCCCACACCGACCCCGGCAACAACTCCGACAGTGACGGTTTCAGTTTCGCCGATGTCGATCCACGAAGGTCAGAGTGCGACGTTCACGGTTTCAGCGTCGTCGACTGTCACGCAGGACACGAGTGTGAACTTCTCGATGAGCGGCAAGGCGATTGAAGGAAGCGATTACACCCTGAGCAGCGTCAGTCATCAAGTCACGCTGCCAGCCGGTCAGAATTCGGCGTCAATCACGGTCAGCGCAGTGATCGACAACGCGAAAGAAAAGAAAGAAACCGCGATCATGACGCTGCAACCTGGCTCCGGTTATACTTTCCCCGCAACGAACAACGGCAAGAAGAAAAAGAAAACGAAAGCTCCGTCCGCAACGCTGACAATTGTCGATTGAGAAGCGAGCTACTCGACGGTCACGCTCTTCGCGAGGTTGCGTGGTTTATCGACATCGCGGCCGAGCTCGACTGCGAGATGGTAGGCGAGTAGCTGCAACGGTATCACGGTTAGCACCGGACTGAGGCAATCGATTGTGTCCGGCACTTCGATGATGTCGCCGGCCAAATCCTTCAACTGTTTCGCGCCGTTGCCGGACGTGATGGCAATGATCGGCCCTTTGCGCGCTTTGACTTGTTCCATGTTGTTGACGTTTTTCGCGAACACGGGATCGTCGGGGGCGATAAAGATCGAAGGTAGATCTTTGCGAATCAGCGCGATGATTCCGTGTTTCAGCTCCGCGCTTGGATGTCCTTCCGCAAAAAGATAGGTGATCTCCTTCAACTTGAGCGCGCCTTCGAGCGCGATCGGGTAATTGAACTGGCGCCCGAAAAAAAGCATTCCATTCGCATCGGCGTATTTCTTCGCGATGGATTTTATTTGATCGCTCAGTTTCAAAACTTGCTCGACTTGGCCCGGCAGCGCGCCCAGCGCGTCGATGATTCGTTTTCCTCGAGCGGTGGAAAGTTGCCGCATGCGTCCAAGGAGCAGGCCGATCAGCGTGAGAATGATTAATTGTGATGTGAAAGATTTCGTCGCCGCGACACCGATCTCCGGACCGGCGTGCATGTAAACGCCACCGTCGCTCTCGCGCGCGATCGTGCTCGCGACGTTGTTACAAATTCCTAGCGTTCGATAGCCTTTGCGTTTGCTCTCGCGCAGCGCGCCAAGCGTGTCGGCCGTTTCGCCGCTTTGGCTGATCGTGAAGACGAGCGTGCGCTCGGTTGGAGGCGTATCACGGTGCCGGTACTCGCTCGCGAAATCGACATCGACCGGAACATTCGCGAGTTGCTCGATCGCGTATTCGCCCACGCGCGCGGCATGCAGCGCCGTTCCACAACCGGTCAGGACGATCCGCGCCACATCGCGCAGCTCCGCGGGATTCATGGTCAAGCCACCGAGTTTCGCGGTTGAATCTTCGAGGACAATGCGCCCGCGCATCGCGTCCCGCACCGTATCGGGCTGCTCGCAAATCTCCTTGAGCATGTAGTGCGGGTAATCGCCTTTTTTGATGTCCTCGGCCGTAAACTCGACTTTGCTAACGGCGTGATGACCGACCGCGCCTTCGACCGAGCTGATCTCGAAGTTCTCGCGCTCGAGCGCGACCAAATCGAAATCGTTCAGGTAAACGACGTCCCGAGTGTGCGCGACGATGGCGCTCACATCGCTCGCGAGAAAATTCTCATCTTTGCCAACGCCGAGGACGAGTGGACTACCGCGTCGCGCGCCAACGACAAAATCTGGAATGTCCGCATGCAGCACTGCGATTCCGTAAGTTCCGATGACCTGCTTCAGCGCTTCCCGCGTCGCGTTCACTAAACGCGCTTTGGAATCTTTTCCGTCGAGTTTTCGATAAATATTCCCGATCAGGTGCGCCAAGACTTCCGTATCGGTATCGGACCGGAAATTCGTGTCGCCGTCCTGAATGAGCTGCTCCTTGAGCGCCTGATAATTTTCAATCACGCCATTGTGGACGAGGGCGATCTTGCCGGTGGCGTCAAAATGTGGGTGCGCATTTTCGTCCGTCACTTTTCCGTGCGTTGCCCAACGTGTGTGACTGATTCCGTAATGCCCGGCGGCCGGTTTTTGCGAAACCAGGTTCGTCAGCGAAGCAATTCGCCCCGCGCACTTGCGCGTTTCCAGGCGATCGCCATTGACGATGGCGACGCCGGCCGAATCATAGCCGCGGTACTCGAGGCGACGCAGCCCATCGAGTAAAATGGGCGCCGCTTCCTCGCGTCCGACATAACCGACGATTCCGCACATGTTTTGAAATGTAGAGGCTGCTGTCCTCAGCCGCAAGATTCACACCGTCCCCAAAGATCGACATCTTGTAGTTGCCGGAAGCGGCGAGCACTGAGTTATTGGAAATGTGCACACGCAAACTCCCGCCGCGCGCGATTCAGCTTCGGCGATGACTACGCCTGCGCTTCCACCCGGCACGACTCAACGAACGCTCGCGATAATCATGGGCGGCGGCGCGGGCACGCGTTTGTTTCCGCTAACCAAGGATCGCGCGAAACCCGCGGTCCCACTCGGCGGGAAATATCGCATCGTGGATATTCCGATCAGCAACTGTTTGAACTCGGGGCTGCGCTCGATCTACGTGCTCACGCAATTCAACAGTATGTCACTGCATCGACATATTCAGGCGAGTTACAAATTCGACAATTTCTCGCGCAGCTTCATCGACATTCTCGCGGCACAACAAACGCCCGAAGGATCCGAGTGGTATCAGGGAACGGCCGACGCCGTCCGCCAGAACATGCGTTACTTCCTCGAGCGGCCGTTCGATTACTATCTCATTCTCAGCGGCGACCAGCTTTACCGCATGGATTTTCGCGCGCTCTTGCATCAACACATTCAAAGCGGGGCCGACATCACGCTCGCGACCAAACCGGTGCAGCGCATTTATGCTTCCGAGTTTGGCATTATGCAAAGCGGGGTGGATCGGCGCATTTCGCGGTTTGTGGAGAAACCGAAAGATCCCGTCGTGCTTCAAGAAATGAAAATGAGTCGCGAATTGCTCGCTGGGATTGGCTTAAGCGAAAGCGAAGAGCTGCTTCAAGCTTCGATGGGCATCTACATTTTTAATCGCGACGTGCTGGTAGACTGTTTGGCGAACGATCTGTTCGATTTCGGCAAGCACATCATTCCGCAGTCCATCAAAGATCGACGTGTGAACGCGTTCATCTTTCAGGGCTACTGGGAAGACATCGGAACGGTGCGCGCGTTTTACGAAGCGAATCTCGATCTCACCGATATCGTGCCGCAGTACAGCTTTTTCGACACCGAGGCACCGATCTACACGCATCCGAGATTTTTGCCGGGCAGCAAAGTGAACGGCGCGAATCTGCGGCAGGCAATCATTTCCGACGGCTGCATTATTTCCGACGCGCACATCGAGCGGAGCGTGATCGGGATTCGCAGCATCATCCAAAGTGGCGCCACGATCCGGAACAGCGTGATAATGGGCGCGGACTATTTTGAGCAGGATCGACCGGACTTCGGCAGCGGCGCTCCGATCGGGATCGGAAAAAATTGCGTGATCGATCGGGCGATCATCGACAAGAACGCGCGCATCGCCGACGGAGTGGTGATTTCACCCGAAGGAAAACCGCCCGACCTCGACGCGGAGAACTATTATATCCGCGACGGAATTGTGGTCGTTCCCAAGAACGCGATTATTCCGGCAGGCTTTTGGATCTGATTGTCGATCTTGTCCGGACTTAGCGACGGTCGCTGAAGTTCGCGAACTGACCGCCGGTCTCCCATTTTTCCTGCTTGTTCCAAGGCAGCGCGCCTTCGGGTTTAGCGTCAGGATCTTTGACGAGCGCGACGTTTTCTTTCTGGCTCGCGCACGAAGCGAGTAGCCCCGCCGCGACGAGCAATATCACGCCTGCGATTTTTCTCTCGTGTTTACGAATTTGAGCCAGCATAGATGACAATGTCTCCAGGTTGCACTTGGACGCCTCGCGCCAACGTGCTGGTCATGATATCGCCGATGGCAGTGGCCGGTTCAACTGAAGAAATGCGGATTTTTCCAATAAAGGTGCCGTCTCGCACGATCAGCATTTCCGAGTGTGTCTCCACGCCATTACGACCCCCGAGATTCAGGACCACAAAATTGTAAGCCTGGTTTACGGCGAGGACTTTGCCTTGAACGCCGACCTTCCGGTGGGCGACCGCCCGGCGCTTTTTTTCATCGTCGACTTGCGCCGAACGTTCGGTCACCGATTGCACTTTTTCCGAGAGCAAAACTTTTTCCCGCTCGGCTGCGTCGAGCTGCTGCCGCGCGTCGTCCAACTGCGCTTGAAGCTCGCTCGTCGTCGGCGCACCGGGATTCGCAGAACCGGGTTGTTTTTCCTCGATCTGCTTTTGGAGCGCGAGGATCTCCGCTTCTTTCTCGTGCAGTTTGGCTTCGAGATCCTTCTTTTCCGCTAAAATCTGCGTGACTTGACCTTCCGCGACGCCGGAATTTGCCGGCTGCTGCGTTAACTTTGTCTGGTCCGAGGCGATCGCCGCTTCCCGCGCCTTCAATTCCTTTTCGCGTTGAGCCCCACCCCGCTCAGCCGATTCGCGCGCGGCGTTTGCATCGGCCACGCTGGACCGCAGGTTTGTAACTTTGGCGTGATTCAAGCCCGCAAAGATTGCCGCCACCAACAGCATCAACACCGACGCGCCAATTAACGTCTTAGGAGTTGGCGAAAAATTCTCTGAAAGCGAGAACACGACCCGCTTTTTAAATTCTATTCGCGCGCAAAAGGCAATCCGATTCTCTCCGTCGCGTCGCGCCGCCTGCTTGCGCGCGGTCGAAATCCCTCCTATAACAAAGCGTGGGTCAACAACATCGAGCTCGAAGTAAACGGAAACGCCGGAAAGCGTATTTGAAACGAAAAAAGGGCGCAGTTCGCTCTAAGAAGCGGGAAATTTCGAAGCCGCGCGCTAAAAAGCAGGCGGCACCGGCGGAGTAAGATCGACATCTCGCCTTCGCGCCTGCCTCGACTTAACGTGTCGCGTGTCAGCGCGATATTTAATTGTTGATGGTCACAGCATCATTTTCGCGTGGCCGGCGCTGCGCAAATTGCACGATCGGCGCACTTCACTCGCGCGCGACGCGCTGATCAAACAACTCCAGCAATACCAGGATTGGACCGGAATTCGTGCCGCCGTTGTCTTCGATGGCAGGGGCTCGCGCGCGACCGTGCAATCCGAACCGCACGATGTGCAAGTGTTCTACGCCGCGAGCGGACAATCCGCCGACTCGATCATCGAGCGGCTCGCGAGCAAATACGCGCAGCGTTTCGAGATCACGGTGGCAACTTCGGATTCGCTCGAGAAAGAAACCGTCAACGCATGCGGCGCGATTTGTATTTCGCCGGACGAACTTCGGAGGCGTTTGGAGACGGTCGAGAAATCCGGCTAAGCTGCGCCGGCGAGCGCGGAGTGCTGACCATTGAGAGCCGCTGGACGTTTGCGTTGCTGACAGGTGGCAAGGACGCGAGCGAGCACGCAGTAAAGTTGCTCGATCGGCAAATTTTTGCTCACGTAGCCGTTCGCACCCGCATGCAAAGCGGCATGCATTTGTTCTTCGTCGTAACCGACTCCGGTGAAGACGACCACGGGCAACGCTGGATTCATCTCGCGGATGAAATTGATCAACGAAATACCATCAACTTTTGGCATCTTAAGATCGACAATCGCGACTTCACAGTCGTGCTCGGACAACCAAGCGGCGGTCTGGAAACCGTCGGTCAAGGCTTCGCAGGTATGCCCGCGCTGACGTAGATAGGTAACGAGGAATTTAGCGATGCCGGGGTCGTCATCGATGATCAGGAACTGGGAATACTCTCGGTTTTGCGGCTTCATTTCCGTTATAATTTCTATAGGGAGTAGAAGCACTATCCTTGCCAACCGGCCCGCAGCCTCCGGCAACGCCCCAGTCCGCTGCTGGGATTTATTCCTTTAAACCGAGCTTTTTCTCCAGCACCTTGACTCGCTCGAACAGTTTTCCCAGACGGTGAATCCAGGCAAATTGCCGCCGAGCGTCTTCGATTGGCACCGCCGGATAGCCGAACCAAACCCCCCCGGGAATATTTTTCGAAACCCCGCTCTGGGCGACGATCATTGCGCCGTCACCGATCGTCGCGTGCCCGACAATTCCAACCTGCCCGGCCATGGAAACGCGCTCGCCGATCCGCACGCTTCCCGAAATTCCGGCCTGCGCCGCGATCACGGTGTGTTTACCGACGATCACGTTGTGCGCGATCTGCACCAGATTGTCGATCTTCACGTCTTCCTGAATCCACGTCCGTCCAAAGCGCGCTCGATCAATCGTGGTGTTCGCACCGATTTCCACGTCGTCGTCGATTTGGACAATCCCGATCTGCGGAATTTTTCGTTGCCGGCCGTCTTTGAACTCGAACCCGAACCCATCGGCGCCAATGACGGCGCCGCTATGAATGATGACGCGTGTGCCAATTCTCGTTCGTTCGCGAATCGTGACGTTCGGATAAATGAGACATTGACCGCCGATGTTCGTCTCGTGACCTAAATAACTGCCGGCCCCGATGACGGTCTCGTCACCGATGGTCACACCGGGCTCAATCACGGCATGCGCCTGGATCGAAACGCGCGCGCCAAGTTTCGCGGTTGGATCGACAATCGCGCTGGGATGAACGCCAGGCGCAAATGCGACCGGCTTCGGCGCAAGTTTTAACACGACCTGCTCGAATGCTTTGGATGGGTCGGCCACGCGAATTTGAATTGGAGAAATTTTTTCGGCAAAATCTCCCGGCACGAAAACGGCCGAGGCGCGCGTCGCACGCAACCGCGGCATGTATTTTGGATTATTGTAGAACGCGATTTCGCCTTCGATCGCTTCATCGAGCGAGGCCGCGCCACTGATTTTGCACTCAGGATCGCCGATCAGCTCACCGCCGCAGAGCTTCGCAATTTCCTGGAGCGTGAGCGTCACTTGCTCTTTGTAAATTGCGGAGGCGCTTATGCCAAGCGCTCATCGCGTTTGCAGCTTGCAGCTCAGGTGTTGGATGCGTCGAAAATGCTCTGGATGGATTTATCGAGAGTGGCATTGAACTCAGCATCAGATTGCTGGGCGCTCAGCCCTTCCAGCAGCCCGCGAGAAAAGCTGGCGATCACGCCATGTTGTTTACGAAGACGAGCATTTGCTTCTTCGCGCGAATAGCCGCCGGACAAAGCGACGACTCTCACCACCCGGGGATGTTTTACAAAGTCGGAGTACAAATCGTCCTGTTCCGGTAGCGTGAGCTTGAGCATGACGAACTGGCCGGCCGGCAACTCGTTAAGTTTTCCGAGAATGGCCGTTTTGAGTAACTCCTCCGCTTTCGCCTTTTCCGGGCAGTGAATGTCGACTTCCGGTTCGAGGATCGGCACTAAATCCTTGCGGATAATCTGCTGACCGACTTCGAATTGCTGGTCGACGATGTTTTCAATTCCTGCTTCGTCAGCTTGTTTAATCACTGAGCGCATCTTGGTTCCGAAAATGTGCTTGGCCTTCGCCTTATCGAGCAGCGCATCCAGCGCCGGCATGGGCTTCATCAATTGGACGCCGTCTTTCTCAGCGGCCAGGCCTTTGTCCACTTTTAGAAACGGCACGACGCGCTTTACGTTCCAAAGATAATTCGGCGTCGGTTGCCCTTCGATATCCCGGTCCATCGTGTTCTCGAACAGAATGGCCCCGATAATCCGGTCTCCGTTGAAAGCCGGACTGGTGATGATGCGTGTCCGCATCTGATGGATGATGGTGAACATTTCTTCATCGCTCGACCATGCGTCCTCTTTAATTCCGTAAAGACCGAGAGCTTTCGGCGTGCTGCCGCCGCTCTGATCCAGCGCGGCAATGAAACCGGGCGCGGTCTTAATTTTTTGAAATTGTTCTTCGTTGATGGCCATTGATTTCATGTGTTCTAAAATCGTTCGCGGAAGGTCTGCTCCGCTTGCGCGACCCTCAAATCTCAGGCCGCAAATCGCAACTCGAAAATTTGACTAATCGCCGTTGGAACGCGCCGGCAGCAGAACGCTGACTTCCGTCCCTTTGGACGAGGAATCGACTTCCACCCGGCCCTGATGCTCAAACACCGTCCGTTTGACGATCGGCAGTCCGAGTCCCATCCCGCGCGGTTTCGTTGTGCAAAAAGGCGAAAAAATCTTGTCCTTCAGTTCCGGCGCAATTCCGGAACCATTGTCGCGCACCGTGACGACGACAGCCTCCTGTTCCTTCCCGCGCCGGACTGGTTTTGCCGTGAGCGTGATCCGCGGATGAGTTCGGTCCGCGCTTGCTTCCGCCGCGTTGGCCAGAAGGTGAGCGAACGCTTCCGCGAGTGCGGCCTCATCTCCCATCACCCGCGGCAGATTGCCCGGCAACGACGTTTCCAGTTCGATCTTGCCGTTGATCCCGTAACGAGACTTTGCGATCTCGACACCTTTCTTGACCGGCGCGCGCACGTCGATCGGTTTCAACACGAGCTCCGGCGGATGCGCGAAGTTGTTGATTTGGGTAATGATTTTGTCCAGGCGATCAACTTCGTTCACCACGATTTCGTTGAATTCTCTCCGAAAATCCGCGTCGTCGAAACGCTCCGGCAAAAGTTGAGCGAAAGTTTTGATCGCGACCAGCGGGTTACGGATTTCGTGCGACATGCTCGCGGCGAGGTCCGTCCAAAACGTCGCGCGGTCGAGCAACGCTTGTTTTTCACGCAACGATTCCTGCGTCGTGACGTCCTGGATCACCGCGACCGCTCCGAGGGCCGAGCCGTTGTTGCTCAGCTGTCTCGTTTCGATCGACAAGGAACGCCGCGTGTTACTGTCGATCCAACGCTCGGGCGACGGCGGAACCTTAGATTCCAGAGTCTCGCGCAAAAGTCCGGCAAGCCGATTACCGACTCTTTCCACCGGCTTGTTCAGAATCTCAGTCGAGGAAACGCCCAGAATTTTTTCCGCCGGAGGATTGAACCAACGGACGTTCGCGTTCTCGTCGATTGCGACAATGCCAGGCGGAATCGATTTCAAAAGTGTTTCGGCCAAACTTTTCTGGACGGTCGCTTCTTCATAAAGCAGAGCGTTCTCAAAAATCGTGGAAACGTGTTCGGCAAGCGTGGTCAGTCCTTCAAGATCACGATCTTCGAACGGACGGCCGGTGACGCGATTACCAAAGAAAATCCAACCCAGAATGAATCCGCGTGCAAAAAGCGGCACGATCGCTTCCGCGCCGAAAAGATCCAGAGCGCGGCGCATGATTGCGCGCTGCCGCTCGTCTTCGGTTCGCGCGGCATTTCCGCGCGAGACAAGATGCGCGTGCAATTCGAACCAGCGCACGAGCGGGTCGCGCTCGTTGAATTCCAGTTGGTCCGTTTCCGGCAGGCAATGAATGCCGGCCCGCAACCGATACGGCTCCTCTTTGCGGCTGCGCGAGAAAAGACCGACGCGACTGACGCCGGCCGCGTCCGCGAGCGCTTCCACCAGGGTTGCGACCAATGCGTCGATGTTATCAAGGCGACGCAGCACGCGCGGAAAACGCATAAGCGGAAAAGCGCGGTTCATCTCGCCGCTTTCGGCAATTGGTTCGCGCTCTATTTTCGGTTCGCGCGTCATTGTCGATGTTTCACGCAAGTCGCGATTTTCCTCGGAAACCCTGACATAATCGAATGCTCGTCCGAGCAGAGATTGGAACCGTCGCCGGTCCAGGCCGAGCTCTTCCGCCGCGTAAATTCCGAATTGCTCGGCCTCGGTCAGGGTTTCGGATTGGGCGACGCCGAGCGCGATCAGCAGAACGTCCGGATGTTCGTTCTGAATTTGTGCGATCAGTTCGCGGCTGTCCTTTGCGCGAAGATCGACAATCGCAACGGAAGGTCCGGTTTGTTGAAGAACTGGATCGAGGCGATCGGGATCGCTCACGTGGCGGAGCTGACCCATCGTGCGCAGATAGGCGCGAGCTCTGCGAACCAGCTCGGCGTCTTGAGTATAAACGACGGTGACGGGGGAGGGCGTCATGCGGCTGCCACCTTACTCTCAGCGCGCACGAGCGGGAACAAAATGTGAAATGCCGTGCCCTTTTGCAGTTCACTCTCCACTTCGATTTGCCCGCCATGTTCCTGAATGATCCCGTGGACAACGGAAAGCCCGAGTCCGGTGCCGTAATCTTTAGTGGTGAAAAATGGATCGAACACATGCGGGAGATCCTCGGCGCGGATTCCTTCACCGGTATCGCGAATTGTGATGCGCAACGCTTCCGGACGGCCGTGACCGTTGCGCTCGCCGTTGCCGTACGCTTTCGCATTCACCCATTGTTCGTCGCCGCGAACCTCGGTCTGGACCGAGAGCTCGCCTTGCGTCTTCATTGCGTCCATTGCGTTGAGGAAAAAATTCAAAAAGACCTGCTCGAGTTGATCGGCGTCGCCATGAATCGTGTCGGCCTCGGCATTCCACGAACGCGTCAGCTTGATATCTTTCTGATAAAGCCGGTGGCCGACAAGGGTAAGCGCTTTCTCCAAGACTTCATGCGCGTGGAGCGGTTTCAGAATCGGCTTGGCGGGCCGCGCAAACCGGAGAAGCTGATTGACTAGGGAATCGATTCGATCGATCTCGTGCCCGATCAAGTTCGAGAAGGTGTCGCGAAAATCCGAATCCTGGTAACGTTCCGGCAGCAGTTGAGCGAAAGTCTTCAGCGACACGAGCGGATTCTTGATCTCGTGCGCCATTCCTGCGGAAAGCGTTCCCAAACTTGCGAGCCGATCGCTTCGGCGGATCTGATGCTCGAGACGCTTAATCGCCGTGATGTCGGTCAACACCATGAGCGCTCCGAGAACTTGTCGATCTTGCCCGTGAAAAATCGAGGTGCTCGCGCGAATGATTCGTTCGCCGTTGTCGACTTCGAGCGCGATCTCCCAGTTTTCCTGGCGCTCGCCGCTGCGCAGCGTTTTGATCAGCGGCTCGGCCAGATCGGGGGGTAGCGAGCTGAGCGAACCGTCGAGCAAGTCTTGCGGGCCCAGGCCGGTGATTTGGCCAGCCTCATTATTAAAAACGGTGATGCGATCGTCCGTGCCGGCCGCGATCACGCCGCTGGTGAGATTTTCCAGCAACGTTTCGTTGTAGATCTTTGCGTTCTGAACTTCCGTGAACAGTTCCGCATTTTCGATCGCGACCGCGAGCTGGCCGCACAGGACCTGGAGCGCGCCTTGTTCGGTGGCGCCGTAGATGCGGCCAGACTTTCGCGCGCCCAGCAGAAGAACGCCCGCGAGGTGATCGCGGGAGAAAATTCCCATCGCGAGCGCAATCTGAAGCGAATCGAGTTGTCGCATCACGCGTTGAAGCTGCGGCGTTGGCCGCGCCCGGCCCAGCTCGTCCATCACGATCGGTTCTCGGTTGGTCTCGAGCTCGGCGATCGTCGCCTGGTCGCGGCTCAGTTCCAAGCAAAAGCGCGCGCCAGGTTCGACGGCAGGATAGCGTTGGAAAAATCCGTGGCGGTCGGGCAATAAAATATAAACGCGCTCCGTGCCGACAGCTTCAGCCACGGTTTGCGCGAAACGATCAAGCAAGTCGCGCAAGGTCGCGACCGACGCGAGGATCTTTGTCGCCTTGCTGACGGTTGCGCGAAAATCCAGGCTTTGTGAACCGATGAACAAACGCTCGGCGAGGCGTTGTGAGACTCCGCGCGCGGGCGCCATTGCGAACGCAATCGCAATCGCGGCGGTGATGTGCGCCATGGTGTGCGCGTTCGGAATCGAAGATTGCAGCGCGGTCACGACCAGCCACCAGACTACGGCATAAAGCACGAGCAAATACGTCGCGAGCAATGCGTACGAAATAAGTCGCCGCAGCAGGAGGCCGACTTCCATCATCTTTTGCGTGACAATTCCGTAGGCGACGATGGCGCTAAAAAGGACTACCCGAAGCGGCGCGAACCAGAGCAGACGCGCCGGCTCGACGAAATATCCAAGAATTACTGAGAGCAGGACCGAAAAGGCGACGGTGCAGAGCCCGCCGAGCAAAATGAATCCCAGCTCAGAGCGAACTGCGCCTCCGGTCGTGCGCAAGTCGCGCAATGTGGCGACGACGATCGCAACAATGGTCAGAATGAAATACGTGCCGTAGATGTAAACGCCGGGATGATTGTAATCCGGCTTCGGCGCGGCGCCGCCGAGCACCGGTGAGAAATGCGCTCCTTTCAAAAACCAGTGCGTTTGGCAAAACGCGACTGCCGCGATCGTCAGCAAAATCCAGAGCGCAGATTGCCGCACGATTGTTCCCCAGCTGCTTTGACGCTCGCGGATCGACAATCGAAGGAAATTAAAACCGGCAAGATTCACGAGCGCGGCCGCGGAAGCCTGGCGAATCCAAAACGTTGCCTGCTGCGGATTCGCAGCCGTCGAAGCATAAAAAACGCAGCCTAACCAGGCCGCTCCGCCTACCGACAAGAGCAGGAACGTTTGGTTCGATTTGAGATGGCGATTCGCGAGGAAGACGACGACGCCGAGCGCGAGTTGCACCAAGATCGCGACTAAAATTGGTAAAGTGGCGCTATTCATTTGCCGTTAACGCGATTGACCACGAGCGAGCTCGCGCTTCCACCCAATCCGCGCACGTTCATCAAAATGCAATCAAGCTTTGCTTTTCGCGCGCGCTGCGGCACGAAATCCAAATCGCATTCCGGATCGGCCAGCTCGCAGTTCGTTGTCGGAGCGATGAGTTGATCGCGAAAACTCAAAGCGCAGGCGGCGAGCTGCAACGGACCGCCCGCGGCAAGCGGATTTCCGGTAACGCCTTTAATCGAGCTGATCGGAATCTCGTATGCGCGTGGGCCAAAAACTTCTTTGATGTATCGCACTTCCGCGGCGTCCAACACGGGATGGCCCGGCCCGTACGCGGAAATGTAATCGATGTCTTGTTCGGAGCAGTTCGCGTTCGCCAGCGCCAAACGCATCGAATCAACTAGTCCAGATGCCGGATCGCCCGGCGCGCGGTCTCGTTGCGTCGCGTAACCGCTGATCTCCAGATAAATGTTTGCCCCGCGAGCTTCGGCGCGTTCGAGATTTTCCAAGACAAACATGCCTGCGCCTTCGGAGATCACTCCGCTATCGCGTTCAACATCGAACGGGCGACTCGCTTTTTCCGGCTCGCCGTTACGAAACGAACTCAAACCCGTGGCGATAAAACTCGCGAAACCATGCTTTGTTAGTGGCGCATCCGCTCCGCCGGCGATCGCCAACTCCGCGGCGCCGGAACGAATCATCGTTGCCGCCAACGCGACCGCATCCAATCCGGACGGACACGCGGAAGAAACTGTCGCCGCATGCGCGCGCGCGCCGATCCGATCCGCGATCACGTTTGCGGCTGCTTGCGGTTTGGACGCGCCGAGTGCGGTGGGAGAAATTGCGTCGATGCCGCGGTTTTCCGAAGCGCGGAACACATTTTCGATCACGTCCAGCGCGCTCGTGCTGACGCCCACCACTACCGGCGTGGGACTGGGAAAATCAGCCTCGCTGATTTCGAGCCCGGCGTCTTGCAATGCCATCATTGTCGCGGCGTAGGCAAACTGCGTGTGTCGCGCCATTCGTCGCGGTTTTAAATCCGGCTCGATGTAATCGTGCGGCTCGAAATTTTTTACTTCACCGGCGATGCGGCTTTTCAAATCACTCGCATCAAAAAGTGTGATCGGTCCGATGCCGCTGCGACCTTCGATGAGAGACGTCCAGAATTGTTCATTGCCGATTCCGTTCGGCGCGAGAATCCCCATTCCGGTAATGACGACGCGATTTCGTTTCATCATTTCAGATGTCCGGCGCGCGGCGAACGAGTCGTAGAGACACCACGGATGATTCCCGCCGCGGAGTCTGGGAGGCTGGCGGTTAACAGATTGTCGATCTTATCCAGCACGAACGAATCACCCGGGATTGTAGACGCTACATTGAGTCCAGTCATTATATTTTTTCCCGCGTAAAAGACGTTGAGCAATTTCGAAAGGCACCGACTCATTCACAAGTTGCACCTTGCATGCCACCGATTTCTGCTTAACCGTTCGCGCGGCTGAGCTAGATGAATTTCGCGCCAGTTTTTTTCTTTCTTCGCGCACTCCGCGGCACGCACCTAGCTTCTCTGTCGCCCGACGCATCATGACCGCCGCGACCGAACTTCCCCAAATTCTTGTCATCGATGATGAGATGGGTCCGCGCGAAAGCTTGCGAATGCTGCTCAAACCGAACTATCAGGTTCACACCGCCGATTGCGTCGAAACCGGACTCAAACTCCTTAAGGAAAAAAATCCCGATACCATCGTCATGGACATTCGCATGCCCGGAATGAGTGGCATCGAAGGACTTCGCCAAATCCGCCAAATCGATCCGAATCTTTCCGTCATCATGCTCACTGGCTTCGGCGCGCTCGAAACGGCGAAGGAAGCGTTGCGGCTCGGCGCGAACGATTACATCAGCAAACCTTTTGACGCGCATGAAATGCAGCAAGTCATCGATCGCAACGTCGAACGCACTCGCGCGCATCGCACCAGTCAGACGGCCTCGGCTGAGATCAAGGAATTAAACAATCGTCTTCTGCAACAGCTCGCGCAGAAGGAGCGCTTGGCCGCGTTGGGTCAGGCTTCTGCGGAATTCGTCCACGATTTAGGAAACCCGCTCACGATCGTTTGGGGTTATGTGCAACTGCTGGCACGTCGGCTCGACAAATCCGAAGAGGATGAAAGCGCGAGCTCGGTCAAGGAATTGAAAATCATCGAGCAACATGTGCGCACTTGCCGGGAATTGCTCACGATGTGGCAGGGCTACGGCAACGTCGAAGCTTCGCCGCCCAAACCGGTTTCAATTTCGAACACCGTTCGCGAAATTCTCAAAGGCCTCGCTTCGACTGCGGATCAAAAAGGCGTCGCGTTTCGGGTCACGATTTGTGAAGACCCGTGCGTCCTCATGGGGGATTCGGTCCAACTCAGTCGCGCAATTCAAAATGTCATCATCAATGCGATCCAGGCTTGCCCCGACAAAAGCGGCATCGTCACCGTCAGCTGTCAGCAAAAAGATTTCTATGTCGATCTTCGCGTAGAAGACAACGGCTCGGGAATTCCCGCCGCGCAGCTTCCGCGCATTTTCGATCCTTACTTCACTACCAAACAGGCGAAAAGTGGCACGGGCCTCGGGCTCTACATCACCAAAAAGGTGATCGAGGATCACAACGGCTCGATCAAAGTCGATAGCACGCAAGGCGTCGGCACCGTTTTGACTATTCGTCTGCCGCTCACGACCAACTGATCGCTCAACGCGCTTAGATCCAGCGCGGTTGCACCTCGGAATAATCCGGCTCGCGAAAACTTTCGGAGTTGTCACCTTCCTCGCGTTTGGTTTTGCTGAACGCGTGCCGTATCGCGTCGCGCCAATTTTTCTGATCCGTCTCGCCGGCGCGCCGTTTGATCTCCTGGATCGTCTGGCCACGCCCGAAACTTCCAAAGGCGCGCGCGAAGGAAAAGAAATTGCTGAGATCCTGGCTCGCGAGCTCGAAGCGGCCCGTAAATCTCTTCACCGAGCCGCGCGAGAGATTCTCCCGCGTTATCTCATTTTTGGTGCGGAAGGAATGCGTGAACGCGTGGCGAATCTGTTGGAGATCAACCCGGACGCGCTTCCCGCGCGCAATTCGCGCATGCGTGAGCGCGAACGTCATCTCCTGCTTTATTTGCAACGGCTGGCCGCCAAGAACGACACCTTCAGCGAATTCGGACCTTCGGCCTGGGGGGAAATTCTTGCGCACGAATCGCAGATTTCATTCAAGCCGGAGCCGGGCGTTTCGAAGCGAGAGGCATTTCTGGAGCGCTGGGTCGCGCAGGCGCTCGCCGCTACGATCAATGCTGACCCCGAAAATAATAATTCAAAGCTGAGCGTGCCCGCGCTCGAACCGCACGCCGTCGAAGTTCTGCGCGCGGACGTCGAGAACTGGCTGCCAAGCGCGGCGCGCGACAAGTGGTTGTCGATCTTGCAAAGCTTGCTCGATTTTCGCGACAAGTTTGTCGCCGCCACGCAGGTGAAAGATCGACAATCGATTATGGATTCGACGCAAAGCTGTCTCGAATCCATCGGCGCAAAATCGAAAACGATAGATCGATTTCTCTACGCCGCAAGCAACGCCATTGGCGAAGAATGTTATCGCGAAAGTCATTTTCAGATTGGCGAGAAACTGATCGACGAGGTCGCGGTGGACGCCGAGCCGTGGATCGATCTCTGGCGCGACAGTTACGCCTTCATCGCGTCGCGCGTTTCGGCGGGACTGCGCGGAATCATGGAGAAAGCCGGCGCGAAAAGCGGCGTTATGCCGCTGCCGGCTTTTTTACAAGCGTGCGAGGCGGCCAAACTTCCGCTCACCGGACCGGGCTTGGTCGCGCTCGCGGTGATGGCGTTTCAAGAAGTGAAAGCCGCGTTTCGAAATCGCTTGCAGGCGCATGTCGATCTTAGCGAGTACGAGCTCACGCCCGAAGATTGTCATATCATTCGCGACAATTTCGAATACCCGAAGTTCGACGAATACACTTTTCCTTCGGCCGATCTTCAACTGAGCGCTACTTCAATGGAAGCGATCGCGCGTGGAGATTATCAATGGATTTTGGCCGAGCTGCATCCGCCGATCGCGATGCTGCATCATTGCATGTTTTGGAGTTGCCCTGACAAAGAAGCGCTTCGCCGCGCGTTGGAGAGCACGGCGTTTGGTCAGCCAAATTTTCATTTCGGTTTTTTCGCGGCGGACTTCACCGCGCATACGACCGTGCGGCTTTTCGACGCCATGCCCGAGCTTTCAAACTTTGTCGCGCCTCAGCGCTCCAATCCAAAATGGAAAAGAATCGCGCCGTCCGAGGCGGAGGTTTATCTCGATCCGAAATCCGGCGACGTCGCGGTTCGTAAGATCGACAATCACGAGCATCTCGGGTCGTTCGCGCGCGCGTGGGTGATTCCTCTCGGCTTTCATCCGTTCCAATTTAGCGTCGCGCCGCACACGCCGCGTTTGCGCTGCGGGAAAGTGATTGTGCAGCGCCAGAACTGGACGATCAGCATGAATGATTTGCCGGCTGGAAATTACAGCGGCGTTTCAGCGCAACTCGTCTTCGCGATCGAAAAACTTCGCGCTGAAAAAAATCTGCCGCGCTTCGTTTATATTCGCCCGACCGAACAGGCGCTTCGTCGCAGCGGCGCGGAAGGCCGGGACAAAGACACCAAGCCAGTCTTTGTCGATCTCGAGAGTTATTTGTTTCTGGAAATTTTCCACCGCTGGCTGGCTAAGGCGGGTGAGCTCGAAGTCACTGAAATGCTTCCCAGCCCGGAGCATTTGTTTTGGAAAGAAGGCGACGGCCGGCACAGCTTTGAATTGCGGACCTTGATCGTGCCGCGCTCATGAAGATCATCGCCATCGCAAATCAAAAAGGCGGCGTTGGCAAAACAACGACCGCGGTCAATCTCGGCGTCGCGATCGCGGAAAAAAAATTGCGCGTGCTGCTGATCGATCTCGATCCGCAGGCCAACGCGACGAGCGCGCTCGGCATGCAGGAACTAAATGGCGAAAGCATTTACGAATCTCTCATTGGCGACGGACCCATCACGGACAAAATCCTGCCCACGCGGATCGACAACATGTTTGTGATTCCATCCGATCTCGATCTGGCCGGCGCCGAAGTGGAGATCGCGCGAATGCCGGACCACCTCACGCGTCTCGCGAAAACGCTGAGCGCGTTTCGTTCCGATGAAACGTTCGATCTCGTCTTCCTCGATTGTCCTCCGTCACTGGGCATTCTCATGACGAACGCGCTTGCCGCGGCGGACGAAATTCTCACGCCGATCCAGTGCGAATACTTTGCGCTCGAAGGTCTGGTCAAAATCGTTCGTGTCGTCGAGCAAGTGCGCGATTCGGGCGCGAACGATCAAGTCCAGATCGGCGGGATTGTGATGACGATGTTCGACGGCCGAACGAACTTGAGCCAGCAAGTTGTGAACGAAGTTCGCCAACATTTTGGCGAACGCGTTTACAAAACGGTAATTCCGCGCACGGTGCGCCTGAGCGAAGCGCCCAGTTTCGGAAAATCGATTTTGGAATACGATTCCAGCGGCGCCGGCGCTACCGCGTACCGCTCGCTCGCGCGCGAATTTATCCAGCGACACTCGCTTTTTCCGACCGCTCGCGAGCCGGGGCCAACGTCAGCTTCAGAAGTCATCGAGAAATAACTTCCTTCACGCGGCTCGCCATTGGCCGGGATAAAGACGATGCCTGCCCGAGTTGCGATTCGTTAGGAGATGGCGAGCAAAAAAAAGGACGATGAATACGCGCGGCCCGCGACACCGCCGGACTCGAAGAGTTTGTCCACCGTTCGGGACGCCGCGAAACATTGCACCGCCTGCCATCTATATAAGAACGCCACTCAAATCGTCTTCGGTGAAGGCCCCAAGAAAGCGCCGATCATGCTGGTGGGGGAGCAGCCCGGGGACTACGAAGACGTCGCGGGCAAGCCGTTCGTTGGTCCGGCGGGAAAAATCATGGACCGCGCGCTCGAGGAAGCGGGCATCGATCGCAAAGAAGTTTACGTCACGAACGCAGTGAAACATTTCAAGTGGGAGCCGCGCGGGAAACGCCGGATTCATAAAAAACCGAATGCGCGCGAAGTCGCGGCCTGCAAGCCATGGCTCGAGGCTGAGTTGCGACTCGTTAGGCCGCGCCTGGTCGTTGTGCTTGGATCGACTGCAGGTCAGGCGATTTTTGTGCCGGCATTTCGAGTCACGCGCGAGCGAGGCAAACTTCTTTCCTCAAAACTCGCGCCAAAAGTTGTCGCCACGGTGCATCCTTCGTCGCTCCTGCGTCAGCCGGATGAAGAATCCCGGCACCGCGAGTACAAACATTTCGTTTCCGATCTTCGGGTCGCGGTCAAAGCGGCCGCCGCTGACTGATTGTCGATCTAAGGTGTCGCGGTCGGGGACGCTTTCGGCGACTGATCAGCAGATTTTTTTTGAGTCGGCCCGAGCTTCACCATTTTTGCCTCCAAACTGCCATCGGAATTTTTCCAATACGCGCCGCTGACCTCCTGATTCTCGACGATGTTGTTCATCGTGGCATTGCTGGCGCCTTTGAGGATTTTTGTTTTCTCCGTGACCCTAAAAACGCGCGTCTCTTTGCCCGTGATAGTAAAGGTCTTGTTCGTCTGATCGACGGCGGAAACCATTCCGTGAAACGGAATCGGGCGAGTAGCGGATTTGCTCGGCGATGTGGATCCTGCGGGCGTTTGAGCTGAAAGATGAGGCGAAAGGAGAAGCAATGCCACGAGAGTGAGGGTAAGAGGGAACGATTTTGATTTCATAATGAAGGGAACTCGATCCATGGAGAATGAGTCACAGAGTTTTGCCAAGTCTAAATATCCGAGCCGAATTTCGCTGGCGGCGAACTTGGTGGAGGTAAGGGGATTCGAACCCCTGACCTTCTCATTGCGAACGAGACGCTCTACCAACTGAGCTATACCCCCAAGTCAGATGTGGATAGTTGATGGTTGAGAGTTGAGAGAAAATCAAGTTTTCCTCACTCTTAACCAAAGGCCATCCAGGCGGGTTCCAAGCGGTCAGCCGAATTTGAGCCCATTTTCGGGACGAGTATCCGGTTTCGGCCCTGCGAATCGCCCCCTTCAAAGTGCCCTTTTTCAGGGGTAAAAATAATTAAAAATAGTTCTTTACGGGGCTTGACCCCATGCCGTCGGTTTTCGTAATCTCCGGCCCGATAGCTTAGAAACACCTTAACCAAACCACGGAGCCTTAAATGAAAGTCTCAACTATTATTACCCTGTCCCTTCAAAACTTTTTCTTCGTTGCCGTTGGCGTAATTGCCATCAGCGCGTTGTTCAACCCACAATCCGCACCCGCGGCAGCCGAAGTTCTTGGCGGCAGCGCAACTGGCGCTGAAGCACAGACGGGTGAGGGCTCGACGGCGACCGGCACTCAGTCGCTCGCAGCCGGGCAGTTCGCGAGCGCATCCGGTACCGGCGCGATCGCAATCGGCACCGACAGTAACTCTGGCGGTGTTTCGGCAGTTGCTTCAGGCGCGGGCTCTCTTGCAATCGGTGGCGACACTTTGACTCCGACGCAGGGTCCGCTCGCGAGCGGCGCCCAATCAACCGCACTCGGTGACAGCACTCGGGCGACCGCGCAAGGCGCCACTGCTGTCGGGGGAGGCGCTCAGGCTGGTGCAGGTGGCGGACGGGCAACTGCGATCGGTTTCAACTCAGTTGCGTCTGGAGCGGAAGGAGCAACCGCTGTCGGCTCCAACACGTTGGCGAGCGGTGACGATGCAGTTGCGATCGGCGGCTCACAGGGCGGAACGGCGTCAGCCGCGAACGCCACAGGCGGCGGAGCGGTGGCGGTTGGCGTGCAGACTGATGCAACGGGCGAGTCCTCTTATGCGGGCGGCGCTTTCGCGCAGGCGTCGGGAACTAGTTCCGTCGCGATCGGCGGCGGTGGCTTCGCGAGCGGTGATACCGGCGCGAATGCGGCCGGCCTTCATGCGGTGGCCGTCGGTGCGAATACCTCGGCGGGCTTTGCTAATTCAACCGCAATTGGATTCGGTGCGACGGCGACTCGCGCGAATCAAATGGTCTTTGGCACCTCGACCAACACTTACACGATGGCGGGCATCACTTCCGGGGCGAGTACCGGCGCACAGAGTGGCCCGACGGAATTTGTTACCACCGATCTGAATGGAAATTTGGCGGCGGTGGATTTGGGCCCAACCTTTGCCGGACTTAACACACGCATCAACCGCGCGTTCAATCGCATTGAGCACTTTAGAAATGAAGCGGAAGGCGGTATTGGCCTCGCAATTGCAGCCGGCCAGATCCGTTATGACGATCGACCGGGCAAACTCTCGGTTGGCGGTGGAGTCGGCGGCTTTGAGCATGAAGGCGGCGGCGCAGTGGGTATCGGTTACACCGCTCCGAACGAACGCGTTCGCGTCAACTTTGCGGCGGGCGGCACGACTCACGGCGACGTCGGTTACGGCGGTGGCCTGAGCTTCACGTTGAACTAATCGGTGGGTCCGCAAAGCTGATTGCATTTATAAAGCAGTACGAGATGGCGCTCATTTGCTTGAGCGCCATCTTTGCGTACACCACCGATGCCGGCGCACAAACTCCGCCCGCGAATGCTGCGCCGCCCGCCCAACTCCAAGCGGCAACACCGCCTCCGCGGCCGGTACAAATCGATAGGAACAGCGCGTATATTCTCATTCGCAGCACGCTCTTAGCGCTTCACCATGCGAATCAAACTGGAAACTACAGCGTGTTTTATGCGCTGAGCGCACCCGCTTTCCAAAAGGATAATTCGCCGGAGCGGCTATCGAAAATTTTTCAATCTCTCCGGGAAAAACATTTTGATCTTTCCGGCGTTCTCGTCCTGGAGCCGCAACTGACCGTCCTGCCCGAAATCTACTCAAACAATGTGATGAGAATGGCCGGATTCTTTCCGTCGGTGCCGATGCAAGTTTATTTCGAGCTGCAATTCGCACCGGTGGAAGGACAATGGCGCGTTGTTGCTCTCGCCGTGAACGTCGGCGGTTCGAGTCCTCCGGCACCGACACCGAATCCCGCGCTCGCCTCGTCACAACCTGCGCCGGCAGCACCGTCTGCCACGGTTTCACCATCGCCGACCGGAACGCCTTCGCCACCAACCGTCGAGATTCGGCCCGCTGCCAAAGTAACGCCGACGCCAACGCCGCGTAGGGGGTCGCGTCAGTCATTAGGACGCCCGTAGTGCTAAGCACAACCTCGGCAGGCTCGCATTCACGAATCATTCCTTCGACGAGGACGGCCGCGGACGCCCAAAAGTCCTAAGTTGCGCGCCTTCCTTTTGGTAGTTGAGTACCAGGGTCGGGCTGGAGGCGATTCGCTATGAAAAATTCTAAGTTCGCAGGCGGTTTTATCTTTTCTCTTTTCGCGGCCAATATCGCATTAGTTGCCGCGGCACACGCCGGAACTGGCGATTACTCGCGAAGCGAATTAATGGGCAATAGTGGATTGTCGATCTTTCGATGCGCCGATTTTGGAAACCATCAAGGGTTGGCCATTTACATCGACGGTGTTCCTCTCACGACGTTGGCGCGTGGTGAAGGTTACCATGCCATCCTGCGGCCCGGCCACCATGTCCTTACTGTTACCAATACGCCATCGCCCTACGGGAAAACGAAGTTCACCCATCGGGCGCTTAATTTAGCGCCCGGCCAGAACTACTCGCTTACTGCGTTGTGGGACGTTGAGACGATCCTCCTCGAAGACGGCGGCTACGTGTATCACGGATTCTACCGCTAACTTTGCATCGCGAATCGCTGCCGATTAATCCAATTCCACTGTGACCCGCTGCCCGCGCGGTTGCAATTGGGCATCGTTGATCGCGACCTTCTCGGGCGGCTGCGAAATCTGCGGTTGGCCTTTTGCTTTGAGCGAAGTGTTCACGCCCGGTAAATCTTTCGCGAGTAAATCCTCGAATTCTTTTTTCACGTCGCCCAGCTCGCGCTGAAGCGTCGCGATATAAGCGATTTGATAATCGCCCGGCTTGCCTTCGTAACTCAGGATCGCGCCGTAGAGCTGGTCGGTGTGTTCGCGCAACCGTTCCTCGCCCGTGATCGCGCCACCTTCTTTTGTCGCGACGATTTTCTTGCGCACGTTGTCGATCTTATCATCGAAACTTTTGAGCGTTTTCTTGAGGGCTTCGTCCCCGCCGACGCCCGAACCGGATTTTGCGACATCGCGCCGCATCACGAGGATGCGGTCCATCAGTGCGCTCTCGTCATTAAAGAGATCCCGTACTTTTAACGCCGCATCGTACTGCGCTTTTTTGTCTTCGACGCTAAATTTCGCGCGGCGATCCAGGGCGACCGTGAATTTGGTTTCGTAAGTCTTACCAGTTTTCGTCAAGCGAACGGTGTACTCACCCGGAACGAGACGCGGACCGCGCGAGCTCGAAAAAGCGACTTGTGCAGCAGGCGGAACGCGCGGCGGTTTTTCGCGCATGCTCCACGTCACGCGATTCAAGCCCGGCCTTTTACTCGCCGGAACTTCGTCGACCACGCGCCCGGTGCTGTCGAGGATCTCGATTTTCATTTTCCCAAACAAATGCCGTTCGCGTTGATAATAAGTAATCACCGCTGCGTCCGGCGGATTGTCGCCGACAAACACTGCGTCGCCATTCGCCCAGCCGCCACTTCCTTCGATTCGTTGCTGGACCGGTCGTGCGGTGACAAACGCAACGTCCTTCGAGACGACGTCGTTGGTGAGATTTCGCAGCGGCACAACGTCATCGACAATCCAAATCCCGCGACCGTGGGTGGCGAGAACGAGATCGTGCTCTCGTGGATGAATCGCCAGATCGCGAACCGCGACCGCTGGAAAATGGTTCCCTTTGAATTGTGCCCACTGCTTCCCGCCGTCGATCGACACCCACAAACCGAATTCGGTTCCGAGAAAAAGCAGGTCCGGCTTTTCCAGATCTTCTTTGATGACGTGAGCGTAGCCGCGAACGGTTTTCGCATCCTTGTCCGTGACCAACGGCGCCCAGGTTTTGCCGTAATCGGTGGTTTTGAAAACGTAAGGCGCCATGTCGCCGAACGTATGTCGATCAAACGCGGCGTAGGCTGTGCCCGCGTCGAAGTTGCTCGCTTGCACCCAGCTCACCCAGGAATCTTTTGGCAGCCCGGTCACATTCGCGACGACGTTGGTCCAGGTTTTTCCGCTGTCGCGCGTGATCTGAAGATTTCCATCGTCGGTTCCAACCCAGATCAGGTTCTTGTCCTTGGGCGATTCGCTGATCGAATAAATCGTGGTGTGCATTTCAGCCGAGGAATTGTCGACCGTCACGCCGCCCGACTGTTCTTGCTTCTGCTTCTGCGGATCGTTCGTCGTCAGGTCCGGCGAAATACGCTCCCAGGTTTGGCCGTGATCGCGCGAGCGAAATAAAAACTGCGCGCCGACGTAGACCGTTCCTTTTTCGTTAGGCGAGAGCGCAATCGGCGTGTTCCAGTTATAACGCAGCTTCTCTTTGTAATTCGGGCGCGGCTTGATGTTGCGCGCTTCGTGCGTGTTCCGATTCACGCGGCCGATCTCGCCGCCTTGATATTCGGCGTAGATATAATCTTTGTCGGCCGGATCGGGAAACATCCAGAAACCGTCGCCGTTGTACATGTTTTCCCAACGCTGATTGGTAATGCCGCCGGGATATTGTGAATCGCCGACCCACGAGCTGTTGTCCTGCAAGCCGCCGTAAACGCGATACGGATCCTCCTCGTCGAGGCTCACATGATAAAATTGCGAGACGGGAAGATTCTCGCCTTTCCACCATTTGCTGCCGCCATTGTAGGAGTACCACATTCCGCCGTCGTCACCGCTGAAGACAACTTGCGGATTTGATGGATCGATCCACACATCGTGCACGTCGCCGTGCGCGCCGCCGAAACCGCCGACTACGGCAAAACTTTTGCCTCCGTCTTCGCTCAAAATCATCGCCCCGTCCGGCTTGAACAGGCGATCCGGATTTTTTGGATCGACAATGAGCCGCGCGAAATAAAACGGACGCCAAACCATCCAGTTGCTCTTGTCGCGCTCCTCCCACGTCGCACCGCCGTCATCTGAGACAAACAACGCGCTCGCGGGCGATTCGACGAAACAATAAACGCGCTTCGCGTTTGAAGGCGCAATCGCCACCGCGAGCCGGCCGTAAGGCTTCTTTGGAAAACCTTTGTTCGCTTCGGGAGTGATTTCCTTCCAAGTTTCGCCGCCATCATCCGATCGAAACAATCCGCTCGCGGACGGTTTGTCCGGGCCGTCGCCGCCGGAGCGATATTCCCAGCCTTTGCGCCGGAAATCCCACATGCACGCGAACATCGTTTGCGCATTCAAGGGATCGATCGCCACGTCGGTGCAACCAGTCGAAAGATTTCCGCCTTTCAAAACCAGCTTCCATGTTTTGCCACCGTCAGTCGTTTTGTACAGACCCCGATCTGCCGAATCGCTCCAGAGCGCGCCAGGAACCGCGGCAAAAACCGTATTGCTGTTTTTTGGATCGACCATGATCCGCGCGATGCGTTCCGATTTTTCCAGACCGCTGCGCGTCCAGGTCTCGCCGCCGTCTGTCGATTTATAAATGCCGTCGCCGATCGACACGCTGTTGCGCGTCCAAGCTTCGCCGCTGCCGACCCAAACATTTTTTGTGTTGCTCGGATCGATCGCGATCGCGCCGATCGATTGCACATTTTGTTCGTCGAAGAGGGGGCGGTAGCGCGTGCCGCCATCGTCCGTTTTCCAAACGCCGCCGCTCGCCGCGCCGACGAAGAGCGTGACCTTACCGGATGGTTCGTGGACGCCGGCAATCGCTGAGATTCGGCCGCTCATCGCGGCGGAGCCGATGTTGCGCGTGCCGAGTCCGGAAATTGTCGCAGAAGTAAATGCCGACTGCTCTTGGCCGTGGCCAAGATCGACAATTAGGCAGCAAAGGGCAGTCGTTAGGCAAAAATGAATGAATCGCATGGCGTAATTATTTCGAAGTTGCGGTTGGGAAATGGAACATCGCGTCGTCCACCGGCGCGTTGGCCTCGGCTTTTTCGATCACCGTTTTTTGTTTGTCCGGATCGCCTTTGCGTCCTTCCTCGATGGAAAAGGGAATGAATACGCCGCCGATCTTTTCATAATCGCCAATGTCGGTCTCACTTTCTTCCTGCGCGCCATGGCGAACTCGCTGCGTCAGAATCCGAATTTCCAGGAAGTGATCCGGATCGAGATAGACAAAATTCACGTCCCCGTTTTTGCGAACGACCTTGACCTTGTAAGCGAGCGTTCCATCGACATCTTCGCGGCCGACATATTCGATCGTGCTCCCTTTTTCTTTCCAATTAACGAGCGGCCCGTCGATCTCCGCATCTTCCATCAGCGGCTTGAGATCGTCGGCCGAAAGTTTCTCGGGATCTTTGCGGCCTTGAAACGGAGAAATCTTCCAACCTTCTTTGCCGTCATAAGCCTGGACGGCGGTCATCCCCTGCAGCGCAAATTCGGAGCGAACTTCCTCCGGTCTTTTCTTCGTTTCGCTGTAGCCAAGCTCAAGCTGGCCTTCGTTCACGATCAATTTGCCGGTGAGCTTGACGGATTGCAGCGCTTTTAACGCCTCCGCGCCGCCTTTCGCTTCAATATTTTTTGCGACGAGCTCATCGACGTCACGGATATCGACCGGCACAGTTTCATTTCGAGTGACGGCGAGAGCCGGCGTGTTGGATTGATCCTGCTTTTCTGCCGCGGCCGAAAAGCACGCGACACCAATGGCGGAAATAACAGCAAAACGTAATTGCATAATGAGGTCGATAAGCGACGCGAGGGAGAGCCGCGCCGAATGAGTATGCAAAGTAAATGCCAAATCGCAATTCCAGTTCTAACAACCACTGAATCAGTCGGTTGTCAGGCTCCGCCAAAATTAACGATCTGGCGTCGCGTCCCACGAATGGGATTGTTCACATCGAAATTGGGACGTCGATTTACGGACCGCACCCGACACTCAACGGATCTCATGAACGGGCACGATTCTCAAACCGCGGACTGCACGGCGATGTCGATCTTGCGAACACAATTAAATTCGTTTCACGAAATCGCGCCGAAGCCGAGACCGAGGCCGTAGGTTACGGCGGCTTCAATGACGCCGACGATTGTCATTTCTAATCCCGATGCCCACCACGAACGCAGCGTGATGAGCGATTTGACTGCGCCGACGGCGAAATGCGCGAGGATGCTGACCGCGAACGCCCAAACGACGGCCGCGATTCCGCTCATAAAGAAAAACGGAATGATCGGAATAAACGCGCCGATCGCGGTGGAGATCGCGGCCGAGGCGGAAGATTTCCAGGGCGAGGGGAAACGATGTTCGGAAAGTCCGAGCTCGCTTTGCGCCATCGCCTGCACGAGTTGCTCGGGGTTTTCGCCGAGCCGCTCGGCCATTCGTTGCGCTTCCTCCGGGCTGAACCCCTGTAGTTGATAGAAGAGCGACATCTCTTCGATCTCTTCTTCGGGATTTTCTTCGACCTCGGCTTTCTCGCGCGCGATCTCGGCTTCGTACACTTCCGCTTCGCTTTTCACGGCGAGATACGCGCCGGCGCCCATCGACAAACTGGACGCGATCATTCCCGCAAGACCGGAAATTAAAATGTAATGCTGCTGATTGTTGGTGGCGCCGGCCACGCCGGAAACGATTCCGAACACCGCTCCGAGACCGTCATTCACTCCGTAAATCGCATCCGCCACCCAACTCCCGCCGCGCCCATGCCAGCGTTCGCGCTTGAGAATATGGTCGAGCGTTGTGCGCGGACCGAGCTGCGCGGTGAGCGTGTTCAACATTCGCGCGTGCGCTTTCTCTTCGAGTGCGCTTTCGCGCAAAAAATCCTGCACGTCTGTTTCGCCGGAAAGAACATCGTCAGCTTGCCTGCGGAATTCCGCTTCATGTCGATCTTCGGCCGCTTCCATTCGCCGGATCGTGACCTCGGGGCCGGCCGCGCGATTAAACCAGCGCTTAATCCGCGCGCCTAACGAGTCGGGAATTTTAGGAATTGGTTCGCCAAAATCGGCGAGTTTCTTCGCCCAACGTTGCGCGTGGCGCTCTTCGGCCTCGGCCATCCGGACGAGAATGCCTTTGCGTTTTTCGTCCGGCTCGCGCGCCGCCAGATCGCGATAGGCCTGCGCCGAATCGATCTCCGCGCGCCAATTGCGCTTCACGACGTCGACTGTTTCTTCTTTTTTGCCAGGCTCGGAGTTCATCGCGCGCATTCGGTTTTGATCGCGGCAGTAATCGGCGGCATTGGTTTGGACAGTTGTTGCACCGTGATGATGACGGCGACCGAACCGATTATCAATATCGCAGCGATGAGCGTGCGCAGCGTCACCGCTTCATGTGCGAATAACGCGCCGAGCAAGACGGCAACGATCGGGTTCACGTAAGCGTAAGTCGCGACCTTCGCCGGATCGCAATGACGCAGCAGCCAAAAGTAGGCGGTGTAACCGATAATTGCGCCAATGAAGACGAGATAAACGAATGCGCCGGCCGAAAGCGCGCTGATGTGATTTGGTTGAAAATATTTTGCCTCACCCGCGACGAGTCCGATCAGCAACATGAGCCCGCCGCCGCACAACATTTGCTGAGCAGCGGCGAGAAACGGCGAGCTGGAATGTTTTGTCGCGCTTGAGTAAAGCGAACCGGCGGACCAGATGAATGATGAGAAGAGTAAGATCGACATGCCAATCGCGGGATGATGATTGCCTTCGTCGGAAAATCGCAACGCCGGACCAAGCAAAATCGCCACGCCAAGAAATCCACCGGCGAGTCCAAGCCAGACAATTCCACGCGGGCGAGGACTCATTCCGGAAATCCAGCCGAGCAGGGTGATGTAGATCGGCACGGTTGCGACAATCAAACTGGCCAGACCCGATTCGATAAATTTTTCCGAAAGAGTAACGCCGCCGTTTCCGCCGAGCAGCAGACACGCGCCGACGATAAGCGAGGTGCGCCACTCCGCCCATGTCGATCTTAGCGGGCCTTGCGTGCGCGCAATCGCGAACATGATCAAGCCGGCGAGAAAGAATCGCGCCCCCGCCATCAAAAACGGCGGGATGGATTGAATCGCGAACAAAATGCCGAGGTAAGTCGAGCCCCAGATGAGGTAAAGCGCCGCGAACGCGAGGATGATCTTGAATTTTCGCGGTTCCGCCATTGCTGACAGTTACGCGAAGCGAATCAATGTTCCAGTCGGGCGAGCGCTTCGCGGGCCGGACGAAAGTTCGGATTAATCGCAAGCGCGCGCTGGTACCAGACGCTCGCTTCCGGTTTTAGACCGACCAGCTCGCACGAAGCGCCAATACTAAATGGCGGATAGGTGTATGTGTTGAGAATGTCCGCTTCGAACGTGTTCATTCGAACCGAGCTCGCGGGCGGCGGATGAACGCGAGCCAGCAATTGCTCATTCTCCTTGAGTAAGACCTCGAGCGGCATTTGTCGCGTCTTCGGTTGAATCGTGACGAGCAAGCCTTGTTGGTAGGGAAAATAATCTTCGGTCAGGCTGCGATCGTTACCCGCTGTCCCTGCGATGCAAAACGTTCGGCCTTGGTTCGCGGCAACGAGCGCTTTCAAATTGTTAATTCCAGGATCGTATTGCTCGAACGGAATCGCAATGTCAGGATGCGCTTCGCGGAATTGCCGCACGTACCATTTTCCGAGTAAAAGCGGAATCGGCAGCAACGTGACGTCGGGTCCGGCGTGCTCGACTTTCTGGAGATACATCGATGGGAAAACGAGCCCGTCGCCGGTCACCAGAAGAATCGAATTCGCCGGCGCGGAGTCGTAAATGTCTTTAGCAAACTGCCGAGCGATGAAATTTCGGCTCAGATCAAGATGTCGATAATTGCTCGTGACGGAAATCACAACCGAGGCAAGAGAAGTGGCGCTGACAATTTGTACGGCAAGCGCGGACCGGATATTAGCCGAGCCGGCAACGAATTCTGCAAGCGCGACGACACCGAACGCAACAAGTGGCGCAAGCACAACTTGTGAGAGCAGAAAGAATCGTTGCAGAATAAACAACGCGGATGGCGCAGCCGCGAGATTGAGATTCGTGATCCAAATAAAGAGCGGGCCGGCGAAGACGAAGGCGAGCACGGTGAACCAGAAGAACCAGCGCGCCCGACGAAAGGCGCGGATTGCTCCTATTATAATAAGCAACCCAGTGACCGAACCGAACGAAACCGTGAGCGCGAGCAATCTTGGCCAAGCCGGTCCACCGGTATAGCCCGGCGTCGAGACGAGCTTGCCCGTGCCGTAACTTCTACGTGTGACCAAACCGACCAGGTCCGAAAACGACGAAACGTTCCCCCAGTTGTAAACCGGATGATGCGACGACGCCCATGGAACGTAGGCGTAGGGCAGAAGTCCGATCGCGAATACGACTGCGGCGATGACGAGCAATGCCGGATTTGAAAAGAGATGCGAGCGCCGTTGCCAAAGCACAAAACAAAACGCGGGGCCGAGCAGAACAATCGTAAGATGATTCGTCAGCGCGAGTCCGAAAAAAAATGACGCGGCGATCAACAACCAATAGTGCTCAGGTTGCTCGTGCCATGTGATCAACAACAGAATCAAAACGGCGGCGAGCAGGTTGTTCAGCGGGAAAACTTCGGCGGCGAGCGACCATTCCCAAAAAATCGGATTCACCGCGAGAAGCAACGCGGCGAGCGCGCTGGCTAATTGCGATTTCGTCAGCCGGTGCGCGATCAAGTAAACCGCGCCGACCGCGAGCGAATCGCAAACGACGGAAAGCAAATTTATCCGGAATGGAATCGAACCCAACGGCAGCAGGCTGAAAAGATGTCCGAGCATCGTGAACAGCGGATAACCGGACGGATGCGGCACGCCGAGCGTCGCTGCGGCCGTGATTAATTCCGGCGTGTCACCGACTACGATGTCGCGCGCCGCGGTCAAAAAATACAAAACGCCAGCCGCGATTGTCACCGCAGCGGCGCCGATCCAAGGCTTCGAATTATTGTCGGCTAAGATCGACATAGAACGATGTCGATCTTCACAGTTGGATCACTTGTGCGGAATGAATATCGCCGCTCGCGCGAATTTCGTTGAGCAATTGTTCGTTAGGCGCGTTGTCGAGATTCAGGACCGTGAGCGCGGTGCCGCCCGCCTGATTTCGACTCAACGACATCGTCGCAATGTTCACGCCGTTTTCGCCGAGCAATGTTCCGAGACGGCCGACAATACCGGGACGATCGGTGTTTTCGAGAACGAGAATCACGCCGGTCGGCCTCGCTTCCACCGGGCGACTGTTGACGCTGACGATGCGCGGTGTCGCTCCGAAAAACGCGCCGCCGACCGAAAGCGTTTTGCCCTCCGCTTCGGCCGAGAGCTCGAGCAAATCGGAATAATCACCGAGCGCGCTCAGTCGCGTCTCAGTCACTTTTAATCCGAGACTTTCAGCGAACTGCGGCGCGTTCACTTCGTTGATGTCCGCGCCGCCCGCGTTTTGCAAAAATCCTTTCAAGACCGCGCGGGTGATCGGACCGGTGTCGAGCTCGTTCACTTTTCCGCTGTAATTAATTTTCAAAGCGTCGACGCGGCGGGGAGCAACCTGGGAAAGAAACCGGCCGAGCTTCTCGCCGAAACGCATATGCGGGCCGATGATCGACAACGTCTTCGCGTCGAGGTTCGGCATGTTCACCGCGTTGCGAATCGTTCCTTCGAGCAACGCGGCGCGGATCGATTGCGCGATTTCAATCCCGACACTTTCCTGCGCCTCGGCCGTGGAAGCTCCAAGATGGGGCGTTAAAACGAGATTCGGTGCGTCGCGCAGCGGCGAATCTTCAGGTAACGGCTCAATTTCGAAAACGTCGAGCGCGGCCGCGGCCACATGTCGATCTTGTAACGCCTTGGCGAGCGCGGTTTCGTCGATTAGTCCACCGCGCGCGCAATTGATCATGCGCACGCCACGCTTTGTTTTCGCAATCCGCTCGGCGTTGAGAAGATGACGCGTTTCATTTGTGAGCGGTGTGTGAAATGAAATGAAATCCGCGGCCGCGAGCAGATCATCCAGCTCCTCCACGAGTTCGACCTGCAAACTTCGCGCGCGCGCCGCGGACAAGTAAGGATCGTAAGCAACGACGCGCATCCCGAACGCGATCGCACGCCGGCTCAGCTCGCTCCCAATTCGCCCCATTCCGACGACGCCGAGCGTTTTGTTGTAAAGCTCGACGCCTTCAAAATCTTTTCGGCTCCATTTTTTCCCGCGCAAACTCGCGTCGGCCTGCGGAATTTTTCGCGCGACACAAAGCAAGAGAGAGAAGGCGTGCTCGGTCGTGGAAACGGTGTTGCCGCCGGGCGCGTTGAGCACGACGATTCCGCGCCGCGTGGCTGTCTCAACATCGACATTGTCCACGCCGACGCCGGCGCGCCCGACGACGCGCAAGTTTTTCGCCACCTCCAGAACCGGGCGAGTCACTTTCGTTTCACTTCGAACAATCAGCGCGGCAAAGTCCGGGATAATTTCGATCAGCTTTTCCGGAGTGAGCTTTAACTGTTTCGAAACTTCAAGCGCACCATCACGCGTAAGTTCGTCGATGCCCCGATTTGAAATTGCGTCGGCAACGAGAACCTTTGGCGTCATCACTTCGAAGCTTGAACGTTCAGTTGCGACGACGCAACTGCGCGACCACTTCGATTTCAGCCGTCTGCGGGAACATGTCGAGCGGCGTGATCGCTTCGATCTCGAACCGCGAGTGCAATTCCGCGAGATCGCGCGCGAGCGTCGCCGGGTTGCACGAAACATAAATCAGATTTGCCGCGGCAAGATCGACAATCGACTTGCGAACCGGCGCAGCGAGTCCCGTCGCCGGTGGATCGACAATTACTGTCGTTCGGTCCAACTCGCATTTCGCCAGCGCGGCGTAAAGCTCGGCGGCAACGTCGCCCGAGATGTAAGTTTCCTTTGCCGTCGCATTTTCTTTCGCGGCAAGGATCGCGAATCGGTCCCAGTCGATTCCGAGCACGCGTTCGAATTTGTCGAGGAGCGCTTTTGCGAAAAACCCGGCGCCGCAAAATGCGTCAACGAGCAAATCTTGATTTGGCGGAATGGATTCTTGAACCAAGTCTCGTAGTGCTTGAGCGACGGCGTCGTTAGTTTGTGAGAAAACGCGCGGGCCGGATCTTGCACGCAAGGTGTAATGACCGTCGGGGACTTGATGCGATCGCAAGTCGGCGAGCTCGCGGTTCACTTCGTCCATCGCGATTGGGCACTGCTCGACGTCGATCAACGAATGCGAGTCGCGGCGAAAATAACCAATCACACCGTTATCGGCGTGGGCCGTTATGCGATTGCGATAAGCGTACTCGCGCGGTGAGGGGATGATTGGTCGCATCGGAACGTCCTTGAGTTTGCCGATTCGCCGCAAAATGTCGCTGACCTGCCGCGACTTGATCTCGAGCTGATGCGCGTAGGCGATGTGTTGATATGCGCAACCGCCACAGCGGCCGAAGTAGGGACAGCGCGGCTCGACGCGATGGGGCGAGCGCTCGCGAAGAGCGACAATCTCCGCTTCCGCGAATTGTTTTTTCTCGCGCGTGATTTTCGCCGAGATCAATTCAGCCTCGATTGTGAATGGGACGAAGATCGCCTTGCCGTTTTCGCGCCCAACGCCTTTGCCGCCAAAGGCCACGTCTTCGATTTTCAGATCGACCGTTCGCACCGCAAACGTTAGCGGGGGCGGGCGATTGTTGCTAGAGGGACGTTGTCGCCATCACCCGATCGATCGCCGCTTCGAGACTTTCCATCTTTACCGGTTTGACCAGATGTTCGATGAAACCCGCGTCCAAACTTTTTTGCACGTCGCCATTCATTCCGAATCCGCTGATCGCGATGCCGGGAGTTTGCGACATGGCGCGCAAGTAAGTCATGAGCTCGGTGCCGGTCCCGTCGGGCAACGCGATATCGCTGATGAGCAGATCGAACGAATTTCGCGCCGCGGCTTCCATGGCCGAACGAATATTGTGCGCCGCCGCGACCAGGTGTCCGCGACGCACGAGCAAACGTTCCAGCGCGATGCACGTGTCCTGATGATCGTCGACCAATAAAATCCGGAGCGGTCGCGTCTGCGGAATGGACGAAGCGAGCTTTGCTAGTTTTGCGGTCGGCGGCACGGTTTTGATCGTCAAAGTAAATGTCGATCCGCGACCGGGGCCGGCGCTTCGAGCGATGAGTGTGCCGCCGTGCGCTTGCGCGAGGGATTTTGAAATCGCGAGCCCGAGTCCAAGTCCGCCGTAGCGGCGTTGAAAGGAACGTTCGCCCTGCTCGAACGGATCGAAGATGCGATTCATAATTTCAGGGTCGATCCCAATGCCGGTGTCGTGAACGGAAATCGCGACGAGCTGCGGCTCGGGATTTGTCGTCGACATCGTGATCTCGCCATTGTCGGCGGTGAATTTGATCGCGTTCTTGAGCAGGTTCCAAATGATTTGCTGAAACTTGGCCGCGTCGCCCGTAACGTGATGCGCGCCGGCGCGGAGATTGACGTGGACTTTTAAACTGCGCGCCTGCGCTTCGGGGCGGCAAATTTCCACGACATTTTGAACAACCTCATGCGCGTCGAGCGGGCCGAAGCGCAATTGCAATTTGTCTTTCGCGATCCGGGTGAGATCAAGCAGGTCGTCGATCAGCTGGCTTTCCAGTTCAACGTTGCGGCGGATCATCGCCAGTGAATTTCTGGATTCAGACGAACTCACACCGTCGTTATCGAGTGAATCGAGCGCGGCCAGTACCGGCGTCAGCGGCGTTCGCAATTCATGCGAAAGCATCGCGAGGAAATTGTCTTTGGTGCGATTGGCCGATTCGACTTCGTCTTTTTGTTGTTCGAGCGCTTCGCGGCTACGATCGCGCTCGGCAATCGCGGCTGAAAGGGCGAGAACCGTGATCGCGTTTACAATTGTGCGCGCATCGAGAATCGCCAGCGCCTGATTTTCATCGGTCATCACGAAAGGACCGTGGCCATGCAGCGTTCCCCAAATTGCCATGCTCGTGAGAATGAACATCCCGGTGATCGTCTCGCGCGGTGTGAAACGAAAGGCCATCCAAATCACGATCGGCCCTTGCAGAAACGAAACGGGATAATTTTGCGCGGTGTAGGAAAACCATCCGCTGAAGAGGAACAATCCCAGGCCGATGAGCAGCACGAAGAGCGAGGTCACTTCGATGAGTTCGCGTTTCGTCCACTTGCGTGCGCATCCAAGCAGCCAAAGAACGACGAGCGGCGTGACAATGAGCGCCCCGGTGTAATCGCCGAGCCACCAGGTTTTCCAAATCGTGCTGTAGTTCGCCCATTGCGCCAGCCCTGTGAGAGACAACGTGGTGACGCCAATGCTCGCACTCAATGCTGCGCTCGCGAGCGTGATGACCGCAAATTTGAAAACGTCCTGTGCGCGATCGAAAACATTTGTGCCGTTCGCGAAACGATTGATCAACCATGCGGCGCAAATCGCTTCAAGCGTGTTGCCGCCAGCGATGCCGACTGAAGCGAGAACGCTCGACGTCGTCCAAAGATTTACGATGAAGGCGCCCGCAAAGATTGCCGGCCAAACGCGGATGCCGAGAATAAGCAACGCAGCGAGTGCGATTCCCGTCGGCGGCCAAACCGGCGACGCGCTTTTGTTAACGAAGGCGAGACTCAGCGAGAGCTTGCCTGCCACCAGATAGATCAGCGTGAGAGCGCCAATCGCCGGCAGCGTGGGAATTTTCCTGGGATTCATTACCCGACCGCCTGTGCGAATCGGTTACCAGTCACGCGCTTCGCCACTGCGGTCAACCGATTTGTGAATAATTGCGAATAACTTTCCGCCGCAGGAAAGATCGACAATTGGCTACGCGCGACACGAAACGCGCGTTGGATCGACTTAATAGTCGCGGCAGTACGTATGCTTCGATTCGAATCCGAGCTCGGGCGGAAATTCCGAATACCCGCCGTGAATCCACGGAATGTCGTTAGGCAACATCGGCCGGAAGCTGCCGTGATGAGTCGGAGCGGCAAAGGTGAAAATTTCGGCTAAGCCCGTGAAGTGGCGCGCGGTCGAACGACCCAGTCCGCGCACAACTCCGTAACTGGCCGCGCCGGAGTTACCTTCCGACTTGTTCATTTCGCAAATGGAGTGAGGCAACTCGGTGGACGCGAAAAGAAAATTGCCAATGCCGCGTCCAAGCTTGCGAGTCGGGCCGTAATCATTTCCCGGAGGATCTTGAATGTCCGCGCTCCCAGTCGCGGCGAATCCGAGCGCGATCAGTCCAACGAGTAGTTGGTTTTTCATAAGGCGATCAACTCCTAAACAACTTTTGTCGCACTAAATCAACTTCGAATTTTTCGCCACGATTTCGCGCTGGCAGTGGCCGGTGTCAATGCAATCCTCGGGTCCACCCGGTCAGATGGAATATAATCAGAACGTCGCGCTGTTTCACGGCGCCCGGGCGAAATTTCCAGTTGAACAACGTCATCACCGCGGTCGCGTCGAGCTCACGATGGCCAGTCGACTTCAAAACTTTCACTTCGTCGGCTGCGCCGGTCTTCTCGTTCACGAGCAGGCGATAAATGCCCTGGCCCTGATATCCGAGGTTCTTTGATTTCATCGGATATTCAGGATTGGGCGCGGTTATCGCATCTTTCTTGAACTTGTCGTAGATCGTGACGATGTCCGTCGCGCGACAAAGCGGTGTTGCGATTTGGAATAAGAAGAGGGCCAGCAGAATTCTGAGGGATGTTTTCATACGTACCGGTAATCGAAAATTGGAAGCCGCGCGGACGTGTTGAAGGCTGGTCTGGATTTTCATCCTTCGTCCTTTTACCTTCATCCTTTCCAACGGTTCCCGTAGTTCAACGGATAGAACGGAGGTTTCCTAAACCTTAAATGCGGGTTCGATTCCCGCCGGGAACGCAGCTTCCTGAATTTTGTGACGTGTAAGACTCTCTTCATGCATTCGCATCGTCGCTTCGATTGATTCGTTCGCTCCCGCTCACTGACCGCTTCGCGGCTAAAGTCCATGTCGCTCGACTCCCGTCGGCTCCATTCCCGCCGGGAACGCATCTCTTCTTCCCACTGCGTGCGAATTTCCTTTGAATGAAACTGAGCCGGCGCGCACGAGTGGTTGTCGATCTTTGCAAGCAAACGGTTAACGAATGGATCGCGGACGATGTGCCGCAGCTTGGCGCCGCGCTCGCCTATTACAGCGTGTTCTCGCTCGCGCCGATGGTGCTCCTGTTGCTCACACTGCTCGGCGTCCTTTTTCGTGACGATCCGAACGGCGCGTGGACCAAGATCACCGAGCAGATGAGTTACTTTTTAGACAAGAGCGCGATCGACACTGTGCAACAAATCGCGCGCCAGGTTTCCACTCCCGCCAAGAGCACACTCGGTGCGACCATCGGCTTCGCGCTCGCGCTCTTCGGCGCGACCGGTGTTTTCGGCCAGTTGCAAAACGCGCTCAACACGATCTGGGGAGTGAAAGCGAAACCGGGAGGGGGAATTTGGGGATTCATCCGGTCGCGTTTTCTTTCCTTCGCGCTCATCGCCGGAATGGGATTTCTCCTTCTCATCTCGCTCGTCATCGAAGCGGTCATCAAAGCTTTCAGTCATTATTTGCAAAGCGTATTGCCCGGCGCGCTGACCATCATCATTCCAATTTATCTCACGTTCGATCTTGTCGTAGTGACCGCGGTCTTCGCGATGATCTTCAAAGTTCTGCCAAACGCGGTGACTCGTTGGCGCGACGTTTGGATCGGCGCTGTCCTGACCGCGCTTTTATTTTTGATCGGCAAATGGGCGCTCGGAATTTATCTCGGCAGCGGCACCGCCGCGTCCGCGTACGGGGCGGCGAGCTCGCTCATCACCTTGCTCCTTTGGGTTTACTACTCATCGCAGATTTTACTTTTCGGCGCCGAGTTCACCCAGGTCTACGCCGAAAAATGCGGCGGCCGCATCAAACCCGACAAATACGCCGTCCGCATCGAGCGCAAAGAAATCGAAAAGTCGCGGTGATTACTTCGCGAGCTTCACTCCAAGCTCTTTGACCAGAAACGCCCACTTGTCCGCGGTTTCTTCGATTACCATCGTGGTCGGTTTGCCTGCGCCGTGGCCGGCTTTGGTTTGGATCCGGATCAGCGTTGGTTTGTCGCAGCCTTGCGCGGCCTGAAGTGTTGCGGCGAATTTGAAACTGTGCGCGGGCACGACGCGATCGTCGTGGTCCGCGGTCGTGATCATCGTCGCGGGATAACAAACGCCTTTCGCGATGTGATGCAGCGGCGAATAGGCGTAGAGAAAAGGAAAATCATCGGGTTTTTGCGGGCTGCCGTAATCGGATGTCCACGCCCAGCCGATGGTGAATTTGTCGAAGCGCAGCATGTCCATCACGCCGACTGCCGGCAGCGCCGCGCCATAAAGATCCGGCCGTTGTGTGATGCACGCGGCGACAAGCAATCCGCCATTGCTGCCGCCGCCGATCGCGAGTTTCGCCCGCGAAGTGTATTTGTTATCGATCAAATACTGCGCCGCGCCGATGAAATCGTCGAACACGTTTTGTTTCGCGTGCAGCATTCCCGCTTCGTGCCATTTCTCGCCGTACTCGCCGCCACCGCGCAGATTCGCGACCGCATAGATGCCGCCCATTTCCATCCAGACCAGAGTCGCAGGCGCGAAGCTCGGCGTCTGTGAAATATTGAACCCGCCGTAGCCGTAAAGATAGGTTGGGTTTTGGCGGTCGCGTTTCATTCCTTTTTTGTAGGAGATGAACATCGGCACGCGCGTCCCGTCGGCGCTTTTGTAAAAGACCTGCTCGGTCGTGTAATCGTCCGGATTAAATGTCACCTTCGGTTTGAACAACAACTGGCTGGCGCGTTTGTCGAAATCATAACGGAAAATTTCAGCCGGCGTCGTGTAACTCGTGAACGAATAAAACGTCTCGTGATCTTTGCTTTTGCCGGTGAATCCGCCGGCCGTGCCAATTCCCGGCAGCGCGATCTCGCCATCGGCCGAGCCGTCGAGCTTGAATAGTTTCACAACGCTGCGCGCGTCGTGCAGGTAAACCGCAACGAAATGTTCGCCGACGGTGCTGACCGCTTCGAGTTTGTCTTTCGACTCCGGCACCAGCTCCTCGATCCGCGGTGGTCCCGGTTTGCTTGTATCGATCGTCACGATGCGGCCGAGCGGCGCGTTCAGGTTCGTGCGAAATGCGAACACCGGGCCCTCGTTGTGAATGAAAGTGTATTCGGCGTCGGCTTTGTCGAGTAGCTGCACGACTCTCGAATTCGGATCGACAAGATTTTTGTAGAAGACGCGGTTCTTCGGGTCGGTGCCGCGCTGGACGTTGATAATGAGATAACGACCGTCCTCCGTGACTTCAGCATTGAAGAGCCATTCCTTCTGGTCGGGCCGCTCGTAAATCAATTTGTCCTGCGCCTGCGGCGTGCCGAGCTGATGAAAGAAGAGTTTATGATTGTAAACCTCCGAGCGCAGTTTGTTTTTCTCGTCCGGCTTGTCGTAACGGCTGTAAAAAAATCCTGAGCCATCTTTCCTCCACGACGTGTCCGAAAATTTCACCCAATCGATCACATCTTGTCGATCCTTGCCCGTCTCGACCTCGCGTACCTTCCATTGCTGCCAATCCGAGCCCGAAGTCGCGAGACCGTAAGCCATCAACTTCGCGTCATCGGTCACGTTCATTCCGCCTAGCGCGATCGTTCCATCTTTTGCGAGCAGGTTTGGATCGAGCAGCATCGTCGCCGCGCCCGCGAAATTCTTCGTCGTAAAAAGGACGCTTTGGTTCTGCAAACCCGTGTTCCGCGAAAAGAAGTAGCGATCGTTCTCTTTGAACGGCACGCCGAACCGCTCGTAATTCCAGACTTCGGTCAGTCGCTTCTTGATTCCGTCGCGCTCCGGAATCGTTTTCAAAAAGTCGAAGGTGATCTTGTTTTCGGCGTCAATCCACTTCCGCGACTCGGGCGTGTCCGGGTTTTCCAGAGGCCGATAAGGATCCGCGACTTTGGTCCCGTTGTAATCGTCGACCTGATCGCTCGTCGGTGCCGGCGGATATTTGGATTGCGTGGGCGAGTCGGCCGCAAAGGCCAGAGACGAAAGAAAAAGTGCCGCCAAGAAACTGCGCTGCATAAAGGCGGACAGTAGCACAAAGTAAAAATCAGTCGTCGCGCAAACGCGCGCGGCGACTTGGCATCGCGATTGCTTTTAGAGAAAATCGCAAAGCGAGGAAGTCACTACACTGAACTGAACGGTTCCTCAGCTTCAGCAGCGCGGCCATTTATTGGCCGCGCTTTTTTTATTAATGTGTCGCCGGTTCGAGCTCTTGCGGCGCAAGATCGACATCTTCTGTCACGCCTTCGACTTCGGCATCCATCAACGATCTCTCATGATGCTGCTTAGCGATGAGCATGTAGAGCGATGGGACAATGAAGAGAGTAAAGATGGTTCCGATCGTCATTCCACCGACGAGCACGTAACCAATTGAATTACGCGCGGCCGCGCCCGCTCCAGTCACGAAGCAAAGCGGCAAGTGACCCGCAACGGTCGCGGCGCTTGTCATCATCACCGGTCGCAAACGAATTCGCGACGCTTGCGCGATTGCCGCGAGTTTATCCATCCCCTGGCGTTGCAACTCATTCGCGAATTGCACGATCAAGATTCCGTTTTTCGAAACGAGTCCGACCAGGGTGACGAGTCCCACTTCCGAATAAATGTTCAAGGTCGTGGTGAACTTGTCCGTAAAAAATGTGCCGAACGGCATTTTCAAAAACGTGAAGAGCAGCGCTCCGAAGATGGCGAGCGGCACGGAGCCGAGCAGAATGATGAATGGATCGCGAAAACTATTGAACTGCGCGGCCAGCACCAAAAAGATCAAGAGGACCGCCAGGGCGAAGACCATGCCGAACTTGCTCCCTTCAGTCCGTAACTGTCGCGATTCGCCGGTGTAGTCAAGAACGTAGCCGGCCGGCAAAGTGTTGTGCGCTTCTTTCTCCAAAAACTGTAGCGCCGCGTCGAGCGAAACCGCAGGCACTCCGCTAATCGTCACGGCATTGAGCTGCTGCATCCGGTTCAGCGAACGCGCGACCGTGCCGTGCTTGATCGTTGCGACCGTGCTCAGCGGTATGAGCTGATTGTTCGGCCCGCTGATGTAAATGCTTTGCAGTTGCTCCGGATTCAAACGATCGACGCGCTTGATCTGCGGAATGACTTTGTAACTTCGGCCGGCAATGTTGAACCGGTTCACAAAATTTCCGCCGACGCTCGCCGATAAATCCGCGCCGACTTTTTGCATGTCGAGTCCGAGCGACGCCACTTTATCGTGATCGAATTCAATCCTCGCCTGCGGCTGATCGATCTTTGTGTCGATGTCGCCGAATTGGAAAATGTGCGCCTGCATAGCTTTCCCGAAAATCTGCTTAGCGAATTCCAGAATGCGGTCCTGATCGGCGGTCGATGTTATGACAAAGCTGACCGGAAAATTGTCGCTGCCCGGCAACGCCGATGGCATGATCGGGAACATTTGAATGCCGGGGATTTGTCCGAGGCCCATTTGCACGCGGGGCAGATAATCGCTGGTCGGCGTTTTACGAACTCCCCACGGCTTCAAGACCATTCCGCCGAAGCCCTGGTCGGGAAATGTGAGTTGAAAAGTGAAGCGCGTATCCGGAAAGCTGAGAAAAACTTTCTCGGCGGCGTCAGCATATCGGATCGTATCGTCAATCGTCGCATTCGCAGGCGCGGTGATGATTCCAAAGATGACGCCCTGATCTTCTTTTGGAGCCAATTCGGCCGGCGACATTTTCCAAAACAAAATTCCGAGGAGCGAGAGTCCGATCCAAACCGCGTAGACCGCCGGCCGCGCCGCGAGCGTTCGATCGAGATGTTCGCCGTACCAATCGCGAAAACGATCGAACGTGCGATTCACCCATCCGGTAAATCCTTGGTTCTCGTGTCCGGCGCGCAATAAATTCGCCGCCATCATCGGTGAAAGTGTCAGCGCGACCACGCCCGAAATGAAAACTGCGCCCGCGAGCGTGAGCGCGAACTCGCGGAACAATGCGCCCGTCAGACCGCCTTGAAGCGCGATCGGTGTGTAAACTGCCGCCAGCGTAATCGTCATCGCGATGATCGGTCCGATCAATTCGCGCGCGCCAACCAACGCCGCGTTCATGCGCGACATTCCCTCGCGCATGTGACGTTCGACGTTCTCGACAACAACGATCGCATCATCGACGACCAATCCGACCGAGAGCACGATCGCGAGCAGCGTAAGGAGATTGAGCGTGAACCCAAACGTCTGCATCAAGAACAACGCGCCGATTAGCGAAATCGGAATCGCGACGACAGGCACGACCACCGAACGGAGAGACCCGAGGAAGAGGAAGATTACGACCATCACGATGAGCAATGTGTCGATCAACGTTTTCACGACTTCGTGAATCGCGTCGTTGATGTAAGCGGTCGAGTCGTACGCGACCTCGCCCGTCATTCCGCTCGGCAATTCTTTTCTGATCTGATCCATCTCCGCGCGGACGCGTTTGATCACGTCCACCGAGTTCGCGTTGGGCAAAACATAAATGCCCATGAACACAGCCTGCTGTCCGGAGAAATGGACTTGCGAATTGTAATCCTCCGCGCCGAGCACGATGTCTGCGATGTCGCCCAATCGAACGAGCGTGTTGCCGTTCTGTCGCACGACAAGTTTTTTGAAATCGTCCGCCGTGTGCAGATCGGTGTTCGCGGTAAGATTGACCTGAAGGAGCGAGCCCTTCGTGTTTCCGACCGCGGCTAGAAAATTATTTTTCGATAACGCTTCACGAACTTGTGACGGCGAAATATTCAACGCCGCCATTCGGTCCGGCTTCATCCAAATGCGCATCGCGAAGTAACGCCCGCCGAGAATGTCGGCTTTCTGCACGCCGCCGACGGCGGTCAATCGCGGCTGCACCAATCGCACAAGATAATCGGTGACTTCGTTCGGCTGAAGAATGTCCGAGCCGAAACTCAAATAGCAGGCGGCGAATTGCGTGTCCGCGGATTGAATTTCAATGACGGGAATTTCCGATTCCGGCGGCAAGTCGCGCCGGATCGCGTCCACTTTCGAGCTGACGTCCGAGAGCGCCTTGTTCGCGTCGTAATTCAACTTCAGACGCGCGGTGATGGTCGAAATACCCTGCTTGCTTTGCGACGAGATGTAATCGATGCCGTCCGCGGCCGCGATCGCGCGCTCCAGCGGCGTTGTGATAAAACCGCGCACGAGTTCCGCATCCGCGCCGACGTAAACCGTGCTCACGCTAATGGATGCGACATCGCTCCGCGGATATTGCCGCACGTTCAATCCGCCGAGGCCTTTCATGCTCGGAAAAACAATCGGCAGCAACGCCTTGGACCCGGCGATAAGAATCACGAAGCTGACGACCATCGCCAACACCGGCCGCTTGATAAAAAGATCGGTAAACGATTTCATGTCGATCTTATGACTTGTCGATCTTTGCTCACGAATCCGGCGGGTTCGGCTTTAGTTGTGGTTTGGGCGCGAGATCGTTGTTGATGTTCGCCGCCATTCCGTTGCGCAATTTGAAAACGCCGGTGCTGACAATCGTCTCGCCACCTTTCAATCCTTGCGTGACCGAAACGAAATCGCCGCGGGATTCGCCGATGCGCACAAATTGCTGCCGCAGCACTTGCGATTCTTTCCCGGTCTTCTCGTCCTTCTTTTTCTCGATGATGTAAACGGAATCGCCGAACGGCGCATACGACACGGCCGATCCAGGAATTACGAGCGCTTTACCTTTCGACGGCAAAACAACTTCAACTTTCGCGAACATTCCCGGATGCAGCACGTGCTCAGGGTTCGCGAGCGTCGCCTGTGCGGTGATGTTGCGCGTCACGCTGTCCACCATCGAGTTGACCGCCGTTAATTTTCCTTTGAACTCGCGGCCGCCCAGCGCATCCGCGCGAACGTTTACTTCGAGTCCGTTCGTGAGCTGCGGCAAATATTGTTCCGGCAACGAAAAATCGACATACACCGGATCGAGCGCAGTCAGCTGCACCACTTGCTGGCCGGGGTTGATCATTTGCCCCACGTTCACCTGCCGAATTCCAAGCTGACCATCAAACGGAGCGCGCACTTCTTTCTTCGCGACGGCGCCTTCCTTTTGTTTGAACTTGGATTCCGCGGCGTCGAGTTCCGCCTTTGAAATTACTCTGCGCTTTGCCAGGTCTCGAGTGCGATCCAGATCGCTTCGCGCCAATTCCAAATCGGCGTCCTCCGTAAGGGCCGCTAGTCTGACGAGAACGTCGCCCTTTTTTGCTTCACCACCGTTTTGAAAACTGATCTGCGCCACGACACCGCCAAGCTCAGTGGACACGACCGCGCCTTGGACCGCTGATATTGAACCGATGGCCGAAATCGTCGGTGCCCAAGCTTCTTCTTTCACGACAACGCTCGAAACAGTCGCGGGCGGCATCTGCATCGGCGTGCTCATCATTTTTTTGATCTGCAGAACTTTGATGCCGACCAGGAGAATCACGAGCACCAGAAGTCCGCCAATGGCAATTGCCAGCGGGCCCCGCAATTTTTTCTTCGGTTCCATCGAAACAGTTTTCGCTACATCATGCATACGCTGCTTGGTCCTCAGCTTTAAACAACACGCGCCACAATCTGCGCGTCACTTCCATTTGTTTGGCGCGCCTCTCGGCCGCGGTCATTTCCTGCGGTTGCAACACATCGCGCATTAACATTCCGCGCGCGACCGCAAAGATCAGCTCCGACAATTCGTGTGGAGCGAGTCCATGCGCTGTGTCGCGGCCCTCGGGCGAGCGGGCGATCAAATCCGTCACGCCGTCCATCGCCGTTGTCAAAACGTCTCGCACGAGATCGGCCACTCCGGGATTCCGCGCAGCTTCCGCGTAAAGATCGACAACGAATGCCGAGACCACACGTGGCGAGTCTTCGCAGCAATGCGCGGTGAACAAAATTTCGAGAGCTTCGAGCAACGTCGGCGCCTTCCGGGCGCGCTCAACCAGCTCTTGAATCTCTCGCTTGTGCCGGTCCGCCATCGCCGCGATCACCGCTTCTTTATTTTGAAAGTAGCGATAAATCAGGCCTACGCTGATCCCGGCTTCAGCACTGATATCGTGCATGCTCGCTTGATGAAAACCGCGTTTGGCAAAGCAAACCACAGCCGCCTCAAGGATCTGCTCACGACGATCGGTAGAAGTAGGTTCGGCCAGGGCTTGGGACATGAGGAGAGACAATGAATGAACGTTCATTCATTGTCAAATCTCCCCCAAATCACGAGGGTAAACGCTGCTCGAGTGACGCCACCGTCCGCTGCGCGGGCAACGATGACGGTTGCTCCGCAAATTGCCAAATCGTTATGACAGCCGCGAGCGCGAATAGCGCGTACAACGCCGCCTCCAAAACGTTCCTGCTTCTCTCTTCCGACTGCACCAGCAACCGATATGTCGATTTCTTTTTCATGGCTGTTTCCCTTTCTCTAATGAAGACGCCGTTCCGTGCTGCTTTTGTCTAATCTCGCCGCGCGTTATCATTGTCTTCGCACATGGGATGACAGCGGCCGATGAATTGGATTCAAACAAATAAAAATTTTCAGCTTCCGCCTGACGGACGTTATCTGGTCGGCGTTTCCGGCGGACGCGATTCAATCGCGCTTCTTCATTGGCTCGTTAAGTCCGGCTACAAAAAATTGACCGCGTGCCATCTCAATCACCAGCTCCGCGGAAGTTCGAGTGGTCGCGATGCGAAGTTCGTCGAAAAAATGGCGGCCAAGCTCGATGTCGATCTTGAAATCGGTTCAGCCGACGTCCGAGCGCTCGCGGCGAAACAAAAAATGTCGATTGAAGCTGCCGGCCGGGACGCGCGCTACAAATTTTTCGCGGAAGTGGCGAAAAAGAAACGCGCTCCGACGATTTTTCTCGGACATCACGCCGACGACCTCGTCGAAACTTTTTTCATTAACCTCTTTCGCGGATCGGGAACGTCCGGTCTCGGTTCCATGCGCGAAATTTCGAAACGCCGCATCGACGATGTCGATCTTACGATTGTCCGCCCGTTTCTCGGGATCTGGCGGCGCGAGATCGATGAATACATCGCCGCGCATGGTCTTAAGTTTCGCGAGGATGAATCGAACAAGGATCTCGCCGTTCTCCGCAATCGAGTCCGGCGTAGAATCATTCCTTATCTCGAAAAAACCCTGGGTCGGAACATCCGCCAAAACATTTTCCGCGCGGCAATGATCGCAGCCGAAGAAGAACATTGGCTTGAAGATCAGTTGCCAAACGCGAACGATGTCGATCTTTCCGTTGCCAGGTTGCGGGAATTGCCCGTTGCGCTTCAGCGTCGGCAGATTTTGAGATGGTTGCGGGGGCAAAAAATTTCAAATGTCGGATTTGATGTCGTCGAAGGCGTCCGGTCGCTGATCGACCCCGAGACGCGCATCGCGAAAGTGAATCTTCCGCAAGATCGACATGCGCGCCGGCGCGCCGGGAAGATCTTTATTGAGTAGAATCTGTAGCCGCCGCCTTGTGGGCGGCGTTCGCTTCGCACAGCGAAGCGGCTACAATATTTGAGAATGTCTTCTGAAGTTCGAGTTCGTTTCGCTCCGTCGCCCACTGGTTATCTTCACATCGGCGGCGCGCGCACCGCTTTGTTCAATTGGCTTTTCGTTCGCCATCACGGCGGCAAATTCGTTTTGCGAATCGAGGACACCGACACCAAACGGAATACGGAAGAAGCCGCCGCCGCGATTTATCAAGGACTCGAATGGCTCGGAATTAATTGGGATGAAGGTCCGCATGCCGGTGGAGATCTCGGTCCGTATTTTCAAAGTCAGCGCAACGACATCTACGAACGCTATTTGAAACAACTTCAAGACGCAGGCCATATTTTCGAAGACCAAGGCGCGTTGAGATTTCGTTCGCCGCGCGAGCACGTCATCGTGGACGATCTCGTTTGCGGTAAAATCGATTTCGATCTCACGAATCCCGGAACGCATCCTGACATGACCGTGCGCCGGCCGGACGGCTCCTGGATTTTTCATTTCGTGAATGTGATCGACGACATTGAGATGAAAATCTCGCACGTGATTCGCGGCGAAGATCATCTTTCTAATACGCCGAAGCACATTGAGCTGTATCGCGCGCTCGGCGCGACGCCGCCAAACTTCGCGCACATCCCGCTTATTTTGAATCGCGACGGATCGAAGATGAGCAAGCGCGACGAAGGCGCGGCGATTGCGACTTACATCGAGCAGGGTTACGCGCCCGAAGCGGTCCGAAATTATCTCTGCCTGCTGGGTTGGTCGCCGAAAGACAATCGAGAGAAAATCGACATCGAGGAAGTGGTAAAACTTTTCGAGCTGGAGAAAATCAATCGCCGCAACGCTGCATTCGATCTCGACAAATGTTTTTGGCTCAACGGCCAGTACATCGCGCAAATGTCGCTCGAGCGATTCATCGAGCTGGCGCGGCCTTTCATGGAACGCGCGAAGATCGACATCTCGAACGAAAAATACACCCGCGACGTGCTCGCGATTGTGAAAGAGAAGATCAAGCTCTTCAAAGATGTGCCGGAATGGACGAGTTATTTCTTCACTGAAGATTACGAATTCGATCCCGAAGCGGTGAAGAAAGTTTTCGGGAAGCCTGAAGCGTCCGCGCATCTGAAATCCTTGCGCGATGAGTTTGCGAAGATCGACAACTGGGATTTGGCCACGCTCGAGTCGACGTTGAAAAATTTGGCGCAAAAGCTCGGCTGCAAAACTGGCGATCTCGTGCACCCCGCGCGCGTCGGTGTGAGCGGTCGCAGCGTCGGCCCGAGTCTTTATCACATGCTCGAAGTGATGGGAAAAGATCGCGTCCTGAAACGATTCGATCGCGCCATCGAAAAATTTTCAAGCAGGTCATCCTGAGCGAAGCGAAGGATCTCACCCAGGAAGCTTCGATCACACAAACTATTAAGGAAGCTCAATCAGCTTGTGAGAGGTCCCTCACTCCGTTCGGGATGACATGAAAAGGAAGCCAAGCGTAAGCAAAAACGTTTACTCGCTCGCCGATTTGAAAAATTGGCGCGAAATCGATCCGCCGATTCGGCTGGGCGTTTTTGGCGATCCGGTAGAGCACTCGCTTTCGCCGCAAATGCAAAACGCGGCGTTGAAGCATCACAAGATCGACATGCAATATTCGCGGTTCCACATTTCGCCGGGCGAATTGCGTGAAGCCGTCGAACTGATTCGAAAGCTCGAATTCGTCGGCGTGAACTTGACGATCCCGCACAAGGTCGCCGCACTCGAGTTGCTCGATTCAGTCGAAGACAACGTCAAAACAATCGGCGCAGCGAACGTCGTTAAGACCGATAACGGCAGGTTGCGCGGCTTCAACACTGACGGCCGCGGCTTCGGGCGCGCGGTCCGCGAGGAATTTTCAGTCGATCTTCGCGACCTGCGCGTTCTCGTGCTCGGCGCGGGAGGGGCGGCTCGCGCAATCGCTCTGCAATGCGCGAAGGAAAACTGCGAACGGCTTGTCATTGCGAACGGCACTTTCGAAAAGGGCCAGTTGCTCGCGGATTCGCTGCGGAAGTTTTTTGAAGGGCCGCGAGTGCTTGGTCCGGTGCCGCGTTTGCAAGCGATTGCTTGGGAAGAGCGCGCGTTTCAATTTCAGATCGCGAATGTCGATCTTATCGTTAACGCGACGCCGGTCGGTTTGAATCGGGGCGATCCTTCCCCGATTCCCGCGCGATTGCTCGCGCCGCATTTGATGGTTTACGACACGATTTATACTGCCGCGCGCACGCCTTTGGTTGCGGCGGCAATCGAAGCAGGCGCGCGAGCGGCGAACGGATTGTCGATGTTGCTTCATCAAGGTGCACTCGCGTTCGAGACCTGGTTTCAGCGCGAAGCGCCGCTCGAAGTGATGCGCAAAGCCTTAGGTAGCGGCGGTTCACCGAACCGCCATGGCGATTGAGGTCAATCGCCGCTACCTGTTTTCTCTGGCCATCTCCTGGCCGCGTTTTGTCGCAGCTTCGACGGCTGCAATCAGACTTTCGCTCGTTCCAAGTTTTTCCATCACCGCAAGTCCGGCCGCAGTGGTGCCGCCCGGCGTCACAACCATTCTGCGCAGTTCTTCCGGCGACATCTTCGATTCGAGCATGATATCGGCCGCGCCGCGCGCGGTTTGAATCGCCAGTTCCATCGCGACATCATTCGCCAATCCAAGTTTCGTTCCGCCGGCGGCGAGCGCTTCAATGACTGTGTAGATAAACGCCGGCCCGCTGCCGCTCAACGCCGTCACGATATCGATTTGCGACTCTTCGATCTCAACGACCACGCCGACTGCGCCGAAAATTTTCTTCGTAAGATCGACATCGTTGTTCGTACTGCGACTTCCGCGCGCGATTCCGGTCGCCGCGCGACAAATCGCCGAGGGCGTGTTCGTTAGCGCCCGCATGATTCGCGCGTCGCAAACTTTTTCCATGCTCGCGATGCGCACTCCGCCGGCGAGCGAGACTACCAGTTTGTTCTGCAATTTGTCTTTGAGCTCGGTCAGGACCGGCAAAACCATCGGCGGTTTCACGGCGATGAAGACTGTGTCTGCCTTCTCGGCGACCTCTGCGTTCTCCGCGGTTAAGATGATGTTCGTTTCACTTTGCAACGCCGTGCGCGTTTCTTCGTTTGGCTCGCTCGCAATGATTTCGTTCGGCGGACAAAATTTCGCCCGCATTAACCCGCGAATGACCGAGCCGGCGAGTTTGCCAGCGCCGATGAACCCGAGCCGATAGGTTTGAGAAGCGCTCATTTGTCGCGATAGTAATCTATGGCAGTCACTGCTGTAAATTTGCAACGTGAGCAACGTGACGTTGCATCCAGTTCGAACCGCCTTGGAGGTTCGACTGCCGATCTTGCGAAGGCGTTGCGAGAGCTGGCGACGGAGCGCAACGCGATTATTCTCGCGCACAATTACCAGGTCCCGGAGCTTCAGGACGTGGCTGATTTCGTCGGCGACTCGTTAGGCTTGAGTTATCAAGCCGCCAAGACCGAAGCGGACGTGATTCTATTTTGCGGCGTTCATTTCATGGCCGAGACGGCGAAGATCATCAACCCCACCAAGCGCGTGATTCTGCCCGATCTCGAGGCGGGCTGCTCGCTCTCGGAATCGTGTCCGCCGGAAAAGCTGGCAGAGTTTTTAAAAAAGCACGCCGACAAAAATTATTACGTCATCGCTTACATCAATTGCAGCGCGGGCGTGAAAGCGCAGTCCGACATCATTTGCACGAGCGGAAATGCGGACAAGATCGTGAAGGCCGCGCCGAAAGATCGACATATACTTTTCGTCCCCGATCAAAACCTCGGCGCCTGGGTGACCGAGCGCACAGGGCGGGAAATGGATTTGTGGCAGGGCAATTGTTACGTGCACGTGGAATTCACCGCGCGCAGCATCTCGCGGATCCGCGAACAATTCCCAAACGCGCCGGTCGTCGCGCATCCCGAGTGCACTTACGCGGTCCGGATGCTGGCGGATGAAGTTTGTTCGACCGAGAAAATGATCGCGTTCTGCAGAAACTCGCCCGCAAACGAAATCATCGTCGTCACCGAAGCGGGAATGTTGCACCGGCTCCGAAAAGAAATCCCGCACAAGACCTTCATTCCTGGGCCGACCGAGAATTGTTTCTGCGGCGAGTGCCGGTACATGAAGAAGAACACGCTGGAAAAAGCGTACAACGCGCTGCTTAACATGGAGCCGGAGATTATTTTGCCGGAAGAAATTCGACAGCGCGCTGAGCAACCGATTTTGCGAATGCTCGATCTGAGCCGCTGACGCGGGTGATTATAATCCATGGTAACAGCGAGACGACAACGCTTTGTTACTCCAATTGCTTATAGACGACGTACCAATTCCCTTCAATCGGCACATAGTACTGACCATCGTCGAGCGGTAATGTGTCGAGGCTTCTGACGAAGTGTCCAACGGGTGTAGCACGCGGCAAATACGAGATACCTTTCATCCAGCTGCGATTGACAGATAATCCCTCGCCACCGCCTGAAAACGAAAATGAAATCTCAAAAGAATCTATTCCCATTACCAGGTCGGGACGTATCTTGGACAATAGATCGGCGTACTGTTTACGACGGTCTGCGCTGAGCTTGTTCTGGTCTAGCACTTCAAGGCTTATATAACTGACGGACCAGACATCTTTCATAGCGATCGCGCGAAGCTGCTCAAAAGTATCCCGGTGCATGCGAAAAAGTCTCACTAACTCGGCATCCGAGGGCATGTTTCGATCGCGTGTGCACCCATGCAGGAAAAAGCTTGTTGCGAGCACTAACGCAAGCAGCGCGCTGAGGCCCCGATGTTTCCTGCATTGGAAAGGCGGATTCACAGGGAGAAAAAAGCCGATAAGTTAAGTCTCGCGAACAAAAATATTCGCACTTGGAAGGTGGATCGCCTCTTTAGTCTTGTCACTGGTCACTTGTCACTTATCACTTCTCCG